>JAAZIA010000001.1 GCA_012510445.1 Bacteroidales bacterium
CCAGTTGGTCTCTTCCAGTATATAGGATTTCATGCTGAATTAAGGTTTATCTGCCCCAAATATACATCAAAAGTCTTATCTTTGTTAATAAACTATTATTATGATATCATATAAAGAATTGGGTCTGGTAAACTCCAGAGAGTTGTTTGCCGAGGCCATGAAAGGAGGGTATGCTATACCCGCATACAATTTTAACAACATGGAACAATTGCAGGCCATCATCAGCGCCTGTGTAGAAACAAAATCACCGGTAATTTTACAAGTATCCAGCGGGGCACGCAAATACGCCAACCAAACCTTACTGCGCTATATGGCACAAGGAGCTGTTGCATACGCAAAAGAGCTGGGATGTGCCATTCCCATAGTCTTGCACCTGGATCACGGCGATTCCTTTGAGCTGTGTAAAAATTGTATAGAATACGGTTTTTCTTCTGTTATGATTGACGGCTCACACCTGCCGTATGAAGAAAACATAGCCCTTACACGTCGCGTAGTGGAATACGCACATCAATACGACGTAACTGTAGAAGGCGAGCTGGGAGTACTGGCCGGAGTTGAAGACGATGTAAAAGCAGACGAACACATTTATACACAACCCGACCAGGTAGAGGATTTTGTGAGCCGCACGGGAGTAGATTCCCTAGCCATTTCCATTGGAACCTCTCACGGGGCTTACAAGTTTAAACCAGGACAAAAAACAGAAATCCGGCTCGACATTTTGGCCGAGATAGAAAAACGCATTCCCGGATTCCCCATTGTATTGCATGGTTCTTCCAGCGTTCCGCAAGACATTGTGGCACAAATCAACAAGTACGGAGGCAAACTCAAAGATTCCATAGGTATTCCGGAAGACCAATTGCGGAAGGCTGCCCGCTCGGCTGTTTGCAAAATAAACATCGACTCTGACGGAAGATTGGCCATGACGGCCGCTGTCCGGAAAGTCTTTGTGGAGCATCCGGAAGAATTTGACCCACGCAAATACCTGGGTCCTGCACGTGAAATGCTCAAAGAACTGTACAAACACAAAATTGTAAACGTACTGGGCTCAGATAATAAAGTGCCCTGCTAAACATCACCGGCTGTTTTATAAGTTAAATACGTCGGTTACCGGCAGTGCCTTGCCTGTATGGATATCAAATACCCCTCTATGCAAGGTAAGGACCGGACCTTGCGGAACGTACGTTTCTTCCGGATACCAGTACATATAACCGTTCACATGGGAAAACTCTCTGAGAACTTGAAGAAAGTCTTCAAAAAATGCTTTTTGACCTTCCGGAGTAGCCGGATATTCAATGGGATAGCCCGCATTATCCGGAACACCCCAAAGATGATTGGCATAAGCCACCTCAACCAGGTTGACAGGTTTGTCGGGAAAGGTCGTCTGTAAAGCAGCCAGACACTGCTTCAGTTGCGATAACGGTCCGTGCCAAAAAGGGTAATAGCTCAACCCTATAATATCGTAATCTACCTTGCCTTGCTGCATGTGATTGAAAAACCGCAAAGCGGCTTCTCTGTCTCCTCCCCTGTCTGAATGTACCATAATCCAGGCTTGCGGACAGATTTCTCGGCAAGCTTTGGAAGCCATGGAAAGCACCTTGCAAAAATAAGCCCAACGCTCCGGCGTATTCCATTCTCCGTCCCAAACACTTACCCTTGCCGAATCCCAAAGCATACCGTTCGTTACTTCGTTCCCAATCTGGATCATATCCGGAGCTGCCTTGTTCTTCACCAAGGTTGTCAGAACCTGGCGCGTATACGTATAGACTTTATCTGCCAAAGCCCCGGAAGTAAGCCCTTCCCAAAGAGCGGGCTTGAATTGTTTTTCCGGGTCTGCCCACGTATCTGAATAATGAAAATCCAACAATACGTTGTACCCTTTCGCTTTTGCCTTCAAGATCATTTCTTGAACATAGGGCAGATCCTGACAGGCGGTTGATTGCAAATTGGGCATAACAAACAGGCGTAGCCTAACATAATTCATGCCTTTTTCCTTGAAAAAAGAAAGAACTTCCACGTTTTTTCCGTTGGTGTCTTTATACACGGCACCTGCTGCCACGTTCCTGTCCAGCAAAGAAACGTCTGCACCAATGATCCATTCCGGTTGCGTGACTTCCGGAGGAGTTGGAATTTTATTTCCGCAGGAAATCAGTAACAAAACACAGCCTATACAAAAAGAAAGAAATTTACCCGGGTTCATAGTATTTTACTTTTACACTTAGTTTAATGAAAAAGTCCTGTAATGTTAGAAGCAAAAAGTTTGACAGACATTGCCAGCAAAATAATACCAAAAAATTTCCTTAACATATAAATACCGCCTTTCCCCAATATTTTCTCTACCCAATGCATGTGCTTCAATACCAGGTATACGAGTCCCATATTTAGTAAAATAGCAATAGTCACATTCAACAAACTGTATTCTGCCCTGAGCGAAAGTACGGTAGTAAGGGTCCCGGCTCCGGCTATGAGGGGAAAAACAAGAGGTACTATGGTAGCTGCATCTGCAGGTCCGTCATCTTTAAAAATTTCTACACCAAAGATCATTTCCACAGCAATTACAAAAATAACCAAGGCGCCGGCTACCGCAAAGGAAGATATGTTAACACCAAAAAGTTCCAAAACAGCTTCTCCTAAAAATAAAAACATGAAAATGAGAGCTGTAGAGATAAGTGTTGCCATGGCAGGTTTGAAACTTCTACCTTTTGCTTTCAGGTCAAGTATGATAGGAATTGACCCGGTTATATCAATAATGGCAAACAAAACAACAAATGCGCTGGCTATTTCCCTTAGCTTAATCATGATACAAAGATATAAAACACTATATTTGTACCTAATTGTTTTCAAAATTTAATCTCACATGAAATACAGAACCATTTTCACAGGCTTGCTCTTATCAGCAGGCTTGCTTATTCTATCTATTCAGGTACAGGCACAAGATGCCGTAATTAAAAAAATCATACAAGAGGGCACTACCAATAATTTGACCCAAGATCATCTGGATGTATTGTCCAACCGTATTGGCGGACGTCCCGTAGGCTCCGATGCATACAATGCAGCAGTAGCTTGGAGTGCTTCTATGTTTGAATCGTGGGGTCTGGAAGTTTCCGTTGAAAAAGCCGGTGAGACCAAAGTAGGTTTCAGCCGAGGCCCTTGGTCAGGCAAAATCTACGGTGCCGTATTGCCCGGCAGCGATGGTATACACCTGCACTTTGCTACTCCTTCTTATACGGCCGGAACAAAAGGCCTGCAACGTGGACATGTGGTTATTGAACCTAAAACACAAGCCGATTTTGAGCGCGTAAAAGGTAGGCTTAAAGGTGCTTGGGTACTTGTATCAGGTACCAATAACGGCTGGCCTGTTGAACGGACTCCCGAGGCTGACAAGCGCAGGGACTCTGTCCGTATTTTGAACGAAGAAATTGCGCGTCACAACAACGGTGTTATGTACCGCTACAGAATGCGTACCGGAGCACGTATGATGAACCTGTCCGGTATGGAAGAAGAACTCAAAGACAGCTTGCGTAAACCGGTAGAAGAACCGGCTCTGTTTTACAAACAAATGGTAGAGGCCGGCATTTTAGGAGTCATTCAATCTTCGCCGGTACCTATTACGGCCCTCTGGGATAAAGAGACAGTCTTTGGCGAAAATTCTTCGTTTGAAAATTTGCCAAACGTGGCAGATATAAAATTGAATGAACATCAGTATAAGTACATTTACCAACTGGTATATGAGAGGCATCCCATTGAATTGGAATTTGACATCAGAAACCATTTCAGGCCCGGTCCCGTTCCCTTTCATAACGTAGTAGCTACCATACGCGGCACAAAGTTTCCCAATGAATACGTTATGGTAAGCGGTCACCTAGACTCTTACGATGTGGCTACCGGTGGAATAGACTGTGGCGTAGGTGTAACCCCGGCTATGGAAACAGCTCGTTTGCTATCGGTTGCCGGAGCCAAGCCCAAACGCTCCATTGTATTTATCCTCTTTGCCGGAGAAGAGTTTGGTCTGCTGGGTGCCAAGGCCTGGGTAGAGCAGCACAAAGATAGATTGGATCGGATTTCCAACCTCTTTAATCGTGACGGCGGACCTTTGGCTGCCAGCGGCGTAGCTGTTCCCAAGGCCATGTACGATGATTTTGTGAAAGCTTCTAAACACATTTCTTCTATAAACCCCGATTTCCCATTTACCGTAGATACTATACCGGCCAGACCTTGGCCTACTACTACCGGCAGTACAGACGCCTCGGTTTTTGCCATCCAAGGCGTACCTACCATCATGTTGCGCGATCGCGATGTTAAAGGATACGACTTTAATTACAGGGAGATCTGGCATACAGAGCGTGACCTATACACAAAAAGTATTCCTGAATATCAGGAACACACTTCTGTAGTTCAAGCTGTACTGGTATACAACCTGGCCAACTTAAATCACCTGCTCTCCCGCGAGGGTATGTATATAAAACGCTAACAAGTTTTGATGTATGAAAAACAAAACACAGACATTAGTACCGTTAAAAGCATTGCCGATGGTATTTTTGCTTGTAGCGTTGCTAGCATCTGTAGTTTGTTTTTCAGGTTGTGAAAAAATACAGCAACAATGTAACCGGCGCCGCACTATTGTACTGACAAAAACAGAGCAGGCAATCCATGCGGATGCCGGTATTTTTGCTTTCAGGCTGTTCAAACAAGTGGCTTTGGAAGAAGATGGCGGCTTTTTTATTTCTCCGTTAAGTGCCTCGCTGGCACTGTCTATGACAGCCAACGGAACAGCAGGAAACACAGCAGTTCAGATGAAAGAAGTCCTTGGTTTTGAAGGTTATACCTATGAAGAAATGAATGGGTTCTTTGAAAAAATGTCCCGAGAACTTCCCAATGCAGATAAAAAAACACAGCTGGCCATAGCCAACTCACTCTGGATACGAGAAGGATTCCCTGTTTATGATTCCTATAAAAATCTGCTCGACACCTATTACCATGCACAGGCCAGAGAACTTAACTTTGACAGCAATCAGGCAATTAAAACCATCAACAACTGGTGTGCAAATAAAACAAACGGTTTGATTAAGGAGATCATAGATGAAATAGAACCTTCTATGCTGGCGTACCTGATCAATGCACTCTACTTTAAAGGAACCTGGACTTATGCTTTTGATGCAGCTCATTCATACGATGACACCTTCTATCCGGATTTTGAACAAGAAAGTACCGTCAATTATATGACTCAGACAGAAACCTTCCCTTATACAGAAACAGAGTTTGCCGGGATTGCCTCGTTCCCGTATGGGAACCAGGCTTATTCCATGGTTGTCATCCTGCCAAAAGAAGGAGTTACTGCAAAACAGGTTATTCACCAGGAGATGACACCGGCAATCTGGCAGACCGTTATGAACGATCTGGAGTGTAACAACAGGAAGCTTGAGGTTTCTATGCCAAAATTTACAACTGAATTTGAAAAAGACCTTATACCCACACTTTGGGCCATGGGTATGACCCTGCCTTTTATAGAAGGAGCAGCAGATTTCAGCAACTTGTCACCGGTAAGCGGTTTGTTCATTGGGTTAGTAAAACAGAAAACATACATAGAGGTTAACGAAAAGGGAACCCGGGCGGCAGCCGTAACGGCGGTTGGTATTAGAAAAACTTCTTTAGATCCTGACGCTCCTATGCCCTTTACTATAAACAAATCGTTCCTATACCTTATTGTAGAAAAAAGTACGGGTACCATTCTCTTTATGGGCAGGCAGTAAGTTTTAGCTTAAAAGTCTGTTTTTTATTTTTTTTTTATATTTGTCTGTTGCTTGTCAGGTGAATTGATGTTTTCTTGATCATTATTATTCACCCATCAGTAGTACTTTACTTCTTAAATTATCTGATTATGATAAAACAGACAGATATACTATTCTTACATCCAAAACAATTGTTGGCTTTATTCAGCAGGAAGTTCCCCGCACTTGTTGCCCTGGCCAAAGAAAACAACCGTGCAGAAACGTTTGGTGCGCAACTGAAATCATACATACAAAATCATCCGAACCACGGCAGTAAACCTGCCCAAAGCATACTAACACTCCTTCAAAATAACAACACCACCATACATGAACTGTCCACTGAAGAAGACCTGAGAATCAACACCATTACGTTATTGTGGGAATGGTTGCGAGGTGGAGCTAACAATACCATAACCAGCGATTTTATTCTTGAACTGTACCATCAATTTGCTTTTCTATACAATCCCGATTTCCAAAAACCTACTGCAAAAAAAGTAGCCGCATGGATGAAACGATGGAATTCCGGCTTAAGTCCTCGCATTGTACAGGGAAGAGAAGAAAATAAAGAACGTATCATTCGCCTGCTCATGGCCAGAATCGAAAACCGTCAGGCAGGAAAATACGTTTTCCCGGAAGGAGCTACCTACCTGGCAAAATTCAATTTAGTGGAACAGTGGTGGAATGATTATAATTTTCATCTGGCTATGGCCGCCCGCAAACCCTCGGATCTGAATATGCTGTTAAACAACACGCTCTCAGACGAAACCATGGCCTTGTTAAAAGAAGCACGCAAAAAAGGAATCCCCACTTTCGCCACTCCTTATTATTTATCTTTGCTCAACACCTCGGAAGAAGGATACAACGATCTGGCCATCCGCAATTACGTAATTTATTCCAAAGAGCTGGTTGAAACTTTTGGAGACATTGTGGCCTGGGAGCGTGAAGATCAGGTAGAACCCGGCAAGCCCAATGTGGCCGGCTGGTTGTTGCCCAATACCAAAAACATTCACCGGCGTTATCCGGATGTGGCCATTCTTATCCCCGATTCTGTAGGCCGTGCCTGTGGAGGGTTATGCGCATCTTGTCAAAGGATGTACGATTTTCAAAGACAAAACCTAAATTTTGATCTGGAAAAACTAAAGCCAAAAGCAACGTGGAATCAAAAACTTCGTTCCCTCATGAAGTATTACGAGGAAGATTCGCAATTAAGAGACATCCTCATAACAGGCGGAGACGCCCTTATGAGCCAGAACAAAACACTCAAGAATTTGCTGGATGCCATTTATAAAATGGCTGTCAGAAAAAGAAAGGCTAACTTAAAACGTCCCAACGGGAAAAAATATGCAGAAATGCAACGGATCAGGCTGGGAACCCGGCTTTTGGCATACCTGCCCATGCGAGTAAACGACGAACTGGTGCAAATCTTAAAAGACTTTAAAGAAAAAGCATCTGCCATTGGGTTTAAACAATTTATTATCCAGACTCACTTTCAGAGTCCTTTGGAAATTACGCTGGAATCCAAACGGGCCATCAAAAAAATTCTTTCCACCGGATGGACCATTACCAACCAACTGGTATTTACGGTATCGGCTTCAAGAAGAGGCCATACCGCCCAGTTGCGCAGGAAACTAAACAAACTGGGTGTAATCTGTTACTATACATTTTCTGTGAAAGGATTCCAGGAAAATTATGCCGTTTTTGCCCCCAACTGCAGGGCCATTCAAAAACGGGAAGAAGAAAAAATCTTAGGCGCTCTAACAGAAGAGCAGGAAGATGCCATTTGTGACATGTTTGAACAGGGGGACAATGTGTATAAAAACGTGCGGGCGTTTATGAAAGAACACAAGTTGCCGTTCCTGGCTACTGACCGGGATGTACTTAACTTACCGGGTATTGGAAAGAGCATGACGTACCGGACCATTGGCATAACAGCCGATGGGAAAAGGATCCTTTGTTTTGAACACGACCAAAACCGTCAGCACAGCCCTGTCATTGACAACATGGAAAACGTGTTTATTATAGAAAACAAATCCGTAGCCGCCTACCTGCGGCAACTGAAAGAATACGGAGAAAATCCCAATAACTATAGCAGCATTTGGTATTACACCACCGGGGAGACAGAACGCAGGTTCAAATTGTACGAATATCCGAAGTACGATTTCAACACCACCAACAAACTCACCCACTTTAAAGCACAATAATACTCCAACTGGTTATAAATCTAAGGTAACCGGATTCTAAATCAAGCTAGTAACTCTTTGGTTTTTAAACAAAAAAAGAGTATATTTTAGCGATCCATGAATTAAATACTTGGTAGATCCTAAACTCCCCAAATAGCAAGTAATAGTATTTAATTTCAGAGCCCTCGCTCCTTTTCTCCATTTGTACCAACGCATTTTAGTTTACCAGCACCTGATTAATAACACTTCAAAACTAAGTATTATGAAAAAAACAGTTTTCCTTTTATTTCTGGGATTGCTGATTTCCTGTAAACCACAGGAAAAACCCAAGACAATTCCCACGGTGACTACAGGAGAAATTACGGACATTACAACTACTACAGCCACTTGCACCAGTGAAGTGACTGATGATGGAGGAGCTGATGTTACAGCCCGAGGCGTATGCTGGAGCACATCAGAGGAACCAACCATAGAAGACTCTAAAACAGAAGATGACACAGGCTTAGGTGAATATACAAGTAGTATTACAGATCTTGCCCACAACACAACGTATTACGTACGAGCCTATGCCACAAATTCTGAAGGAACAGCTTACGGAGAGCAAAAAACATTTACAACACGGGAAGTACAGACAATTCCCGCAGTGACTACAGGAGAAATTACGGACATTACAACTACTACAGCCACTTGCACTAGTGAAGTGACTGATGATGGAGGAGCTGATGTTACAGCCCGAGGCGTTTGCTGGAGCACATCAGAGGAACCAACCACAGAAGACTCTAAAACAGAAGATGGTACAGGCTTAGGTGAATATGAAAGTAGTATTACAGATCTTACTCTAAACACTACTTATTACGTACGAGCCTATGCTACGAATTCTGAAGGTACAGCTTACGGTGAGCAAAAAACATTTACAACACGGGAAGTACAGACAATTCCCGCAGTGACTACAGGAGAAATTAGAGACATTACATCCACTACAGCCACTTGCACCAGTGAAGTGACTGATAATGGAGGAGCTAAGGTTACAGCCCGAGGCGTTTGCTGGAGCCCATCAGAAGATCCCACCATAGAAAACTTTAAAACAGAAGATGGTACAGGTATGGGAGCATATACAAGTAGTATTACAGATCTTACTCTAAACACTACTTATTACGTACGAGCCTACGCTACAAATTCCGAAGGTACAGCTTACGGGGAACAAAAAACTTTTATAACAAAAGATATTGAATACGGTTCACTTACCGACGAACGTGATGACAACGTGTATAAAACAATACAGATTGGCGACCAAATCTGGATGGCCGAGAACCTGAAATATCTGCCTTCTGTTGTTGGCCCGGAAACATCCTCTTTAGATGATCCTTGTTATTACGTATACGGATATGATGGATCTGATGTAGCAACTGCAAAGGCCGAATCAAACTACCAAACATACGGTGTGCTTTACAATTGGCCGGCGGCTATGGATAAGGCTGCAAGTAGTACCTCTAACCCCAGCGGTGTACAAGGTGCCTGCCCCGAGGGCTGGCATTTGCCCAGCCACGCAGAGTGGACACAATTGAAAGATTACCTAATTGCCAACGGATACAATTTCGATAGTAGCACAACAAGTAATAGAATTGCCAAATCAATGGCGAGTGATAGTGGTTGGGATACTTCAGAAAACATAGGTACTGTAGGCAATAGCGACTACCCAGAATACAGAAACAAATCGGGCTTTTCCGCTCTTCCGGGAGGGGTATTTCTTGCACAGTATGGAGGGTTCATCTATATGGGTAACAGTGCCAGCTGGTGGAGTTCTACAGAAATAGAATATGACCCAATAGGGGATCCAGGCGTGTTCGCTCCCAATAAAAAGGGCTTTGGCAAAGATGGTACTGGCTTATCATCGGAAGAGGTTTACCCGGCGTATGCGATGTCTGTGCGTTGTGTAAAGGATTAAGCACGGCGTTCCAGCCTCAAGATGGTGCGCAGAAACTTTCGCCCCAAAAGTACATTTAGCTGAATTCCTGTAAGTTGTGCTTATTTGAATATTTTTGTTGCGCACCATCTTGAGGCTGGGTGCGCAAAGGCTAGGTGCGCAAAACAAAAAACCACCCCAGGATTACCTTCGCGCCAAAGGCGCTCGGTGTTCCCTGGTGGGGGTTGCTTCACAAAAAACCAAAAGCGGCGGTAAACCGCCTATAAAAAAGTCAACAGCCTGAAAACAAATAAATTCGTTTTCAGGCTGTTTCTTTTTGGCACTTCGTACCGCTTTTGGTTTTTTGTGGCGGAGAGAGAGGGATTCGAACCCCCGGGCCCTCGCAGGCCAACGGTTTTCAAGACCGCCGCATTCGACCACTCTGCCATCTCTCCCTTAATAAAGAGGATGCAAAAGTACGTAAAAATTAGTTAAGAGACGCCCTAAGTAATGCTTTTTTGATTTTTAAGCCAGGTAACCGTATCGAACATGGTATCCTGAAAAGGCCTGGTAGCGTAACCCAGTTCAAGACGGGCTTTATCTGTAGAAAACAACGCATTAGAACGGAGCGTATATAGTGAATAGGAGGAAAACAGGGGAAGCTGTTTTTTAATCTTGTAGTACAGCGAGTAGAATGGCAAAGCCGCCTTGGCTACCCACATAGGAGCCATAACACTGGGTTGTTTTTTCCCGGTAATGCTCTGAAACGTGCGGAAAAATTCTTTAATGGATATAAAGCGGTTGGCCAGGATGTAACATTGTCCTTTGCCTCCTTTCCGGCAAGAGGCTATGATGCCTCGCGATACGTCCCTTACGTCCACAAAATCGTATCCGCCCTCAACTCCCATAGGCATAGAGCCTTCCCAACATTCGATCACCAACTGCGATGCGTAGTTTAAGGTGTGTGAGTTGGGACCGCAAATCCCGGATGGATGTACTACTGTAACGTCAAGGCCCGCTTGTTCAGCGTCCAGAACACACTGTGTTGCCTCGGCTTTTGTTTGGCTGTACATTCCGTAAACCAAACTCTTATCAAAACGGTCAACTTCTTTGATAACTTGTCCCTTTGGTAATTCCGGAATGGCATGCACTGAACTCACATAAACAAACTTGGTTACAGGGTGCTTTAAAGCAGCGTCTATCATGTTCTGAGTCCCCTTCACATTCACTTGGTAAACCATGGGTTGGTATTTGAGGGAAGTAGTAACAATCCCGGCACAGTGGATCACAAAAATATCCGTATCCTCTTGAATGGAAAAGAAACGATCCAGAGAATCGGGATCTAATACGTCACCGTAACATACGTCCACTTTTTCGGGTAGCCGAGTAGATAATTTATCGCCGGGCAACACAAGTGCACGAACCTTTTTTCCATCATTTACCAATTGTGACACTATTGTATAACCTAAATGGCCGGCAGCTCCGGTCACTAAAAATATCTCTTCTTTTTTCATATTGTAAATATGAGCAATAATCAGGCCATTGTGTAGGGTGATTTGCATCATATTGTTGTACAAAAGACGAATTATTAGTATTATTGTACATATTTACCATAGTTATGATACGAGCGTTTGAACATTTTACAGAAAAAGAACTGATTGAGTTAGCAAAACAATTCAATGGAATTCTCATTGATAATCAGTTGTTTATTACAGAAGAACTGGAGCTTCAGGAAAATTTTTTCCAATATCCTTCGCGTCTGGACGTTTATTTTTTAATCGTTTGTTTAGAGGGCTCTTTTGATGTTTCCGTAAATTTACGTGACTTTACTGTCAAAGAAGGGATGGCCATGTTGTATACGCCGGAGTGCATTGTGCAACTTCACAAGACAGGTAAAGCAGTCATACGAACCGTAGCCATTAGTACAAGTTTTTTACAGGATATTCATATTGACCCTAACGAAATTTTTTCGCCTTTGATAAACATTCACGAAACTCCGTGTTGGAAGCTTACAGAAAAAGAATTGGAGATTATTGACAATTACCAGCGATTGATCCGTTCAGTCTATGTCTTACCGGAAGAGTCGTATAAAAGAGAAATTATCCGAGGGTTGATCTCCTCTGTTGTTTATCTTTTTGTTCACGTTTGGAAACGTGAATCAGTAATGGCAGGTAGAAACAACATGCCTAAAGACAGAGCTGCTCGTCATTTTGCTCAATTTATGACCCTGTTGCATAAACACCATTGCCAAGAACATTACGTGAGTTTTTATGCCCTTGAAATGAACATAACCCCTAAATACCTGTCATCCCTTATTAAAAAGCATAGCGGTAAGTCTGCTGCTCAATGGATTGACGAATACTTGATACTGGAAGCCAAAAGCTTATTAAAATATTCAGACAAAAGCATTAAAGAAGTTGTAAGTGATCTGAATTTCTCCGATTCTTCTTTCTTTAGCAAATATTTCAAAAAGCACACAGGGATGACGCCTACAGAGTATAAAAGAAAATAAGTCAAATATACTTTTTAAGCAATTTGACCACCCTGTCCCACTCTGTTTTAAGTTCCAAAAAAAGTTCATTTACAATGCTTAATTCGCCTGCTTTTGTCAGCTTTTCTATTTCTCCTGCAAGAAATCCCATCCTTTTATAACGGGCTGTCAATGTTCCCCCTTTAATATAATGCGCAAGAGAAGCTATGTTATCCGGATTGTGTGCCGAGACAGCCAAATCCAGCTCGTCCATTTTTTTTGCTATATCTTCTTTTGATATAGAAAGCATTTTTTTTGCCAAATCAACATCTTCATCAACCGATTCTAGAAATTCCGAGTAGTGAAAATGAAGTTCTTCCAAATCTTCTATTTCTTCAAAATCCGATTTTTCTGTAAAATTCAAGAGTGGCAAGTTTTTTTCAATATATTTTTCTAGAAAGCTTTCCAGTTTTTTTCTTTCAATGGGTTTTGGCAAAAATCCATCCATCCCGCTTTCCAACGCCCTGTTTTCTTCTTCTTTCAAAGCACCGGCTGTAAGAGCCACAATAGGAACATGTCCCTCCTTTTCACCACCGGCTTCCCATTTTCTGATTTCTTTTGTTGCTTCCAAACCGTCCATTATCGGCATTTGTACATCCATAAGAATCAAATCTATAGGCTCGTTTTTAACAAAATCTAGTACTTCTTTTCCGTTAACTGCTTCCCTAATCTCTGTTCCCGGCAACAAGGTATTGATGTAGTTCCTGATAAGCATCATGTTCATTGGAATATCTTCAGCAATTAAAACAACCGGTTTGATAACCGAGGTTTCCGCCTGATCGACTGCAGCAACTTCTGCTGCTCTTGCATTGTCATCAGAACCACCGGCAGTATCAGCGATTACTATCTTTTCTGATGACTCCTCTTTTTGCGTAAATATTTTTTTAACTACCTCATACAGTCTGTCTCCGCTGACCGGTTTAACCATAATGTAGCGAACTCCCAGTTCTTTCGATTTTTTCTTAATGTATACATCTTCTGTTGAGCTGTGGAGCAAGATCAGTGGCATTGTCTGGGGAAGCACGTGCATCCTTTCTCGAATCATCTGAATTACCCCCAATCCGTCAACATAAGGCATATGGTAGTCAATGATCATCAGATCAAATGTTTCTTCTTCCAGCAACCGTAAGGCACTTATGCCGTTATCTGTTTCTTTACCCTCCATTCCCCAATACTTTAAATACTCCAGAAGAAGTTTACGGTTAGAATCGTTATCATCTACTATAAGAACACGCTTGAGCCCCCGGATACCCCTCTCCTCCTCATCTTTCGCAAGTTCTGTATCCTTTATGTGTCTGTATGTAGTTTCAAGGGCAAAAGAAAACGTGCTTCCTTTTTCCCATTCACTTATGAGGCTAATTCCGGACCCCATCTTTTCAGCTAACAAGTTAGAAATAGTCAGCCCCAGTCCCGTTCCTCCGTACTTGCGTGTTGTTGAGTTGTCTGCCTGTGAAAAGGCCTTAAACAATTTTTGTTGCTGGTCTGTTGTTATACCGATCCCCGTATCCCTAACAAAAAATTCATACACCCCCCTGTTCTGCTCAAGCGGATGGAATACAACACGAAGTTCAACTTCTCCTTTTTCGGTAAACTTTATGGCATTTCCCAGAAGGTTTGTGAGAATCTGTTTCAGCCGTACGGGATCAACTACTGCCATTCTGGGAATACCGGGCGGAATGTTAAGCAGAGGCTCCAGATTTTTGGAAGCTGATTGGAATTTCATAATGTCCATGACATCTGTCAACAAATCAACAATGTCTGTTTCCATAGGTTCCAACTCCAATTTTCCGGCTTCAATTTTTGAAAAGTCCAAGATGTTGTTGATGATGTCTAAAAGAGTTTTCCCTGCCGTATTGGCATTTTCAAGGTATTCTTTCTGAACATCATTTAGTTTTGTTTTTAGCAACAGATCTGTAAAGCCAATAACTCCATTCAAAGGCGTGCGAATTTCGTGGCTCATATTGGCCAAAAACTCAGATTTAATTCTATTGGCTTTTTCTGCTGTATCTTTTGCCTGCTTAAGAACCATTCTTGTATCCAGCTGGTTTTGCACATTACCCAACAATTCTGCAAAGACAATCAAGAGTTGTTTCTCTCTATCGGAAAATTCATGATGTTTCTGTATGTAATCAAATCCTACATAGCCAAACAAGCCTTTACTGCTCCATAAAGGGACAGTCAGAATACTTTTAACACATTGTTTTTTCAAGGCCATCTTTAATTTACTTTCCGGAAGAGAGTCCACATCATAAATATAAAATTCTTTCTTTTTGGAATGGGCTTCCAGCCAGTCGGGAATATGCTTTATGGGCAAGCTTTGTAGCGAATCAATAATGGAAAGAGACTCTGTCACACACCATTCATGAGTGTTGATAAAAATTCCCTCTTCAAAGTCGTATCGAAAGACATAAGCCCTGTCTGCGGCTGCAATGGCTCCCATAGTTGCCAGGGCTTTGTTAATCTCTTCGTCTGCCCGTTCTGCAGAGATGCTGATAAAAGACTTGGCCATATCTACCATCAGGCGTAGGATCCTTCCTTGGATGGTTTTTTCTGTAATATCTACCAGAACGGCAAGTATGTACTTTCTGTCTGTCCCTTCCAGTACCTCCATGGTAAGCAATCCCCGCTTCTCAACCCCCTTGCTCGTGTGGAAAACAATTTCTTCGTTTTTAATGGGTTGATTGGCATCAATTCGTTTTGTTACAAAACTCGCTACGTTTATTTTGATATAAGGATTTACTTGTTCCGTAGTTTTGCCCAAGATTTCTTCCCGTTTGTAATCCAATACGTTTAAAAAGGAATCGTTAACATCTAAGAAGAGTCCGTCTGGATAGGAATAGAGTGCCATAGCAGAGGGATTGTTACGAAACATTCTTTCAAAACGATCTTTTGCTTCTATTTCTGCAGACATATCTTTGATAACGGTAAAAACACAAGGGGAACCATCCCAGGTTCCGTAAGATAGATGGGTTTCAACGGGAATAAAAGTACCGTCTTTTCGTTGAACAGGTAAAGGACATTTGTCTCTTGTTTTATTTTCGATGGATTCTCGCAAGCCTTCATACAACACCTTATGTTCCTTCCCGTGTAATTCACCCATAGACATGTTGTAAAGCTGTTGTTCAGAATATCCCAGTACATTCTGAACAGCCTTGTTCGAGTGAAGTATCTTCCCTTCTATAGTGCTAACAAGCACCATATCTTTAAGAGAATCGAAAAATGCTCGAAAATTGTTTTCACTTGCCTTTAGGTTTTCTTCTATGGCAATCCGGTCCGTAATGTCTCTTGCTGCCCCGTAAACTAAGCCGGCCACAGGTTTTGAACGCCATTCAATGTGGCGGTAACTCCCGTCCTTGCACCGATAGCGATTAACAAAATCCAGGACTTCATTGTTTTTCCTTAGTTCAAACACAGTCTGTTGTGTAGCAGAGATATCGTCGGGATGAACGTATTCAAAAAAAGTATGTTGCAAAATCTCTTCTTTGGTATAGCCCAGAGTTGACTCCCACTGGTTGTTTACTTTTAAGAATTGACCGTCCAGATCTGTAATACACAAAAGGTCCAAATTAACCGAGAAAAATCCTTCCAGCTCATCTGCCTGCCTTTTATGCTTAGTTATGTCGGTAAAAATGACGGTAAAAAAACCTTTTTTATGGGAATATGCCTGTACTTTATACCATTTTTCCAAAGGTTCAAAATATTGTTCAAAAGAACTTGACCGGCCGGTCAGTGCTACTCTTCCATAAGTTTTTATCCAGTCAAAATTCGTATCTTTCATGCTTTGAAAAACTTCTCTGGCAGTTTTCCCAACTACGTCCTCGGCCTGTAAACCTGTCATTTCTTCAAAAGCAGGATTGACTGCCAGAAATGTATAATCCACAGGATTCCCTTTCTTATCCTGAATGACTTGATGGTGCGCCAGTGCAAAAGGAGCTACTTTTGTGAGGGTGTTCATTAGTGTTTTGTCCATAGCCTACTTATTTATTACAATGGGATTCCATAGATGTGTTTTCTATTTGAATGGTAGTATGGTTTATTCCAAACAGAGTTCGCAATTCTTTTTGAAGATTAACAATAAACAAATCTTCAAACCCCTCCGGCATAACCAGATGAACAGTAAGGGCTGCTTGCGTTGTGCTTATAGCCCATATGTGCAAATCATGAAGACTTGTTACGCCTTTTTGTTCTAGCAGAAATTTTTTTACTTTCTGGGGATCTATATGCGAAGGAGCTGCATCTAAAGCCAAGTTTATCGATTCTGTAAACAACCGCCAACTACCCCACAAAATCACCAGCACAATTACAAAACTAACTATCGGGTCAATCCATAATTTCCCTGTCAACTGGATTAAAAGGCCTGCGATAACTACTCCCAAAGATACCCCTGCATCTGCAGCCATATGCAAAAAAGCTCCTTTAATATTAAGATCTGTTTTTTGCCCTTTGTAAAACAACATGGCAGTAAACCCATTGATTAAAATCCCTATTCCTGCTACAATCATAACCTGAGTTCCGGCTACAGGCTGCGGGTTGCGTAATTTAGCTATTGCATCCCATACAATAACAGCAACAGCTCCAAACAATAACAAAGCATTGAGTAATGAAACCAAAACGGTTGTTTTTCTAAGCCCGTACGTATACCTGCCTCGTGGCTTTAATGTAGCCATCCATGCTGCTGTCCAGGCAAAAATCAACCCCAGTACGTCACTCGCATTGTGACCGGCATCTGCCAACAAGGCAGACGAATTGGCAATCAATCCGTATCCAATTTCTACTGCTACAAAGATCACATTCAAACCAATGGCCCATGCAAAATGTTTTGCATACGCTACAGAGGTATTATGCTCGTGCTCATGTTTCATCTTACTATTATTTATACTGTAAAGTTAAACAAAACTGTTCGTTAGGCAACCGTCTATTGAATTATAAATTAGTTATTTAAACGTTACGATTCTTGCTAGAAACACCTGTTAGGTTTTCTTTACATATCGATTGAGTGAAAAATAAATAATTTTTTTTACACTTTTAACACTTTTATGTAAGGTTACAACAAGCTGTATATATGCACATTGCACCTTTGACAAACGACGTAGATGTATTTTGGTTATGATTTATTGCTTTTTTGATAAGTATATTTCCTTATATTTGTTCTTTCTTTACTATAACCTATTCACTAGTGTCCACTTAAAATATGGACGATTAAAAAAGTTTAAAAATTAAATAATAACGGTTCACAAGAACCATTAAGTTCATTGACATTATTGAATTTTGTTTTATCAAAAAGGTCTTGTAAAGGCTCGGTATCGGTTA
>JAAZIA010000020.1 GCA_012510445.1 Bacteroidales bacterium
CGCTATTTGTGGCGCAGAAGTACTGAAAGAGCACAACCCTGCTGTTCCTTATACAGTGGAAGAATGTGTGCGGGAAGCACGTTCGGCCTACAATGCCGGTGCAAGTGTCATTCACCTTCACGTTCGTTATGACGACGGAACGCCTACACAGGACAAAGAACGTTTCCGCGTAATCATGGAAGGCATTGCAGAAGCATGTCCCGGTATTATCATCCAACCTTCAACAGGAGGTGCCGTAGGTATGACCAACGACGAAAGGTTGCAACCTACGGAACTCAACCCGGAAATGGCAACTTTGGATTGCGGTACGCTCAACTTTGGTGGTGACGAAATTTTTGAAAACACAGAAAACACCATCATATATTTTGGAAAACGCATGATTGAGAGAGGTATTAAGCCGGAACTGGAGGTGTTTGACAAGAGTATGATTGAAATGGCACTGCGTATACACAAGCAAGGTCATATACTCAAGCCGCTTCATTTTGATTTTGTTATGGGAGTCAACGGAGGCATTGGCGGTTCACTCAGAGACTTTGTCTTCTTGCGTGGAAGTATTCCTTCCGACGCCACCTACACGGTAGCAGGCATGGGAAGGTACGAAATGCCTTTGGCAGCCGCTGCCATCATTGACGGAGGACATGTAAGGGTGGGCTTTGAGGACAACGTTTACCTCTCCCGCGGAGTATTGGCCAAATCAAACGGTGAGCTGGTAGAGAAGGTGGTACGTCTTGCCCGTGAGTTTGGGAGAGAGATCGCCAACCCGGATGAAGCAAGGGAAATCCTGAGCCTTCCCAAAAGAAAATAACATGAAAAAAGGTAATAAATACGGCTTACACCGTGTAATTGATCCGGAAGGTGTATTGCCACAACCGGCCAATAAGCTGGATAACAACATGGATGAGATTTATGACAACGAAATCCTCATTGATGTTAAAACACTCAATATAGACTCGGCCAGCTTCACACAAATTCAGGAACAGGCCAACGGCGACAAAGCCAAAATAGCAGAAATTATGCTCGATATAGTGGCCAAGCAGGGAAAACACAGAAACCCTGTAACGGGATCGGGCGGTATGCTTTTGGGTGTTGTAGAAAGAATAGGCAGTGCGTTGGAAGGTAAAATGGACCTCAAACCCGGTGACAGGATTGCTACGCTCGTCTCTTTGTCATTAACTCCGTTGCGTATAGATAAGATCAAGGACATACGTCCCGATATAGATCAAGTAGATATAGACGGTAAAGCCATTTTGTTTGAAAGTGGTATTTATGCAAAAATCCCTACCGACATGCCGGAAACCCTAGCCCTTTCTGCCCTTGACGTAGCAGGAGCTCCTGCTCAGACAGCCAAGTTGGTAAAGCCGGGTGATACGGTTTTGATTATTGGAGCCGGTGGAAAATCGGGTATGCTATGCAGTTACGAGGCAAAGAAAAGAGCAGGTGTTACCGGAAAGGTGATTGGCCTGTGCCACAGTCAACGTTCTACCCAGCGTATGATAGATCTGGATATCTGCGACCACGTTTTTTCTGCCAATGCAACACAACCTGTTGCCGTTCTGGAAAAGATTGAAGAGCTCACCGGAGGACAGTTGTGCGATGTTACCATTAACAACGTAAATATCCCCGATACAGAAATGGCCTCTATTCTATGTACCAAGGATTCCGGAGTGGTCTATTTCTTTTCTATGGCAACCAATTTTACAAAAGCAGCCTTGGGAGCAGAAGGAGTGGGTTCTGATGTGACTATGATTGTTGGCAATGGATATACTAAGGGCCACGCAGAAATTACACTTCAAATACTCAGAGAAAGTGAAAAACTGCGCAAGGTGTTCACAGAATTGTATGCATCGTAAGAGAATAGATATGAAAGAAAATAGACGAAAGCAACTGTTTCCCGAGGTAACAGATAGGGAGTGGAACGACTGGAAGTGGCAGGTGCGAAACAGGATAGTAACACTGGAACAATTGAAAAAACACATTACTCTTACTCCCCAAGAGGAAGAAGGAGTAAAACAATCCCTTCAGTTGCTTCGTATGGCCATTACTCCTTATTACCTGAGTCTGATAGATTCGGACAATCCGGAGTGCCCCGTGAGGAAACAGGCCATTCCTACTGCAAAAGAAATGTATCAGTCTCCTGCAGACCTGGTAGATCCGCTTCACGAAGATGAGGATTCACCCGTTCCGGGACTTACCCACAGGTACCCCGACCGTGTTCTTTTTCTGATTACAGACCAGTGCTCTATGTATTGCAGGCATTGCACGCGCAGGCGTTTTGCCGGTCAGAAAGACCACGAGGCGTCCGGCGACAGGATTCAAGGTGCGATTGACTACATTGCTCGAACCCCCCAAGTGAGGGATGTTTTGCTTTCCGGCGGTGATCCGTTTACCATGAGCGATAACAAACTGGAATCCATCATTAAACGACTTAGGGATATTCCTCACGTAGAGATTATCAGGATTGGATCGCGTATACCTGTAGTATGTCCGCAAAGGATTACTCCGGAACTTATGCAAATGCTCAAGAAATACCAGCCCTTATGGATCAACACACACTTTAATCATCCCAATGAAATTACGGAAACCTCAAAGACCGCTTGTGAAATGATGGCGGATGCCGGGTTCCCGCTGGGAAATCAAAGCGTATTGTTGCGTGGTGTGAACGATTGCGTTCACATTATGCGAGATTTGGTCAGAAAATTAGTCATGATACGGGTTCGCCCATATTACATTTACCAATGCGATCTGTCCATGGGATTGGAACACTTCAGAACGCCTGTTTCTAAGGGAATAGAGATTATTGAGGGGTTGAGGGGACATACCTCGGGATATTCAGTACCTACGTTTGTTGTGGACGCCCCGGGCGGTGGCGGTAAAATTCCGGTAATGCCTACGTATGTTATCAGTCAGGCACCCGGACGGATGGTTTTACGTAATTACGAAGGTGTGATTACAACATACACAGAGCCTACTGATTACGAAAATATTTGTCTTTGCGAAACTTGCAAAGATTTGGAATCGCTGGAAGGGGTATCGGGTATTTTACAGGGACAGCAATTGTCTTTGGAACCTTCTTACCTGCCAAGAAAGGAACGCAATCACAAGAAGTGACTGAATGCCTTTTATTGATCAAATAATCCGCTACAGCAGCCTGTCGGTAGTAGGGCTGGGAAAAAATACCGGTAAGACTGAATGTTTGCGGTATATAACAAGGCGGTTGTTTACACTCAATAAGGTTATGGCCATCACATCGGTTGGCATTGACGGCGAGGCGATAGACCGTGTGACAGCTACGTCCAAACCAGAGGTTCTTATAGAGAAAGGCATGTATTTTACTACCGTAGGGTCTTTTTATTTACAAAAGCGTTTTACTGCAGAAATCTGCCACGTTGAAAAATCACAGACTGTTTTAGGGAAAATGATAACAGCCAGAGCGTTGGAAAGAGGAACTTTGGTCTTAGCCGGTCCTTCCGATACCTTATCTCTGCAACGTTGGATTCATAACACATCGGCAAAATATCCCGTAGACATCTGTCTGGTAGACGGTGCCGTATCACGTTTAAGTCCCGCTTCGCCGGCAGTAACAGAGTCGATGGTGTTGACAACGGGAGCAGCCTTTTCAGCCAACATAAAAACTTTGGTTGCCGGAACACGCTTTGTTTACGATACCATACAGCTTCCGGCCGTACCAGAAGAAATCAGAAAGCCCTTGGAAAACATTACCAAAGGCATTCGTACCATTACAGAAGACGGGCAAATAGAAGACCCCGGTATTGACTCGGCCTTAACACCGGATCAAATAAGACAAGTGCTGGATACTTGCGGAAACAGGATCTACATACCGGGGGTACTAAGCAACGGGTTGCTTAAGGCCTTAACAGAAAGAAAGGAAGCAGGCAAAATTTGTCTTTATGTAAGGGATTTTTCACGTATTTTTGCAGAACCCGCCACCTTTTACGCTTTTTTACGCAAAGGAGGAAGGATGGCTCAACTCCTAAGGCCCAATTTGTTAGCCGTATGTGTAAATCCCGTATCTCCGGAAGGATACTGTTTGCGTTCAGAAGAATTGGTAAGCCATATGCAAGATGCATTGAACATATCTGTATATGATATTAAAAATATAAAAACATGACTTTTGCACGTTTTGCCCAAAGAATAGACGGTCTAAACTACCTGGCTGAACAAATGGAATTGTCGGGATCCCGTGTACGCAGGTACCTTATGCAAATACCGTTTTGTGATAAGGCAGAAGTGCTTGAGAAACATTTTGACATACTGCAAAAGGCATATGAGATACACTCTTTGCCGGAAAATGAGCCTGCTCTTATGCAACTCCGTCATCTGTTTACAACGGTTCATGATATTAAGGGCACTTTGGAAGCGCTAAAACAAAAACAGGTTTTAGATGAAATTGAACTTTTTGAGCTCAAGTACTTTGCTTCTTTGTGTAGGGACTTTAGGTTGTTGTGTAAGAGAATTGATTTTATGAGCCAAGCCCCCATGTGTCTACAGCACGTTTTTGATTGGCTGGATCCAGATAAGACAGGAACATCCGGTTTTTATATGTACGACTCATACAGCCCATCCCTGGCACAGGCACGGAAAGCTGTTTTGGCTACAGATCCTGAAAAAGAACCTGAGTCATGGAACCGTGCTACAGACCTTGTGCAGCAAGAAGAGTGGAGTGTTAGAAAAACATTATCAGAAGAATTAAGCAAGCGGTACGAGGTTTTACAAAACAATTTTGATCAACTGGCCCGGCTGGAAATATGGCTGGCTAAAGCAGCGCTGGCCGTAAAATACGGAATGGTACGTCCGCAAGTGGCACCTGTTTTGTCTATAGAAGGGATGGTGAATCCCATGATAGCTGATATTCTGGTAAAAAGCAAAGGAACTTTTCAACCGGTATCGGTTACGTTGCATCAAGGACCTTGCCTGTTAACAGGAGCCAACATGAGTGGAAAGACCGTTGTATTGAAAACGTTAGCCTTAATACAGGCTCTTACGCAGTTTTCCTTCTTTGTTCCTGCCCGGACGGCTCAGATTCCGCTTGTAAAGGACGTTTTTCTTGTCGTAGGCGATAAACAAGACTACTACAAGGGGTTGTCATCATTTGCAGCAGAAATGCTTGCCCTGGACCGTATAATGGACAAAATTAAAAAAGGGAATCGTTTTTTTGTGTTGGTAGACGAGCCGGCAAGAACTACCAATCCTTACGAAGGGACTGCTATTTTGTGCGCTCTGCTTGCTTTTATGGAACAGTACCGTGTAATGTCCTTGATCAGTACTCATTACGGAGAACTTAACACCGCTGTACGTAAGCTAAGGGTGGTAGGCTTTGAAGGAGAGAAGGCGGTCGGCCGTATAGACCCGACCTCTATAAATCAGTATATGAACTACAGCTTAGTAGAAGACAAAAGAACTTCTGTGCCAAAAGAAGCCCTTCAAATAGCTCGTTTGCTTGGGGTGGACGATTCTTTTATAAAGAGAGCACAGGAATTTTTGAAAAAGAACAATCATGAATAAATCAAAACTGGGACTTGATTTTAAAAAAGTAAAAGAGGCCAGAACTAAAGCAGAGGAAATTGGCAGCCAAGTGCAAAGCTTTGTAGAAAATTATACTACTGTATCTGTTGAAAGAACACTTTGCCGCCTGATGGGTATTGACGGTACCGGTAAAGACGGTGTCCCTTTACCTAATGTGGTTGTGGATTTTTTAAAAGAAAGAGGATCCCTGGGGGACGGCGCCCTTTATTTTCTTGGTAATGCTCTATACCATACAAGAAAAACTCCGGTACAGATGGCACAGGAAATAGCAGAGGGAAAAGAAGATTTTTGGAACGAAAAAACCGTTTCGTCCCAAGAACTGCTAAAAGTATTGAGTCCATACATAGACAAGAGCATAGAAAGGATACAAGAGAAAAAACAAAGGCGCAAGTCCAATCTGGATAGGCTTGGTGAAGGCCCAAGGCCTTATTTGTATGTGATTGTGGCTACCGGAAACATCTATGAAGATGCCATACAGGCGGTCGCAGCGGCCAAGCAAGGGGCAGACGTTATTGCCGTTATCAGAACTACGGGGCAGTCGTTGCTTGATTACGTGCCTTACGGAGCTACTACCGAGGGTTTTGGAGGAACGTATGCCACGCAGGAAAACTTTAAAATCATGCGGCAGGCCCTTGACAAAGTAGGGGAGGAAACGGGAAGGTACATCAGGCTTTGTAACTATTGCTCGGGCTTGTGCATGCCGGAAATTGCCGTTATGGGAGCTTATGAAGGCTTAGACATGATGCTGAACGACGCCCTCTACGGCATCCTTTTCCGTGACATCAATATGCAGAGAACGCTTGTAGATCAGTACTTTTCCAGAATGATCAACGGTTATGCCGGGGTCATCATCAACACGGGAGAAGACAACTACTTGACTACAGCAGATGCAGTTGAAGAGGCACATACCGTACTGGCTTCGGATTTTATCAACGAGCAGTTAGCAAAAATAGCAGGAATCCCGGAAGAGCAAATGGGACTGGGGCATGCTTTTGAAATTGATCCGGACCTGGAAAATTCGTTTCTCTACGAACTGGCACAAGCTCAAATGATCCGGGAAATTTTTCCTAACGCGCCGCTAAAATATATGCCCCCTACAAAATTTATGACAGGCAACATTTTTAAAGGACATATACAGGATGCCCTCTTTAACCTGGCAGGTATTTGGACAGGACAGGGAATTCAATTGTTAGGCATGCCTACAGAAGCCATCCATACGCCTTTTATGAGTGACAGGTACTTGGCCATAGAAAATGCGAGGTATATTTTTTCTGCATTTCGCAACATAAAAGACGAGGTAGAATTTGTCAAAGACGGTTTTGTACGCAAAAGAGCAGCACAAGTGCTGGAAGATGCTTGTCAGTTACTGGATAAAGTACAAAAAGAAGGTCTGTTCACGGCTTTGGAGAAAGGGTATTTTGCCAATGTGCGACGTCCGCGTGAAGGAGGGAAGGGATTGGAAGGAGTATCACGCAAATCACCGGTATATATGAACCCTTACATGGAAGTGTTTAAAGGAGGAAAATAATATGCTAGAGAAGGTACTGGATTTAACACAAGTAAAACCTTACGGAGATACCATGAACGATGGTAAGGTTCA
This sequence comes from Bacteroidales bacterium, assembly GCA_012510445.1. GTDB lineage: Bacteria > Bacteroidota > Bacteroidia > Bacteroidales > UBA932 > DMER64. Next base: position 7,145 of record JAAZIA010000020.1, read on the forward strand.
ACTTAGTTTTACATTGCCCGTTCCGGAAGGTCCGGAAGCCGTAGAGGCGGCTAAACAATTGATGCGCACTATGGGCATGGACAATCCACAAATAGTATATACTAAGGAGCTTACTCCGGGATTTACTTTTTTTAATGGTTATGGTAATTTGCAGCATACGGTCAATTATTCCGCTATCACTGTCCCAAAAGTAGATTCCGTTGTGATGGGTATGACAGAAACAGACGGCTATATAAAAGAAAATGTGGGTCGTAAACTGGTTATGGTAGGAGCCAGCACAGGAACTGATGCGCATACCGTGGGTATAGATGCCATTATGAACATGAAAGGATATGCAGGCCGTTTTGGCCTGGAACGCTATACTATGATAGAAGCGCACAACTTGGGTTCTCAGGTGGCCAATGAAGAACTTATTGCAAAGTCTATTGAATTAAAGGCAGATGCCATTCTTGTGTCGCAAACGGTAACACAAAAAGACATTCATATTGAAAACTGTGCACAATTTATAGAAATGGCCGAGGCAGAAGGGATAAGAGATCGGATGATCCTCGTTTGCGGCGGACCAAGAATTACTCACGAACTGGCTAGAGAATTAGGTTTTGATGCCGGCTTTGGAGTCAATTCCTATGCCACAGACGTAGCCTCTTATGTGGTTCAGGAACATGTAAAAAGAAGTAAAATATAAAAATAACCAAAATTAAGAAACGAATTATGGATAAGAATCAAATCAGGGAAACCATTGCACGTCGTGCAGCAAAAGAAGTGAAAGAAGGTGACGTTGTAAACCTGGGCATTGGGCTGCCTACACAAGTTTTAAGGTACATACCTTCTGATATTAAAGTGACCATGCAATCTGAAAACGGTTGTTTGGGTATGGGTAATCCACCGGAGGCCGGTCAGGAAGATCCCGATTTGATAGATGCAGGAGGAGGTCCCATTACTCTTAAAGAGGGAGCCTCTTGTTTTGATACGGCTACTTCTTTTTCTATCATCCGCGGAGGCCATGTGGATATAACTATGCTTGGTTCCTTACAGGTAGACGAAAAAGGAAACATTGCCAACTGGTCTATTCCGGGAAAAATGACACCGGGTATGGGGGGAGCCATGGATTTAATAGTAGGAGCTAAAAAAGTAATTGTCACTATGGAGCACACGGCAAAAGGAAGGCATAAAATATTGGAAAATTGCACGTTGCCATTGACAGCAGCTGGCCAGGTTGACCGTATCATTACAGAAATGGGAGTTATGGATGTTACTCCGGAAGGATTGGTACTTATAGAAATCAACGAAGTGTTTACCTTTGAACAGGTACAAGCGGCTACAGGATGCACGTTGATTCCTGCAAAAGAATTAAAACCAATGAATTAATTATAAAAAAATACATAATGGAGAAAGTATATATTGTTGCAGCAAAACGCACAGCTATTGGGAAAATGCTAGGTTCTTTGACCGGAGTATCTCCCGCTCATATGGCTACAGTAGTCATTAAAAACATTCTGGAAGAAACAAAAATTGATCCATCCCGGATAGATGAAGTCATTGTTGGTAACATACTTATGGCAGGACAAAAGCAAGGGATTGCACGTCAGGCAGCCGTTAATGCCGGTATTCCTCATCACGTTCCGGCGTACGGAGTGAATATGATTTGTGGAAGTGGAATGAAATCCATCATGAATGGATACGAATCTATAGTAAGTGGTCATGCCTCTCTTATATTGGCCGGTGGCGTAGAAAATATGTCCGACGCAGGGTTTATTATGCAAGGAATCAGACAAGGCATTAAAATGGGTGATTTCAAAGCCATTGACCATATGGTGTGTGACGGTCTTACCGATGCTTTCAGTGGTTATCATATGGGCATTACGGCTGAAAACATCGCAGAAAAATACAGCATAAGCAGAGAGAACCAAGATGCTTTTGCCTATAAATCACAACAAAAAGCCATTCAAGCTATTGATACAGGAAAATTTAAAGACGAAATTGTTCCCATTGAAATTGTACGCAGGAGGGATACTTTTGTATTTGATACCGATGAATATCCCAACAGAACAACCACCCCGGAAAGAATGTCGGGGTTAAGGCCTGCCTTCAAAAAAGACGGAACCGTTACGGCGGCTAATTCGTCGGGAATTAATGACGGAGCTTCTTTCGTTCTTTTGGCCTCGGAAAGTGCCGTTAAAGAACTGGAACTTAACCCATTGGTAGAAATAGTGGCTATGGGTCAAGCCGGAGTAGATCCTGCTTATATGGGCATGGGACCCGTTCCTGCCATAAAGAAAGCATTGGAAAGAGCAGGCATGGAATTGAAGCAGATGGATTTGGTAGAGCTGAACGAGGCTTTTGCCTCACAGTCGCTTGGAGTAATACATGAACTTAAAGAGCAGCACGGAGTAGATGATGCATGGTTTGAAACCCACTGCAATGTAAACGGAGGTGCCATTGCTTTGGGCCATCCCATTGGAGCTTCCGGAAACAGGATTACCGTTACGTTGATTTATGAAATGAAACGCAGAAAATCAACCTATGGTTTGGCTTCGCTGTGCATTGGTGGAGGAATGGGTACTGCGCTGATAGTTAAGAATGTATAATAGTTTAGCAACCTTTCGTATAAGAGTTTCTTAAAAATGTATATTTTTGCGCAGTAAACTTTTAATTTTTGGATTATGAAAACACATTATCTTGATTACATCAGAGACAGCATACTTAAGGCATGGGATTCGCCTGCCATGACCAATTACAACAAAAATTCCTATACGTATGGAGAAGTAGCTCGGAATATAGCACGTTTTCATATTTTATTTGAAGAATTGGGATTAAAAAAAGGTGATAAAACAGCCCTGTGCGGTCCTAACAGCGCAGAATGGGGAATTGCTTTTTTAGCGACTACCGGATATGAATCTGTAGCTGTACCCTTGCTGAATGATTTTCTACCGGACAGCATTATGTCACTTACAGATCATTCAGAAGCACGTATATTATTTATTAGCAATGAACTATGGGGCAAGCTGGATATCGCTCGGATGCCTTTGCTGGAACTGGTCATTTGTCTGGAAGACAGCACTGTTCTTTTTTCAAAAAATCCTGCCATTATAGAGACTCATGCCAGGCTGGACGAGTTGTTCCTCCAAAAATACCCGGAAGGATACGGGCCGGAAAACGTAGTTTTCCCTACAGACAATTTAGATGAACTGGCGCTTATCAATTATACTTCAGGTACTACCAGTGCTCCCAAAGGAGTAATGCTCACCAACCGTAACATTACCTCTAACATACAATTTGGACAAAGTGAAATACCTAACGGTCCGGGAGACACTTTGGTTTCTATGCTGCCTATGGCTCATATGTACGGAATGGCTTTTGAATTCTTATATCAGCTGGCCGGTGGAACACAAGTGTTCTTTCTGGGGAAAGTACCTTCCCCTAAAGTCTTGCTGAATGCACTGGCTACGGTAAAGCCGTACATGCTCATTACCGTTCCTCTTGTGGTAGAAAAAATCTTTAAAAGCTCTGTTTTTCCCACCATAGAAAAACCGATAATCAAGGCCTTGATGAAAATTCCCGGATTGGCTTCGGTGCTTTATGGACAAATAAGAAAAAAATTACTGTATGCCTTTGGAGGACAGATGCGTACTTTAATTATAGGAGGAGCGGCCATCAATCAGGAAGTAGAAGATTTGATGAAAGCCATTAAACTACCTTATACGGTGGGATACGGTATGACGGAGTGTGCTCCTTTGTTGTCCTACGAAGATGCATCAAAATTTGTGAAGAACTCGTGCGGAAAGCCAGTACACCGTATGTTTTTGAGGGTAGACTCACCCGATCCGCGCAACGTAGTTGGTGAACTGCAAGCACGCGGAGACAATGTCATGTTGGGCTATTATAAAAACCCGGAAGCTACTGCAGCTACTTTTACTAAGGACGGGTGGTTGCGGACAGGAGACCTGGGGATTATAGATAAGGAAAACAACGTATTTATAAAAGGCCGTAGCAAGAACCTGATTGTAGGAGCTAACGGTCAAAACATATATCCGGAAGAAATAGAGGACAAACTGAACAACCAACCTTACGTGATTGAATCCATTGTTGTAGAACGTGATAAAAAATTGGTAGCTCTTGTATTCCCGGACTATGACCGCGTGTCTCAAGAATCTTTAGACAATATGGGACTTGCCAAATTGATGGAAGAAAACAGAATGAAATTGAACATGCTTCTTCCCGGTTTCAGCAGGATTACAAAAATCGAATTACAGAATCAAGAGTTTGAGAAAACCCCCAAACGCAGTATAAAAAGATTTTTATATAAATAATCTACAGAGAAAAAATACACCCGCAATACGTTTGTCTGTATAAATCTTGTTCTTTAGCCAATTCCACGGAACGTCGGAATCCGTCTTTCTTTTTGAAGTCAGAAGGGAAGTAAGTTACATTTCTTATAGAAGAGGCAATTTCTTCTCCCAGCTGATTGATTAATTTTGCGTTTTTGTGCGGGCTGAGCGTTAGGGTAGTACAAAAGCCGGAGAAACCGTTTTTTTTGGCATAGCGAGCTGTTTCTTCAAGCCTCAGCCGAAAGCAAAGAGAACATCGTTCTCCTCCTTCCGGCTCGTTTTCGTACCCATGTACGGATTTAAAGAAAAGATTGGGGTTTGAATCTCCTTCTATAAAAGGAACCTTTAGACCGTATGTATTCTGTACATATCGTTGCGTTTCCTTCTTTCTTTTTACGTATTCTTCATTTGGATAAATGTTTGGGTTGAAGAAAAATACCGAAACTTCATGGTTCTCCACCAAACGTTCCAGAGCTGTTGTTACACAAGGACCACAGCAAGCATGAAGCAGCAAACGAGAATATTTGTTTTCCATAGATGATCATGCAAATATAATGATTTTGATTACTTTTGTAGCCGTTAAAAAACACACAATGAAATCATACTGTAATCATATCTTTTTACTTATATTTTTCTTCTTTCTTTCTGCTTCCTGCAAATCTGTTTCTTCAAATTCCAAATCAACTCCCCAAATGATAAAAGTTACTGTTTATACGGTCAGTGAGCACAGTTCACTAACGGAAAGGGAGTACATAGGGGTAGTAGAAGAAGCAAACAACCTACTGTTAAGCTTTCCGGCACCCGGCAAAGTGAAAAAAGTATACGTATCTGTAGGACAGCATGTAAAAGAAGGTCAAATGTTGGCCAAAACAGATTCTGAGACGTTAGAAAACATGCATGCCACTTCTCTGGCAACGCTTCGTCAAGCAGAAGATGCGTGGGAAAGAATGACACTCCTTTACCAATCGGGTACTTTACCTGAGATCCAATATGTGGAAATCCAAACAAAATTGGAACAGGCAAGGGCTTCGGAACGGATAGCTGCCAGAGCGTTGGCAGAAACAGAACTAAGAGCTCCACAGTCGGGGGTGGTAGGAAAACGAATGATGGAAGAAGGGATGAACGTATTGCCGGATCAACCGGTATTAACTTTGTTAAATACGCAAAAATCAGTCATTAAGGTATCTATTCCGGAAAATGAGATTTTTGATACTAAAATGGGACAATTTTCTCGTGTGAAGGTAGGTGCCTTAAAACACCTTGAGGTAACGGGTAAGGTAACAGAAAAAGGAGTACAGGCACATCCCTATACCCATGGATACGAAGTAAAGATCACTCTGGATAAGGAAATTCCCGGCTTGCTACCGGGAATGGTTTGCAAGGTTTTTTTGTGCAACCTTCCGGTAGAAAACATAGTTGTAATTCCTTCTAGAGCTGTGATTCCTGAAGCCTTTAAAAAAGGACATTTTGTTTGGGTGCTGGATAAAGAAAATAAAGCACATAAAAGAGCAGTACGCCTTGGAGGCATTGTACAGGGAGGTATTAAGGTTACAGAAGGCTTATCACCGCAAGACAGAGTGATTGAAAAGGGACATCAGAGAGTTAGTCAAAATAGTAAGGTAACGGTAGTTAATGAATAAAAAAAGAAAAGGCGTTGTTGAATGGACAATGCACCATTATAAAATAGTCTTACTGTTGTTTGCCTTCCTGGTAGGTTTGGGGATTTTCGCTTTACCCAACATGCCAAAAAAGGAATACCCGGATTTTACCATAAGAAATGCTCTTGTGCTGGGTATCTATCCGGGAGCTTCGTCTGAACAAGTAGAAGAGCAACTTACCGTACCTCTGGAAGATCTTTTGTTAAGTTATAAAGGAGTAGATCGCAACAAAACGTACTCATTAACCAGGGACGGTCTTGTATACTTTATATTAGATTTGGATGAAAGCGAAGATTCTCCTCGTAATTTCTATGCTAACCTTAGGATGGATCTGGAAGAATTCAAAGTGAATTTGCCTTCCGGTGTTTTGCCTTTGATGGTACTTAGTGAGTTTGGAGAGACTTCTGCCATACTCATTACCTTAGAGAGTGAATCTTTATCTTACAAGAGTCTGGAGGATCTTTTAGCTACCCTGGAAGGAAAATTGCGTCCCCTGTCTATAGTAACCAACATCAAAAGTTACGGACATCAAAAAGAACAAGCTAATTTGTATCTGGATAAAGAAAAGATGGCCGCTTATGCCATCAATGCTCAGCAAGTAATGACACAACTTTATTCGGGAGGGTTGGTAACTTCTGCCGGCTCGTTACATTCTACCGACGGCTTCATTCCCATTCACATGAACAATTCGTTTGAAAGTGAATTAGAGATACTAGAGCAACCTATTTATTTTGATGAGTCAGGCAATGTGTTGCGAGTAAGGGATTTGGGGTATATAGTTCGAGAATATCCGGAACCCATGAGCTATATAACCAATAATGGCCGAAAATGTTTGCTTCTGTCTGTGGAAATGACCAGTGGCTACAATATGGTTGAGCTTGGGAAAGAGGTAGATAAAGTGTTGAAAGAATTTCAAGAAGAATTACCCCCCGATGTGCATATCTTTCGTATTTCTGATCAACCGCATGTTGTTTCAGACTCGGTTTATTCTTTTCTCAGAGACATGCTCATTTCCATTTTGTCTGTGATTGCTGTAATGATTATTATGCTGCCCATGAGGGTGGCCTCTGTGGCAGCCACGTCCATACCCATCACCATATTCATCTCTATCGGCATAATGTATGTGTTCGGTTTTGAGATAAATACGGTAACATTAGCGTCTTTGTTGGTGGTACTTGGAATGGTAGTGGATGATAGTATTGTGGTCATTGATAATTATTTGAATTACCTGGATCATGGAATGAGTCGGTGGAAAGCTTCTATAACTGCTGCCAATTCGTATTTTCGCTCCATATTTTCGGCTACTATGGCCATAAGTATCACTTTCTTCCCTTTTCTTTTCACGTTGCCGGAAGTTTTTGTTGAATTTATGTTTATGGCTCCTTGGGCTATATTCATTTCCCTTATGGTCTCTATGGGAGTGGCCATGCTTTATATACCTTATTTTCAGTATTTCACAATACGAAAAGGAATTCAACACGTAGTTGAAAAACAACGGAAAAAAAGTAAAAGAGGCATTTCTGTTCTGGAGCTGTTTGGTGTTTTTTACGAAAAAACCTTACAAAAAGCTTTTGCTCACCCTACCATAGTGGTTATAGTCATTATTTTATTTTTGATACTTCCGTTTTTTGTATATCAAAAACTTCCCAAACGTCTGATGCCTATGGCAGACAGAAACCAGTTTGTGATAGAAATATATTTGCCTTACGGGTCGTCATTAAAGGAAACAGAATGTATTGCAGATTCGCTGCGCATGATGATTCAAGACGATGAGCGCATTCATGCCATCACTTCTTTTATAGGAACGAGTGCTCCCAGATTTCAAGCGTCTTATACACCGCAAATACCGGGACCTCACTTTGCTCAATTTATTGTCAATACACCTTCTTATAGAATAACAGAGGAATTGGTTAAGGAATTTCAGCAACAATATAAATATTATTTTCCGGGAACGTATGTGCGTGTAAGACAACTGGATTATTCCATGTTAACAGACAATGAAGTGGAAGTAAGGCTGATAGGAGAAAATAAAGAAGCACTTATGCTGTTTGCAGATTCTTTACAACATGAGTTTGTCAAAATTCCATACATAGCCAGTGTTCGCTCAGATTTTGGCGGTTATCAATACGGTATGAATTTACAAACAGATCCGGTAAGTAGCTCACGAGTGGGAATCAATCCCGGTTTATTGTCACTACATATGGCATCCCGTTTTTCAGGAATACCTGTGACTTCCATTATAGAAGGGGGGCAAAGCATTCCTGTAGTTGTTCATATAGAAGGTCAAGAAGGAACCATTACTGCGGAAGAGGTAGGCAATGAATATTTTCACGGGGTTATTCCGGGCGCCGCTGTGCCTTTACGACAAGTGGCAACCTTGGAGCCGGAGTGGAACATTTCTCAGATTGTTCGTAGAAACGGATATCCGACCCTCACGCTTATGATGGATTTGGATTACGGTAAAATATCTACCGACGTATTCCACAAGGTAAAGGCAGTTATGGACAACACTACCATGCCGGAAGGGATCAGGTATGAATATGCGGGGACGTACAAAGCAGACAAAACCATGATGCCCGGTATTATTAAGGGAGTTGTTACGGCTGTCTTGCTTATATTTCTTATTCTTCTGTTTCACTTTAAAAAAGTTTCTCTTGCAGCTCTGGTACTGGGATCTACTGCATTAAGTATCCTGGGGGCTTTATTTGGTACGTGGTTGCTAAACCTCCCGATAAGTCTTACCACTTATTTAGGAATCGTAACGCTTGTTGGCTTAGTGGTACGTAACGGGATTATAATGTTTGATTATGCAGAATTATTGAGAGGGCAGGGGTATTCCGTAAAAGAAGCCTCGTTTATGGCGGGATGCAGGCGTATCAGGCCTATTTTCCAGACTTCCTCATCAACGGCTGTTGCCGTTATACCCATGTTGATTACAAAAGACTCTTTGTGGGCTCCCATGGCTGCCACCATCTTCTTTGGAGTATTTACCTCCATGTTTTTCGTCTCTGTTTTTATGCCGGTAATTTACTGGATTGTCTATAGAAAAAAATGATGTTGCCATGAGGAAAACACTTTACTTACTATTTATTCTTTGTCTACCGGCTTTACAGAACCTTAATGCTCAGTCTTTCACCCTGGAAGATTGCCTGCACATGACTCTGGAAAAGAATGCACAGGTAAAAGAAGCAAAACTAGGGGAGGAGGTAGCGCTGCAGATAAAGAAGCAGGCCCTAACTTATTTTTTTCCAAACGTATCCTTACTGGGATTTGGTTTTCAAGCCTCTAATCCTATGATGAATATAGATCTGGGTATGTTGGGAAATATGGCATTATTGAAGAACGGGATCTTGGCAAGTGCTGTAGCTGTACAACCGATTTTCTACGGAGGCAAAATATTGTATGGCAACAAACTAGCCAAAACAGGCATCTTGGCGAGCAAACTGTTTACTGCCATGAAAGAGGAAGAAGTATTGCTGCAAACCGAAGAATATTACTGGCTACTTTATTCATTGTATGAAAAACGAAATACCGTTTTGAGTATGAAGCAGGTACTTGATACGCTATCCAAAGATGTGCAACAAGCTTATAAAGCAGGTTTGCTGGGACAGAATGAAGTATGGAAGGTACAGCTTCAGAAAAATACGCTGGAGACCAAAGGTGTTGAATTGGAACACGGCATTTTTCTGGCAACCATGGCTTTGGGACGTCAAATTGGGTTGCCGGTAGATTCTTTAGAACATATCCGGGTTATGTTCCCGGAAGGCCTGACAGTCACAAATCCTATGGAGCTGTACATAGAGCCGGCTTCTGTAATTCCTCTTAGGACCGAGTATAAACTTTTGCAGGTAGGAGTACACGCGGCTAAACTGGAAAGAAAAATGGAAACATCTTCTTATTTGCCTTCCTTGGGGGTGGGTGCTGTCTATTATTACGAGAATTTCTTGGATAAAGACCAATGGAACGGCGCTGTTATGGCTTCTGTTAATGTTCCTATAACTGATTGGGCACGCGGTTCTTTTACCATAAAACAGAAGAAAATTGAAGAAGACCGTGCTCGTATCCGGGAAGAAGACGGACGTCAACAATTACTCATGCAAATACAACAGGCCTGGGGGTCTTATGTAGAAGCTTACCAAAAGTATGAGTTGGCGGAACTGGCCGTTTTGGCCTCTGAAGAAAATGTAAGAACCAGCGAACAATACTTTAAAGCAGGAACGGTTAATCTTACAGAGTTATTGGCTGCACGGGGAGGACTTCAACAAAGCCGAGATACCAAGACAGATGCCTTGAAAGATTACCAATTGGCCAAAAGTACTTATTTACAAGTAACCGGGCGCTACTTTATCAAGGATCTACCCGGAACTCAGCAGACGTTCTAAAAGGCGTACCCTCGCTACTCAACCCTTCTGCAACAACCTTGAAAGTACCGGTTGTTTCAGCGGTTTGAAAGCGCAACGTAAGAGACTCGTTGTCTTTGATTTCTACCTTGGGATTCCAATACAAGGTGTGACGCAAGTCCGGAAAACGGCTGTCTTTAGGAACTATTCCAAAACTACTTGGATGCTGTACTCCCTTATAATCGTGTATGCGCATAGACTCTTCCAACTCTAGTTCCGGATAATCCCCACGATACGTTTTGAAAAAAACGATCCCGTTATAATAAATGGGACCAAAAGCATATTTGTGAGGGTATATAATAATTTCCTCAACAAAAGAAGGAGGATAATTATAAATTTTCTCATGATCGGGTACAGGTATTCCGTCTAATAAGACCAATGGGGGCGTAGGATCCTCTATTTCATAAGTTACGCCGTTAATATACTTAAGCCTTACCTGAAGCTTTCTCTCTCCTCTAACCGTACGAAAACGTGCTTCCTGAATAAATTCAATCATCACTTCTGCCATGGTTGGGAAACGAGTATATTCGTCTAGCTTGTAGCTTATTCCGGAGCTTTCGAAAAGCAAATTGTTTCCGTATGTTTTTAATACAGACAACGTATCCAGTCGGAATTCCCGATAGAGTTGAACTGCCAGGCTTCTTTCAAGCAACACGTCTTCTTGTTTCTTGTCAAGGACTAAAGCAGGCAGATTTGCCACAGTAGGAAACAGGTAAATGGGGTCGAGTATTAAGTGGTGTTTTTTGTCATTGGCCGAAGGAATGTAACTTACCAAGGTACCGTCTCCATATAGATTAGAAGTAAAGAACCTTATCTTTCCATTATCTTGTATTTCCCCGGTTATGTATTGGATATCACTACCTGCAATGGATAAGTAGGCACCAAAACCCTCTATGTGGTTTACCCGTTCATTGTCTTGGTCCACAACATATCCATGAATTACCTCTCCTGAGTAGTCAATGGTTCCCAGCTGAAAAGGCGTTTTTTCTTCTTGAAACGTTTTGGAAACGACCTCTGTTATGGAAGGATTTTGGAAATGATTTAAACCATCTACTCTAAAAACAGAAACAGAAGCAGACACATTCTCCGGTAACAAGTTCTTAAGCGTTAATTCCACTTCTTGTTTTACGTTATAGTTTTTCTTGTTTGCAGAAATACCAAAACGTGTCTCTTCTTTAGGCTCTTTATAAACCGGAAAGCTCTCTTCCTCTTTTGCTGTTGTTGTAGCCACATTGTCTGAACGCAGAGGAGATAGCGGATTGTATACCGTAATATACCTTGCATGAAAGTTATCTTCACTTTCCAAATGCATATACCGTGTATACCCGGTCAATCTGTAAATTCCTGTTGGAAGTGATAAAGGAAGATCAATTACGCCGCTTCCCCGTCCGTATTTTAGTGCAATCTTTGTCTGCACATGTGAACCGCCGGTATTTTGAATTTCCAAATAAGCTACGGCACTTACAGGGGAGGATTTCCCTGAACTTATATCGTAACAAAATACAGATACCCACACAGGTTCACCGGCAAGGTAACACTCTTTATCTGTGCTTAGGTACAGACGCTCATGAGGCTGTACTGTTTGAGCTAATAGGAATAAACCGTGAAATGCAAAAAAACAAGTTATAAGGATCCGTTTCATATCATTCTTTTAATATCTTGGCCATTCCGGGGGCCAAAAGGGTGGTACTTCTGGTGTTCCTCCTTTACTCCTGCAATCAATACATTTTGTAAGATTCCAGTAACTCACTTCCATTTGATTGTCTACCAGATAAGGAGAAAAACCCATTTGTTTCAGGCGTTGTAAGCCATAGATGTTGGCACTAAGTGACATCAAAGTATCGTCAGGCAATCGGGTACGAACGTAACCAGGCAAAGAGGTACAATCTACAAAAAGTCTTTTGCTAACAGAATTACATACAGATACAAAACCAACTGCACGAACAGAAGGGTCTGAAACACAGTTGATGTTTCCTGAAATTTCATTCGGTTGGGGAGAAAAAAGGCCTCCAATTTCGGTGGAGTTTTTTCTCATGTTTTGCCAATAGTCATATGCATCTTTGTCCAGCACTGTTTGCACCACTTCAATGGAATAGTGTTGTGTAATTCGAATGTTCCTATATTCAATGGTTTGCAAAAGAAAATCCTTGATTTTATCTTCGGAAAGAGAAGTGGTTTCCAGCAAAAGTATATTGGATGATTTGCTACTGTTCCAACATCTGTACATCCATGGGTTGCTATCGTCTGTCTCTACTACTTTTGATCCGTCAAAAAAAGCGCGAGCCCTAATCTGAGAAACGTAATCCCACGTTTCTTCATACTGCCAGTGATAATATGTTGAGCCACCGGTAAGATCATATGTATCCACAAAGATGCTAACTTTCTCTTCTAACGTATCAATCTTATAATGCAGTTCCATATCGCTGCTGTACTTTGCTTTTCTAAGATCAGATTCATAAATTTTTCCGTCAGGTGACTCAATAACAAGCTGATAAGAAGCGTTTAGATCCGGGAGCCTATCAGAAAAATCAAAAATATACTCTCCCAGATGAGAGACAGAATCGGGGAGAAAAATTTTTCCTACCTCGTCTCTTACGTAAACAAGAGCATGATTTTCATAAAATAGATTGTTGGCTCCCGGCCTACCTGCTGAAATGGGAGCGCTACGTGTAATTTTTATTGAAAAGGGTCCTGTTATGGAAATATTTCCTTCCACTACAAGAGTACCTTCCCGATGGAGTAATTCTGCAGGCTCGTAAGGAACTATGCAAGAAACAGCTACAAAAGCTGCAGCCAGAACACCAATTATTTTAACGAAATATTTTGAGCGCATAAATATCAAAACTTAATATTATAAGTAATATAAGGGATAGGACATCCAAAAATTGAAAGCATATACGATTTAACAGTATTTCCTTCTGTTTGAAAAAATACAGAATATGGATTTTTCCGTCCTGTCACATTATATACTCCAATAGTGAAAGAACTGTGAGTGAGTAATGTAAGCTTATGAGAAGGCTCTACATTAAAAGATATATCCAAACGGAAATAGTCCGGTATACGGTGGGAGTTTCTATCTCCGTACAGAAGCCTCCATCCTCCGGCATAATGGTACGTTCCAATGGGCATGGTTATAGGTCTTCCCGTACTGTAATCCAAGTTCATGGATAGGCTAAAACGGTGAGTAAACTTAAAGTTTCCTACGAACTTCAAGTCGTGCGGTTTATCGTAAGGAGCAGGATACCAGTTGCCTTGGTTTATTGGATCTTTCACAATGGGATCGTTCTGACACAATTGAGTTCGGGAAAAAGTATACGACAACCAACCGTTAAGCCTTCCGGCAGATCGCTTTAACATCAGTTCCACACCATAGGCCCTGCCTTGTGTTTCAATAACATCAGTTTCAATGTGCTTGTTCATTAACAATTTGGCAGAAGGTGCGTAATCCAAGTACCGGTCCATGTGCTTGTAATAGCCTTCTATAGACAGTTCTATGGTATTATTAAACAGGTTTTTATATATACCCACCGCTGTTTGCCATCCTTTTTGCGGGCGAATATTGGCATCTGATAATTTCCAGATATCGGTAGGAGAAATAACAGTGGTGTTGGAAAGCATGTGAATATTCTGCCTCATGCTGTTGAATCCTGCTTTTACAGAAAAATCGCTCGTAAAGGCATATCGGGCAGAGATACGAAACTCGGGTGCATGGTAAGGAGATATCATTTTCCCACTTCCCGCAGAAAGACTGTCTGCCCGGGTTTCTTCAGATTTAGGGAGACCGGGAGTATACGTATAGTATTCTTTGGGACCCATAGCCGTGTAAAAACCATAACGGATTCCGGCTTCCATAGAAAACTGAGGCGTTACCTCCCAGGTGTCTCCAACGTATAGAGCTGTTTCAACAGCTTGTTCCCGTTGCAATATATCCGGAACTACAAGGGATCTGTTATCAAAGGGCATAAAGGAGCCGGGGTCAAGGAAATAATACAGTGCATTGATCCCGTAATTGATCGTATGACTTCCGCCCGGTCTGGTTGTGAAGTCTGCTTTCAAGCTCGTTTGTTGTAACAAAAAGGACATGTCGTATGCCATGCCGGCATTGGTGCTGTCCCTGGTGTTGTAATTGTACCTGTCATAAGTACCTGAAATGACCATATTTGTATGGTCAAAAAGAACACTCTGATACCTTGCAGAAGTATTTACATTTTGATATCGGTACGATACCTCGGGCTGGAATGAAAAATTATCTCTTGAAAAGTATCCGTTTACAAACAATTGTCTTTTGTTGTCAAACCTATGGGAGAGCCCCAGGTTTATATCGTAAAAATTAGCCGTACCGTTGTTATAGCCGCTTTCTTCCGGAATCAAACGCATGAGCCAGTCAGAATAGGTGGTTCTGCCTGCAAGCAAAATTGAGGTTTTATCCTTTACCAGAGGACCCTCCAATGTAAACTTTGTGGTAAGTAAACCAATGCCTGCCGATCCGGTGAATCGATTCTTGTTACCTTCACGTGTATTGACTTCAAGGACAGAGGATATACGTCCTCCGTACTTTACCGGTATGGAGCTTTTGTATAACTCCAGGTTGCTTATTACATCGTTATTAAAGAGTGAAAACAGACCAAAAAGATGAGAAGAGTTGTAAATAGTACCTTGGTTGTACAGTACCAGGTTTTGGTCTGTAGCACCTCCACGTACATTGAATCCTCCTGAAGCTTCTCCTACGGTTTTCACTCCCGGTAACGTAAGGACTGCCTTAATGACATCTGCCTCACCAAAAGCCATGGGAATGTGTCTGATTCTATCTGCTCGTACGCGTTCCAGTCCCAATTTTACATTGCGAACGTTTTCCATTTTTTCTGCAGATATGACAATGCCTTGCAAAGAAAAAATTTCTTCGGCAATATTCATATCTAATGTGCCTTCAGAAAAAATACGTACGTAGCGATGGGAATCTTTATACCCAAATCCTCTGATTTGCAGTGTGTGGTACCCTCTGGGCAAAATGAGGGAATAGAATCCATAGGTGTCTGACATGCCATAATGGGTTTTATCTTCTGTCATAACAGTAATATCGGGAACCGGTTCTCCGCTCGTGTGGTTACGGATGTATCCTGTTATTCTAACCCTTCCCCCTGCGCCTGAAAGCTCGGGGTTTCCTATGGTATACAAACGGTTCTCAGAATCCGCCGTTTGCTGTTCTTGTCCGGTAAGTTGCAGGATCTCTTTTTCCTGGTGTTTTCCATTTTCCAGAGAATCCATATAAAATGCTGTGTGCAATTCTTCTGTTATCTTTCCCTTTGTGATTACCCAGCGGTTATCACCAATAGAATGAAAAGAGAAGCCGTTTTGTTGCAATTGCTTTCCAAGGGCATTCAAAACCTCGGATGGGTCTGCACGCAAGCTTAAAAGCAATGTATCTGTTTGTGAAGATGCAAAATAGAAACGCAAGGACGTTTGTTCCTCCAGTGTATTTACAATGGAGTCTAAAGTAGCATATCTGAAATTGTATAATTCCTGTGAACGTACCTGATGAGCAAAGAACCAGGATAGGGTCAACAAAGCAAGTGTTAAGACAATGGTTTTCTTTCGTGTCATTGCGTCAAAATTTTTTCATACTTCTCTGCACACAGTGTAATGGATGCATCTTTTACCTCTTTGGAAAATTTCAATTTGTTTTCTCGTATATAACGATTTAAAACAGATCGTTTGTCGCGTAATATTCTTAAAAAGGAAAGTTTTCCTTTAAACGGATAGAAAATCCCGTCACGCAGAACGTAATAGTCAATGCTTTCAGAAAAATAATGACTGGCTTTTGCTTCGATTTCGGCAGCCTTACTCTTCATTTTCTTTTCATTTTTTTTGAGGATGCTAATCTCTTTGCCGGAATACAGTATTTGGTAATAACCTTCTTCCGGAGCCCCGGGCCATTCTTCTTTAGTGATGTGAATGAATTCCATACCTTCCAGAGAAAACGAGCTTACGTGGTTTTTCAAAAGAATGGAACTGGTATAGTATTGTGGCATCCTAATGTACAACTCATCTAGATGAGCATTAAGATTCAGAAGGACATCTGTATAGAATTTACCGTTGTACCTTACCGTACCTTTATAAAAAACATCGGACGTCAAATAATAAGTCCCCTCATAAATTTGTTTGTATGCAGGAGGGATTTTCCCATTGTATAATGGGGCATAACCGCCACTCTGTTCCAGATAATGCGTTGCTACAAGATGCCCATTTTGTGCTGCTAACGGTATGGAAAAAGTGATTGCTATGAAAAAAATAAATGTAACGGGTTTTAAACAAATACGGATCATTTTCACTTTTCTTTGGAAAAAACAAAAGTAGGTAAAAAGATTGTACATTTGCAGGAATAACAGAAAAATATATAATAAATCCATAACTTATGAAAAGAATTGACTGTTTTATACCTGCTGCTTCTTACCATCAGATAGCAGGTACATTGGCCAATCTTACCCCATTGCATCCGGTAAACAAAATTTTTCTTTTGGCAACCCATCAGGAAGGTGATTTTTCAGATACAGGACACGAGGTAATCCGTATTGACAGTATTAACTCTTGGTCAACGGTAAAAAAGATTGCAGACGTTGTTACTGCTGATTATGCCTTAATTTACACCAAGTATACTCAATTGAAACCGGGCTATTTGTCTTTAGAGCGGTTAGTTCAGCTTGCTGACGATACAAGAGCAGGTATGCTGTATTCAGACCATTTCCAGGTTATTGAAGAAAAACGAAGAAAAATGCCTTTGATTGAATGTCAGGAAGGAGCTTTACGAGATGACTTTAATTTTGGATCTGTACTGTTTTATAATGCATTGTATTTGAAAAAAGCAGTTTCCATGGTTTCGTCGGATTACGTCCATGCAGGTTTATACTCCCTGCGCTTGGCCGTTAGCCGCTTAGCCCCGCTTGTTCATATTAATGAATATCTGTATACAGAGATAGAAACAGACACACGTAAATCCGGCGAAAAATTATTTGATTACGTGGATCCAAAAAACAGAGAAGTTCAAATAGATATGGAAAAAGCTTGTACGGAACACTTAAAAGCCGTAGGGGCTTACTTACCTCCTGTATTTACTCCTGTCAATCTGGAAGAAGGTCATTTTGAATTTGAAGCTACCGTAATGATTCCTGTGTTTAATAGGGAGCGTACCATAGAAGATGCAGTAAAATCAGCTTTGGAGCAAAAAACGAGTTTCCCTTACAATGTGATTATAGTAAACCATCATAGTACCGATAACACAGTTCCCATCATCGAAAAATACTCCGGAGATCCCAAGCTCATACTCGTCACTCCTTCAAGAGATGATTTGTTTGTAGGAGGGCTATGGAATACGGCACTGAACCATCCTAAATGCGGAAAGTTTCTTGTACAGCTGGATAGCGACGATATGTATTCGGGAACAGACTCACTGGAAACCATAGTCAAAGCTTTCTATGAGCAGCAATGTGCTATGGTTGTGGGAACGTATCGTATGACAGACTTTGATTTGAACACCATCCCTCCGGGAATTATCGATCACCGGGAATGGACTCCGGAAAACGGAAGAAACAATGCATTACGTATTAATGGATTGGGAGCTCCGCGAGCATTCTATACCCCCATTCTTCGTACCATTTTGTTGCCCAATACCAATTATGGAGAAGATTATGGACTGGGTCTTCGTTTTTCAAGAAATTACCAGATTGGACGTATTTATGAGGTTGTATACAACTGCCGCCGTTGGGAGGGCAATTCAGATGCAGCCCTGGAACCGGAAAAAGTGAATGCAAATAACCTTTATAAAGACCGATTGCGTACATGGGAACTTCAGGCCAGAAAACAATTGAGGTAGGTATTCTTCTTGCTCCCCGTATAGCCTTTCAGTTGGAAGGAAGTTACGCCCCCTATATCGGTGCATTTGAAGCCACCCTACAGAATGGGAAGGTATGTATAACAGGCAAAGAAGGCAGCAGCCATCCCGGGCAACAAATAATAAAAGCAGATCGGTGCATTTTTGAACCTTCAGATAAGAAAGCTTCTTTTCTTTTAAAAGAGGTAATTATAGGTATAGAATTCCATTGGGAACGGAAAGAAGACCAGCGTTTTAAAGGAACGCTGGCTTTTGTACCGGAAGACGGTAAGGTACGAGCCATCAATATACTTGAGGCAGAAGATTACCTGATAAGCGTTATTGCCTCAGAAATGAGCGCCACCAGCATGCCTGAATACTTGAAGGCACATGCCGTCATTTCGCGCAGTTGGGTTCTTTCCCAAATGGAAAAAAGAGCACCGGCAGGTGCTTCTGCCTCGGCTCAAAAAATGACTTCCCTTACGCCTGCCGAGGTACGTACAGATTCTGAATGGATCACATGGTGGGATAGGGAAGATCATACCTTATTTGACGTATGTGCAGATGACCACTGCCAAAGGTACCAGGGAATTACCCGGCCTTCACAATCGCTGGAAAATGTAAGCGGGGCTGTTGAACAAACGGCTGGAGAAGTACTTACTTTTGATGGGGTAATATGTGACGCCCGTTTTTCCAAATGCTGCGGAGGGATCATGGAATTGTTTTCTACTTGCTGGGAACCTGTAGATCCGCCTTATTTACAAGGAAAGTACGACGGTGAGGAGTTTCCTGCCGAGATTCCGCTTCCCGACCTTACAGAGCACACACAGGCAGAGGTGTGGATACAAAGTACACCTCCTGCTTTTTGTAACACAGACGATGCAGCCGTTCTTTCTCAGGTTTTGAATGATTACGATCAGGAAACAAAGAGTTTCTATCGTTGGGAAGTTTCTTATACAAAGGAAGAATTGGGAGCGCTTATTAAAAGCAGAATTGGTGAGGATTTGGGTATGGTAGAAGATTTGATCCCTTTGGAAAGAGGTACTTCGGGACGCATTTCGCGCCTGAAAATTGTAGGATCTAAAAAAACTCTTGTCATAGGAAAAGAACTTCTCATAAGAAAAGCATTGTCACCATCGCATCTTTACTCCTCGGCTTTTGTCCCCGTAAAACGCTCAGACGGCTTTGTTCTCTACGGAGCCGGCTGGGGTCACGGAGTGGGTCTGTGCCAGATTGGTGGGGCTGTTATGGCAAAGCAGGGGTACTCTTATAAAGAAATTTTAGCACATTATTATCCCGGTTCGCGAATAGAAAAATTGTATTGATGAACGAATTTGCCAAAACAAAAGGCAAAAATGCCTGGTCGTGGATTCCCACCTTGTATTTTGCACAAGGGTTGCCTTATGTAGCTGTGATGACCATAGCTGTAATCATGTATAAGCGCCTTGGTCTTTCCAACACAGACATTGCTTTATACACCAGCTGGCTCTACCTGCCCTGGGTTATCAAGCCTCTTTGGAGCCCTTTTGTGGACCTTGTCAAAACAAAAAGGCTGTGGGTGATTCTCATGCAAAGTACAATAGCTGTGGGCTTTGCGGGAGTGGCATTTTTTTTGCCGACTACTTTTTTTATAAAATCCACTTTGGCTTTTTTCTGGCTTATTGCCTTTAGCTCTGCTACACACGATATTGCAGCCGACGGATTTTATATGTTAGCCCTTACGCAAGGGGAACAATCTTTTTTTGTAGGCATCAGGAACACCTTCTACCGTTTTGCCACCATTTTTGGACAAGGAGTACTTGTTATGTTGGCAGGTTTGCTGGAAGAGGGGAAGATCATCCCCAAGGCAGGTGGAAACATCCCTTTGGCCTGGAGCTTATCCTTTTATTTGTTGGCCGCTATCTTTCTTATCCTAACCCTTTATCACAGAGCCATACTTCCCAGACCGGCTACAGACGTATCCAGAGACAACATTACGCCGTTGGGTCTTTTGAAAGATTTTTTTAACACGTTTGGTTCGTTCTTCAAAAAGAACAACCTGGCACTTGCCTTATTCTTTATTCTCACCTACCGTTTGGGAGAATCACAGCTTGTAAAGATTGCCACTCCTTTTTTATTGGATTCTGCAGAAGCAGGAGGATTGGGATTACCCACGGCTACCGTGGGTATGGTATACGGTACCATAGGAGTCATTGCCTTGCTCTTGGGAGGAGTCATTGGCGGTATTGCCGTTTCTAGGGGAGGTCTAAAAAAATGGATCATCCCCATGGCATTGGCCATCAACCTGCCCGACCTGTTATATGTCTATATGGCTTCTGCTCTGCCGGAGAAGGTACACGTAATTGCGTTCTATATAGGCAGTGGTTCTTCAGCTTTGTTCTTAACTTTAGACAAGTTGTACGTAATTATTTTCTCTGTGGCTATGGAACAATTGGGGTACGGCTTTGGCTTTACAGCTTTTATGTTGTATTTGATATACGTAGCAGAAGGGATGCACAAAACGTCGCACTATGCCATTGGAACAGGATTTATGGCCTTGGGAATGATGCTTCCGGGCATGGCGGCAGGTGCCATTCAGGAAGCTATGGGCTATGAACGCTTTTTCTGGTTTGTGTGTTTGTGCACATTACCGGGAATATTGGCCTCTGTTCTTGTTAAGAAAAAATTGCCTGCCGAATACGGAAAAAAATAAAGAAAACCATGAAAAATATACGTAGAATTCTTTCGCTTCTATTGGTCTTGTTTTTTGTTCTTTCCTGCCAATCACGCGATTTGACCGTAAAAACAGGAGTGGATGTCCTTCAGCAAACAGGATTTGCCCTGCTGGAAGGAAAACGGGTAGGGCTTATTACCAATCCTACCGGTGTAGACAGGAAGCTGAGATCCACCATAGATATTCTATTTGAAGCGCCTAATGTAGAGCTGGTGGCTTTGTACGGTCCGGAACACGGAGTACGCGGCGAAATACATGCCGGAGACCGCATTGCATCGCAAACTGATCCTGTTACGGGACTTCCCGAGTACTCTTTGTATGGAAGTACCAGAAAACCAACGCCGGAAATGCTAAAGGGGCTGGATGTGTTGGTTTACGATATTCAAGATATAGGTTCCCGTTCTTTTACCTACATCTCTACCATGGGTTTGGCTATGGAAGCTTGTGCAGAACAGGGGATAGAGTTTGTGGTGCTAGACAGGCCTAACCCCATTGGAGGTCTTAAAGTGGAAGGATGCTATGTGGAAGACGGCTGTTTTACGTTTGTGAGTCAGTACAGAATCCCTTACGTGTACGGACTCACTTGTGGTGAACTGGCTTTGCTCCTTAACGGGGAACGTATGCTGGGATCGGGAGCACGTCCCGGTGAAAGTACCCGATGTAACCTTACGGTAGTTCCCATGGAAGGGTGGAAAAGAGATATGTTTTACGACCAAACCGGACTGCAATGGATCGCTTCTTCACCTCATATTCCACAAGCCGTAACTTCGTTCTTTTATCCGCTGAGCGGTATTGCCGGAGACCTTGCCGAGGTATCCATAGGAGTAGGCTACACGTTGCCTTTCCAATTGTTTGCGCCCGTGGAAGGGAATATAAACCCGCAAGAACTGGCTGCTAATTTAAACGCTCTGGACCTGCCTGGTCTGTATTTCAGGCCCATATACTTCAGGCCTTTTTACAGTAGGGGGCAAGGGACTACTTTAGGAGGGGTACAAGTACACCTGACAGACCCTGCAGTAGCTCCGTTGACCGATGTGAACTTTTACGTAATGCAGGAAATGCATGCACTTAATCCTGACCTGGTTTTCAATCTGAACAGAATTACAAAAGTAGTAGGCAGCCCTTTTATAACCGCCAAATTTTCAGAAAAATACCAATTCCATGACATCAAAGAATATTGGTATAAAGACGTAGAGGCCTTCCGGGAACTTTCCAGGCATTACTACCTTTATTAAACCTCCGAGCTTTCCTTTCTGTTTAAAATTTTTACTAATTTTACGGCCTCATGAAGCAACTTCAATCTCTATTTAAAAACTATACGGGTTCTACGGCACATACCATTACCGAGCTTCCTTCCTCTGGAAGTAACAGAAGGTATTTCAGGATGGAAGGAGCAAAAGGAACAACCCTTATTGGTACACTGGGCGCTTGTAAAGAAGAAAACAAGGCTTTTATAGGAATTGCAGAGCATTTTAGAAAACAAGGCTTACCGGTTCCACAAGTATATTGTCACAGCAAAGATTTGTCTTGTTATCTGCAAGAAGACTTGGGTGACATTACTTTGTACCATGCCGTTACTTTGGGACGGAGCAAAGGCTCCTATGATAAGGTAGAAAGAGAATTGTTAAACAAGACCATGAAAGCGTTGCCTTTACTGCAATTTAAAGGAGCGCAGGGTTTGGACTTTAACATATGTTATCCTCAACCTTCTTTTGATGAAAGAATGGTTTCGTTTGACCTCAATTACTTTAAATATTGTTTTCTAAAAGCAACAGGACTGGAGTTTAGCGAGATTAAACTTGAAAATGATTTTCAGGAGATTTCAAAAATTTTATTGGGAAATGCTTCGGAAACTTTCCTTTACAGAGATTTTCAAGCAAGAAATGTAATGTTAGTAAAGGATGAGCCTTATTTCATAGATTTTCAAGGCGGGCGCCGAGGTCCCATTTACTATGACGTTGCTTCTTTTGTTTGGCAAGCGCGTGCCAATTACTCAGAAGAGCTAAAAGCAGAACTCATTCATACGTACTTACAGGCGCTTAAAGAGTTCGTTTCCATAGAAGAAGAGGAATTTTATAAACAATTGCGTCATTTTGTTTTATTCCGTACCCTTCAAGTGTTGGGAGCGTATGGCTTTCGCGGATACTTTGAAAAGAAACCGCACTTTCTTAAAAGTGTACCGTTTGCTATAGATAATCTAAGAAAGCTGCTCAAAGAACCTTTTGACGAGTACCCTTATCTATCTTCCTTGTTATTGGAACTCACACAAATGCGTGAGTACTCAGAAATGGATAAAGAAAGGAAATTGAAGGTAACCGTATGCAGCTTTGCTTACAAAAAAGGCATTCCAAATGACCAAAGTGGCAACGGAGGAGGATATGTATTTGATTGCCGAGGTTTGGAAAATCCGGGAAAATTTGAACACTATAAGCACTTTAATGGCGAAGATCCTCAGGTCATTCGTTTTATGGAAGAAGAAGGCGGTGTAATTCGTTTTCTAGACCATGCTTACTCTCTTATGGATACTCATGTACAAAGGTATATTGAACGAAAGTTTACACACCTGATGTGCTGTTTTGGTTGTACAGGAGGACAGCATCGTTCTGTATACTGTGCCGGGCATATGGCCGAATATTTATCTAAAAAATACGATATAAACGTTCATTTGTATCATCGTGAACTGGAAATAGAAAGAGATTTATAGAAAGAATATGCAGGCAATGATTCTGGCAGCCGGCTTGGGGACCCGCTTAAGACCCATTACAGACACCCTTCCAAAAGCTTTGCTTCCCGTAAAGCAAAAAGACGGGGGAGAAAAACCGGCATTGGAGGGATTACTAGACAAGATGATAGAAGAGGGCTTCTCCTGTATAATTATAAACCTACACCATTTGGGAGGCCAAATTCGCACCTTTGTAAGCCATTATCTGGAAAAGAAAAACCTGCCCGTTAAAATTTGTTTGTCAGACGAAAGCAAACAGTTGCTTGGAACAGGAGGAGCCATAAAGCATGCTTGTCCTTATTTAGATTCTAAAAAACCTCTTCTGGTGCATAATGCAGATATTTTATCAGATCTGCATTTACGTTCTTTTATGGAAAAGCACCAACTCGGGGACACAGCTACTCTGTTAGTCAGTAAAAGAGATTCACCGCGTCAACTTTTGTTTACTAAACAAAGAGAGCTGGTAGGATGGATCAACAAAGAAACGGAACAGTTGCGGTTGGTTAAATCCAAAATTAATCTTGAAGATTGTATAGAAAGGGCATTTTCCGGAATCTATATTTTGGGACCACAGGCAACAAAGCTGATGGAAAACCAGCCGCACGTATTTTCAATCATTGACTTTTTTTTGGAACAAGCTTCCACACAAGCTATAATAGGAGTTGAAATGCCTGATGTTCAGGTAGTTGATATAGGAAAACCGGAAACCATGAGAAACACTTTATTATGAGATTTAATTTTGATACCCTTATTGACAGAAGAGGAACAGATGCCGTTAAATTAAGGCAGTTAAAAAACCTTTTTGGAAAGGAAGATTTAATACCGCTCTGGGTAGCAGATATGGAATTTGAAACGCCGCCATTCATTAGAGAAGCACTTGAAGAGCGGTTAAAACACCCCATCTACGGTTATACTATGCTTCCTGAAGATTACTGGCAGACTGTTATAAATTGGCAACAATACGTTCACGGATGGGAGATACGTGAGGAATGGCTAACGTTCATTTCAGGTATAGTCAAAGGCATAGGTTTGGCATTGCTGCATTTTACCGGGAAAGGTGACTCTGTGATCATCCAGCCACCCGTTTACCATCCTTTCAGAAAAGTCATTGAAAATAACGGAAGGGTAGTGCTCAACAACCCGCTGATCTGGGACGGTACCAGGTATCATATGGATTTTGACCATTTGGAAGACCTCCTCAAACGTCGTAGGTGTCCACTCCTTATACTAGCCAGTCCTCATAATCCGGGAGGTTGCATTTGGAGCAGAGAAACGCTGGAAACGTTGGCAAAAATCTGTTACAAATACAATGTTACCGTTGTTTCTGACGAGATTCATGCCGATATGCCTCTTTACGGCAATAAGCACACTCCTTTTACTACGGTATCACAAGAAGCAGCACAAATTGGCGTTGTATTCAATGCTCCTTCCAAAACATTTAATATTGCCGGTTTAGTGAGCTCATATGCAATCGTTCCTAACCCGCAGCTAAGAAAAGGTTTTTATGACTTTCTCTCTGCCAGCGACCTGAACGATGCTACGTTTGTAGCAGCCGTTGCTACTCGTGCAGCCTATACGCAAGGGAAAGAGTGGCACAAGCAGATGCTAGCCTACGTGCAAAACAACGTTGACTATGTAGCTGAGCAGTTGCCGCGCTATATACCTTTAATTCGAGTGCCGCGCCCCGATGCTTCTTTCTTGGTATGGTTGGATGGCAGGGAGTTAAAAAATGCAGGTGCAGAAAGCGTTTCCGGTTTTTTCATTGAGTCGGGATTGGCCCTAAACGATGGAGCCATGTTTGGTCAGGGGGGAGAAGGTTTTATGCGTTTAAATGTGGGCTGTCCGCGCGTACTACTGGAGAAAGCGCTTGAACAACTGTATAACCGCTACAGAGAACTTACTTCTTAGCGAAAGACAACAAGTTTATTCGTTCCCAAAGCACACCGGGAATCAGATGCCACACGAAAACCAAGCATCTGTAACGCCAATCAACAATAATTTTTCTTCTTTTTTTGGAAAGGCCTTTTACAATTTTACGGGCTACGTAATCAACCTCCATTTGCATAGGATACGAATAGTTGATAAAGTCCGTTTTTACAAAACCCGGTTGAATATCAGAAACACTAATGTTGTACTTGTTGTTGTTTGCTAATTGAGCCAGAGAGCTCAGATAGGTCATTTGAAAACGCTTGGTAGCTGAGTAAGAGGCGTTCATTCCTATGCCTCTTCTGCCTGCAACAGAAGTGATGGCAGCAATATGTCCGTATTTTTGTTTCTGAAAAAAGTGAAATGCAGTATGGATCAACGTCACAAAGCCCATGACATTTGTTTTAACAGTATCTGTTTCCAGGGTAAGGTCCAAAGAAGGATTTAACCTTCCATACCCGGCACTGTACAAATACAAATCCATGCCTCCCAATTTGAAAATCAGTTTTTTTAACTGTTGCGGAGCGTCCTTTGCATTGACATCCATTACTTCATACACTACTGAATTGCTGTTGGTCTGTTGAATTTCTTTTAAAAGTTCTTCCCTCCTGCCTGCAATGCCCAGCTTCCATCCTTTTTCCAACAGGGTATGAGCAATGGCTTTTCCTATGCCGGAGGTTGCTCCAATAATCACGGCACGTTTAGTATTTTCCCTCACTCTATGAATTTCTTTTTTCTGAGCAATCCGTACCCAATACGCTTGTTATTCCTTCGCTTTCTTATCTCTTCCAGTGTTTTCAAATCACCACGTACCGGCATTTCGTTCAATGCAGCATTTTCCAGGAACTTCCAGGCATATTCCGAGGCTATGGCTGCATCTTCTACCTTGGGAAGGGAAGCGTTGCGTTTTCCTTCTGCTAAGGAACGAGCAAACAAATCAAGCAGTATATCCAAGTTTTTATCTCCAAAAGGTTTCTTGATCACTTTTGTTTTTGTGACTCCATGCAGTTCAACGGTTGCGGTAACGTAATTATGGTGCATCCTTGCAATCCCTTTGGTCCCTATAAGGTCTACATATCCGTTGTGTGTAAGGTCCTTAGCAAGTTGACCATAGACATGGCCTTGTGTTACGTCAAATACAATTCCATTTTGAAAGGTTCCGTTAGCCTGTAGCCACCAAGGTTCTTCATAATTCCACATCCGTATGGCTTGCGCATTCCATGTTTTAAACTCACTTTGTGCATACCAGCGGGCAATATCTACATAATGCATCCCACAGTCATGGAAAAGGGGGCCTTCTGCCCAATGGCCTTCTCCCGGGGCAAGTCCCGGGGTCATATGACATACCCTGATGATGGCCAAGTCTCCAATCTCACCGGAATCAATAAATTCCTTGATGACTTTATGATACCATGCGTTTCTTAGGGGCAGGTTCACGGTCACAAAGAGGGAACTATCCTTCAGTTTTTCCAGGACTGCATGTTCTTCTTCAATAGTAGCTCCAACGGGTTTTTCTGCTATGGCATGTTTATTATAAATGACCGCTTTAAAAAGATGTTTTTTTCTGGCATCTGCTAAAGTAGAAAGTACAACAACGTCTATACTTTCGTCCTCAAATATCTCCGTCTCGTCTTTTGTCAATTTTGTTCCTACCGGAGCCAGCTG
The DNA here is from genome assembly GCA_012510445.1 of Bacteroidales bacterium. Lineage (GTDB taxonomy): Bacteria > Bacteroidota > Bacteroidia > Bacteroidales > UBA932 > DMER64. The sequence goes on from JAAZIA010000020.1 coordinate 34,421, forward strand.
AGAAGCTATTTCAAGCGCTTCCGGGTCAATATCACAAATGGCACTAATTTTCCAAAGCGGGTTTTTCATAATTTCCTTTAGGTACATTTCTCCCATACGTCCGAAACCAATGATACCGGCTTTGATTTTTGGATAAACTTTCATACAGTCAGATAAATTCAATACTCTGCAAAGATACGCATCTTTTTTATGCATTTCTTGTTATTTTTGCAAACAAAAACAAGGCTATGTTCAAACGTTTCCTAATTTATACATTCGTAATAACATTCTCTTACCCTGTACTCGCCTCGCAAAAAGATTCTTTGGTTTTTGCAGAGGCAAATTGGGATACAAAATCTTACCATGCAGGAGGAATAAAACTAAGGCAATTTGCCTTTACAGACAGCTCTCTGTTTCGCTCCAATCAATTTGTATCTATACTTGAGATAAGCAGTTCTTTTAATTTTGATGTCGTGGCCGATACTGTATTGGTATTCACTAGTGATTTTGTAGCTTATGCAGGAGCTTTGGCTGGAATAAACGGTTCTTTTTTTACATGGTACGCTCCTTGGAATTCAGATAATTACCTTCGTATTGACGGAAAAGAATTGGCTCCCAATCAAACGAATACAGTCGGTTTGCGTTCGTTCCGGCAATCCGGTTGCGTAGGAGTTTCCAAAAAAGGCAAATTGTTTATAAGCAGTACACCTAGTGAGTTTATGGAAAGGGAAGACAATGATTTTTGGGAAAAGAACATAGAGGCCAGAGACCTGTTGTCTTCGGGGCCTGTTTTAAGAACCCGTGGGAAAGACGTTCCCATTCTGTTTCGTGCTTTTAATAATATAAGGCATCCCAGATCTGCCATAGGAATAAGAAAAAATGGGAAAGTATTAATGGTTGTAGTAGATGGCAGGCATAAAGAAGCGGCCGGAATGACCATGAGCGAATTGCAAAAAGTCATGCGCTGGTTACATGCGTGGGACGCTTTAAACCTTGATGGAGGCGGTTCTTCTACACTATGTGTTCGTAAAAGAATTAGCGATAGCGTGCAGGTAGTAAATCATCCGTCGGATAACAAATTGTTTAATAAGGGTGGGGAGAGAAAAGTAGCCAATGCCATTGTGGTTAAATAGCAAAACTGTGTTTTTAAAACGAGTACATTTATTTTCTTTCGTCTACCAGCTTTACGGCTTTGCGCGCTTTATCACTATAGACTTCTGCTTTTAAGAGTTCGTCCGATACAATGTCTACTTCCGGTGCTACACGAACTTTAGCTCTGAATTTATCTTTAACGGCTTTAGAGACGTCTTCCGGCAGATCACTCTCTCCTTTTTTTAGAGAGATCCTTACCACAATGTCATCTGTTCCCAAGAGGTTGTTGCGCAAAATGACCTGATAACAACTTACAAAAGGAATGTCTTCCAGTACATCAAAAAGAGAAGGAGGATATAAGGTAGTTCCTTTAAATTTAACCATCTGGTTTTTTCTGCCCAGAAGAGGACTGATTCGCATTGTTTTTCTACCACATTCGCAAGGCTCGTAATGAAAACGTACCAGGTCACTTGTTCGGAATCGCAACAAAGGCATACCTTCCAGTCCAATGTTTGTAATGACCAGTTCTCCCACTTCACCTTCAGGAACTATGCGGTCATGATCATCCACCACTTCACAAATGACCAATTCCGGTAAATGATGACCTCCTTTGCCATAAGGGCATTCACAGAAGGTAGCACCCAGCTCTGTTGATGCATACGTAGAAAAAAGTCCTATATCCCATTTTTCTCGGATGTGTTTTCCCAATATGTTCAGAGAAAAATCTTGATTTCTAAGGTTTTCGCCAATGCAAACTGCCTTTTTAACGCTTGAGTTTTTGTAATTAATTCCGTTGGCCTCTGCGTATTCTATCAACTTAAGAATGAAAGACGGAACACATATTATGGTATCGGGTTTCATTCTCTCTATAGTATCCCACTGCAATTCCGGGATTCCGTTTCCCACACGGATGATGCCTGCTCCCAACATTCTTATCCCCAGAAAATAAGCAAGTCCTGCTACAAAACGCTTATCCATAGTAGTCATCAACTGAAGCAAGTCTCCCCGCTTTGTTCCTGTGCATTCAAAAGATACCTTTTCATTGTAGGCCAGCCTGTCCAGGTCTTTATCTGTAAAAGCATACGTTGCCGGATCGCTTAACGTCCCCGAGGTAGTAACATAATCTACAAGCTGGCTTTTTGGAACACAGAGAAAATCTTCATTGTATTGCTGCAAATCACTCTTCTTTGTGAAGGGAATGTACTGTAAATCTTCTATGGTTCTAATTTTTCTAATATCTATACCTTCGTTTTGAAACTTTCTTTTATAAAAAGGAGATTTTTCGTTCAGGTACGATAACTCTTTGCGCAGTAAACTGTCTTGAAATTGTTTGATTTCTTTTGTAGAAGTATATTTTATATCCATAACAGCATTTTAATTAGAAATTATGTTCTTTTAACCATTGCAAGAATTCTGCTATCCAGATTTTTGCTGTCTTATTCTTGCCTTCGGGACGGTATCCGAAACCATGTCCTCCTTCTTCATAAACAAGGTATTTGTGAGGCACTCCTTTCTTAACAAGGGCTTCTTTATACCTGTCGCTATTTTCCGGATTTACTACAGGATCGTCCAAACAGGTCATTAAAAATACCGGGGGCATATCTTCCCGTACATTTTGCTCTAATGACATATATTGTCTGAGGCTTAGTGGCAGGTCCCACGGCAACAGGTTGTCCCTTGATTTTTTGTGTACGATATCGTCTGCCATAGTAACTACCGGATAAATCATTCCTACAAATGCAGGTCTGAGCGACAAGGCAGGAACCAGTTCGTATTTTTTCAGGTGATCGTCATCAAAGTACGTTCCCATCCATCCGGACAGGTGTCCTCCGGCTGAAAAGCCCAGTATGCCTACTTTATGGGGGTCAATTCCGTATGTTTCTGCACGTTCTTTTACCCACATAACAGCACGTTGAATGTCTTCCATCATCACAGGATAGGAATGACCGTACATTCCTGTGCTGTATCTAAGCACAAAAGCAGCATAGCCGTGTTGTGCAAGCATACACGCTACAGCATGGCCTTCTTGACGGATACCCAAGTAGCGGTAACTTCCTCCCGGAAGGATAATAATTGCAGTATTCTTTACAGTATCGCTCTGCGGTGTGTAATGCCAGAGCCGCACCCTGCTTACAGGCCGAATGCCTTTCCAGGGCTTTATTTTATTTTGTGCTCCTGCTGTAAGAAATAGACAAAACAAGAACAGGAACAATAGAAAACGCTTACTTTTCATTAAAAATCAGGTCTCTGATTTGGTCGTCCGTTAATTTTTTATAAGTTGGATTACTTAGTTTTCCATCTTTATTTTCAAACGTTACATGAAAGTATTCCTCTTGATAAAAGGAAAGTCTTGATTTTGTATCGGGGTTGCATTCAATATACATTACGTTGTCAACGTTAAGTCCCTTGGCTTCACATATCTGCTGCAACAAGAGTCCTCCTGCATAGGTGACTGAAGAGCCGGGGTTATGTTGATACAGTTCCGTAGCTATTACTATCGGTATTCCACGGCGGTTTAGAATCCGTAATCCGCATTTGGAAGGAACTTCCCATTTTCCTTTAAATTCAAATATTTCGTCAAAATGTTTATCTCTTTGAATTTCCATACCGTCAATTATTTCCCAGGGTACGTACCACTTCTTTTCCAAAAGATTTGTGCATAAGGTTGCGGTCACGAGGTTTCCACGTACCGTCTTCCATTTCTCGCTTCATTACTCTGGTAAATAGTTTGGTCATTTTTAATTCTTGTGACTCGTCTTTATAGAAAGAATCCCAGGCATATTCATACAGTTCCTGCAATTTTTCTGGCGTTACTTGTGCCGGTTTATATACAACCTGTCCTGCGTTGTAGTGATCCCAATTGTAATCTGTAATTCTGCCTTTGCGCATTAGGTCATCATAAGCTTTAGTATGAGGGAAGGGGGTAAGGATGGTAAACTCGGCAAGATCCAGATCAATTTCAAGCAAAAAATCAATCAGACGGCGCATATCATCTTCCGATTGGTTATCAAGCCCAAGCAAGACCGTTCCCTCTACGCCAATGCCATAGTCGTGATACCTTTTTATTCTTTCTTTGATGTAATCCGAGGTATCAAAAACGGCTTGGTAAACATACCAGGCGCCTGCTTGTGCAGCCAAATCCAGAATTTTGGGATCATCTTCTATGGTATGGCTAATCCATTTTTTCTTTAAAGGGATGATTTCTTTAAACAATTGCATTTCCCACTCTTTGTCCTGGGCCAGCGAATTATCTACTATAAACAACCTGTTGTTGTCTATTTGTGCCATTTCTTCTATGACTTTATCAAACGGACGCGGCCTAAAAACGCGACCTCCCAGATAGGCTACAGCACAAGGATAGCAATTGAAACGACATCCGCGTGAAGCATGGAAGAGGTCTACCATTTGTACTCCTTTGTGATTGTAAAGTTCCCTCTTGTACAAATCCCTGCGGGCCGGTCCTACTGTTTCTATAGGCGGATACTGTCCCATATAGTTATATACTTTCTTCAATTTGCCTTTTTCCCAATCAGAAATAAGCTCTTCCATACGTCCTTCTGCCTCTCCCAGAAAGACAGCATCTGCATGCTCAATAGTTTCTTCTGCATGCAGCATAGCAGAAATGCCTCCAAAAATAACTTTAATACCCTTTTTTCTGTATTTGGCAGCAATGGCCCATCCTCTTTTTACCTGAGTAGATAACATCATGGATATGGCCACCAGATCGCAACCTTCATCAAAATCAATGGTTTCAACGTTTTCATCTGTGAATGACACGTCTACACGTTCCGGTAACGCAGCAGCGAACACAACAGGACCGTGGGGAGGAAGGTTAAAGGTAGTTTGCCCTTTCAGTTTCTCCCAACGCGGGTAAATGATCTTCATCCTGATTCTTTTAGCCATAGGTTCTATACATTAAGCGTTTTTAATTTCTTTTGTCAATTTATCAATCCCTAGTATATCCCCACAAGTAAGCACAGACCCAATAATGACCCCCATGATTCCATGCGCATTAATGTTTTGTCCTGCCAGTAACAGATTGGGTACTTTTGTACGATGAGAGATAAACGTTTCTGTAAGGGCGTTTTTATCCCTCAGAATACCGTACATAGACCCGTTAAGGGTTCCGGTATAATCTCTGTAAGTTAATGGGGTAGAGGTCCAATAGTCTTCAATATGAGTAATGGTTCCCGGAAACTGCCTTTCCAGATTCATCAACATTTTCTGGGCTTTTCTAGCCTTAAAGTCCTCATATTCTGCTCCCCGGTTACCGCGCGGTAATTTTTGCCATCGTTCCACTTCTTTCCATTCCATGCTTTCAAAAAGTACGGCACTTTTTACAAACTTCTGACAAGGCTCGTTACACATGTGCATATAAAAGAAATGGCCGTCCCAAACAGAAGCTCCCGGGTAATGGTAATAGTTGTAGTTTAGATAGGGTACGGTATTCTTTTTAAATTTTATATATACCGTGAAATTAGAGTTTGTTTGCTCTATGTTTCGTATCCTTTGCTTGTATGCTTTTCTGATCAGAGGCGTATCCACCATATCCATTAAAAGGGCCGGATGAATATCAGAAATAATCTTAGAAGCGTCTATACGCCTATTGTCCAGTAGCGTAACCCCCGTAGCTTTCTCGTGGTCAAAATTGACCTTGGTTACCAGAGCATTGGTAATGATCTCTCCTCCAAAATTAAGAATGGATTCACTTAAAAGCTGTACAATTATATCACTTCCCCCAATAAAGCGGTAGGCGCTTTTATTATAAAAATCGGTAATAAGTGCGTGGTAATAAAGGGGTGTTTTTTCTGCCATACCTCCGTACAAAGGCATGATACCGGCCAATACGTTTTGTAGTTTGTTGTTAGAAGTAAGCGAACGGATGTATTCTACAACTCCTATTTGCATGTTCGATTGATCCATCCAGTAGGGATTGTCCATATTCTTGAACGAGTACAGTGGAGAGCGCTCGGCAATGTTTTCCATTCTGTTTATATACAAAGCAAGGGAGTTTTTTTCTTTTGGAAAATGTCTGGCCAGTGTATCTGCAAAAGGTTTTTTATCGTTGGCATACGCATAACGATCTCCCTGAAAGGAGACCACATCGTAACCCGATGTGTCCAGACGGCTCAACTCCAATCTGTCTGCTATGGACAGGTATTTGAAAAAACGGTGCAAAGGCTGCCCCTCTTTCATGCTGCCAATGTAATGCATTCCCGTCTCGAATTTCGCTCCTTTTCTAACGAATGTTTGCAGACACCCTCCCGGAATGTTATTCTTTTCAACGATGGCTATTTTAAGACCGTTTTTAGACAAAATATATCCACAGACCAACCCTCCCAGTCCGCTGCCAATGATTACTACATCGTATTTATTGTTCATGGATTTCAGGTTTGTCAATAAAACTTAAGTTTGATGGTACGGAAACACAATAAGCTGCCAGCTCTCTTTTGCTCTCATCAGCAATATACGCTTTTATATTTAAATGTTTACGGACCAAAGCTGCTGTCAAGGCAAATTCACCTAGGTTACTATCGTGAAGAACGTACGTACCTTTTTCTGGCAAGGCGTTGATGTGTTCTGCAAAGTTTTCGTTCTCTTTCATAGACTGTTTTACAGACTTGTATACCTCTTTACCCTTGTACATATAGTTATGAAGCACCTGTGATGCATAGTAATCTGCATTTTCCAACCTTTCACTCAGAAGCTCATATTCCTTAATAAACAGCTGTCTTATCGCTTTTGCGCGTTCCTGGTAAGTATTTCCATAAGAAAGGTCGTTGTGTGCAATGCGGGGCAAAATTTTAGCCGTCATAACCCCTTGTCGCAAAAGCATATTTTCCTTGGGCAGTACGTATCCAAAACCATGAAGTAACACGGGGGTGATGTCTAGTTGTAAATCTTGTGCCAAATGGAAAGCCCCTTTGCGAAAACGAAGGATAGAACTGTCTGCAGATCGAGTTCCTTCTGGGAAGATCATTACGGAGTATCCGTTTTTTATCCGGTCTGTTATCCTATCTTTATGTGTAGCCAGGTATTCTATGGGCAGGAAATCTGCAAAACGTAAAACCATCCTGTAGAACGGAGAGTTCCATTCCCTTTGATTTGTCATGATGATGATCTTGGGGTGGAGCATAATAATGGCCATCAAATCTAGGTACGATTGATGATTGGCTACAATTACAGAAGGTTTATCAAAATTGACCGATGCATCCTTGAGCAGCTGCATGGTAGTACCGGGCACACGGTATATAACATAGCGACAAACCCACTGAAACCTTTTATGAAAACGCTTTTTGTTTTTTTCATTTCGCTTCCCAATTCCCAACCATACTATAGCGGAAAATGTAAGGTAAGCTACCCCAATAAGAAAGGCTGTAAATGCATACGTTGTGTAGACCATGTTCTTAACAGTCAAGGGTGCAGTGCGGTATTTACCTCTCTTGGTAACCAATTTTTTAAACAGATAGGGAGGTATAATATAGGCGGTAACAACAACAGAAACCATACCTACAATCGTGATTTCTGCCAGAGAGCGCATGGCCGGATGCTTTGCCAGAATCAAAGAACCAATTCCTGTAAGCATGATAAGAGAAGATAAAGCGACTGTATTTTTATACGTACGCAACATTTTCTTACCATAGGCATACTCATACATCATACCCTCTGTAATAAATATGGTATAATCGTCTCCCAATCCAAAAATAAAAGTAGCTAGAATGATATTGACAATGTTGAATTCCAGACCAAACAAGCTCATGATTCCAAGAATCCAGACCCAACTGATAGCCAATGGAAGAAAAGTAATGGTGCTCAACTCTATGCGCCCAAAAGATAACGTTAGAAACAAAAAGACAATAAAGCCACAGATATACAAGACATAGTCAAAATCTGCAGATAATGAATCGATCATCATACGAGTAACGGATTCAACATCAAAAGCAAAGGTATTAGGACCTGTTTTATTGAGTTCTTTTTCCGTTTTTGCCGCTTCTTCTGGTTTAATATGTAACATAGTATACACCATATTACGTTCAGGCTGTATAGAAAGATAAGAGCCTGCCAGGTTTTCTGTAACAAGAGCAAAATCAGTCAATTCACCTATAGGGAAATCTTTGGCCAGGATTTCTTCAAAACCACGGAAAGAACCTTCTTTAAACGCACTGTTGGCCACTTCTGCTCTGAAGTCTTTCAAAAACGTTTCTTTACGTGTCTCCCAAAAGGCATTCCAAGTGGCAATTCTTTCCTCCCTCATAGTACGTGAGGGCAGAAAAACTCCAATTCCGGAGGTGTGAAACGTATCAATTTTTGGCCATGCATTTTCATAACGTTCAAGAGCTAAATCCAATGTTTCTCCTTCTGCTACAAAGTACATGACATGTTGTGATCCCTGTGTTCTGTCTAGCAATTTTTGCATACCTTCCTGCTGGTCTTCAGTCATGTAGTTGACTGCTTGCAAACTGGCATTGAACTTAACTCCCTTGTTGCTAAAATAAAAGAAAAGGGTTAGCACAACCAGTGCTCCCACTATCCATTTGTTTTGTTCAGGCGCCGAGTCTGCTAACCTTCCAAAATGGAGCGTACGGGAAACAGTCCGTGACGTACCTACCATATGGGGTAGAAACAACAGTACAAAAAGGATGGCTCCCAGCAGCAACAAAGAAGCGAAGAGCCCAAAGCTGCGCATAGCCCCTGAACTTATAAACAACAAGCTTAAAAAAGCCCCAATGGTGGTTATGTTTCCGGTAGTCAGTGGGGGAACAATATCAATAAGGGTCTGCCGTGGGCTGTATCCTTCCCTTATGTGAGACATAAAATGAAGCGGATAGTTAACAGCAATCCCTAGTATAACAGAACTGGCACCAATGGCAATCAGAGAGACAGAAGGGGTTAGGAAACCAGCCATAGCCAATGCGAAAAACAATCCCACAAGGATGGAAACACCAATGAGGATGATTTGCTTTGTATTCCTGAAATATAGTGTCAGCAAAATGCCAATGACCAGCAAAGCAATGCCTACAGATACCAAAGTGTCTTTCTTAATTTGCGTAGCGTTGGTCAATGCAATGTAGGCCGCTCCAAAAGGCATAGCCTTAACGCGGTGATCAAAAAAGGCTTCTGTCTCTTTAATGGCTTTATCAATGGCTCGCAGCAGTTTTTTATTGTTTCCTGTATCTGCGGTAGGGTATCGAGAGTCAATGGTAAGCACCAGATCTTTCCCGTCATCGGAAAAAATATAATCTGAATACAAAACAAAGTGGTCTCCCAAACGGAATCCCTCCAATTTTTGTAGTAAAGGACCTGAAAAAAACAACGGATCAGAAAGCAGCGTATTTCTTATGACCATTCCGGAAGGAGAGAGCAACAAGTCCTTAACAGCTTGTATCCTTTGTTTTAAAACAACAGGTTGCAGTAAGGAGTCTATTCTTAGGTAGTCCTTTTCTTCAAGGAAGTAAGCCATGTTTTCTGTAACAAAATTACTTACTTCCAAGGTGGTTAAAGGGTCTACCTGGAACCTCATGTCTTGGATATGCTCCCACGCTGGCCCTTCTTGAAGCAACTTTGCCAAACGATCTGCCACATCCATAAGCAGGTATCGATCAGTTTCTGCCTGTTCTTCTGCCATAGAGATATTGACAATGATCTTGCTGGCTCCACCAATATTCTGGTAGGCATAGCTTATACGTTCATGTTCCTCATTTGTAGTAAGAAAACCAGATACGTCTTCATCAAACCTAAGGAGAAAAAAACCACCGGATAACAGTACCAGAAACAACCCAAGGAAAAGGTACATTCGGGTGGTATTCTTTTTAAAGTAATCAAATATTTTTAAAAACGTTTGTACCATGTTCTTAAAAGCATTGACGGGTATCCATAAATAATGGCCAAGAAAGTAAAAATAGTGTTAAGTAAACTGATACGCAAGAAATCCCTGCCTTTTCTAAAGTGTGTGATTCTCTCACCTTCGGGTGCATAAAACACTTTTACAGGCAGAGGGATGATGGGGACGTTTTTCCAAGCCAGTCTTACAAGAATTTCTAGTTCCGTCTCGTAACGGGACGTTACTAATCGCATGTTTGATATACGGTAAAGAGGGTACAGCCTGTAGCCGGTTTGTGTGTCTGGTAAACGTTTGAGCGTATGTACGGTAAACCAAAAATTTGAAAAACGATTGGCAAATGTATTCTTTTTTGGCATATGTTTTTGTCGTAACTGCCTGCTGCCCACAATAACAGCTCCGGGATTTGCTTCATTGGTTTTTATAAAACCGGGTATATCGTCTGGGTAATGCTGACCGTCACTGTCCAGAGTAATCGCATACCGGTATTCTTCCAAATGAGCATAAGAAAAAGCACGACTTAGCGCGTAGCCTTTTCCTTTATTTACCGGATAAGATATGAGTTGGATTTTTGACGTTAGTCCGTTAAGAAGCTCTTCTGTATTGTCTGTAGAGCCATCGTTAACAACTATTATATTTTTACAATACTTCAGGGTTTCCTCAATAACTGCGGGTAACGTAGACGCATTATTGTAAGTGGGTATAATTACACAGAGGTCACTTCTTTCAGCCATAAAATCATTTTAGTCATCTGTTCGTTCCCGTCTGCAACATCAATACGAACCTTCCATACCTCCTCGTCTTTCAAATATTCCGGATACAAAAGGTAATCAATGGCAGGAGTAATGTTAGGATGGATTCCTTTTAGAAATTTGATATGGTTTGCTTTCTCAAGTAAAAATTTTTTTTCCAAGACAATTGCACTCAACTCTCTGCCTATTTCCACTAAACAGGCTCCCGGAGTTATAGGATTGCCCGGAAAATGAGCTTCGTAAATTTGGCTGTTGTCATTCAGCCGTATCTTGACCCTTATTGCCTCCTTATCACGGACGGTTTCTTCAATACTATACAGGTTATTTAAAAACATTATTTCTCAAACAACTTATTATCTATGGTATGATTGATTCTGTAATTTCCCAGCCGCACTGTTGTTTTATCCCCAAATGCTTCATGAATGACTACGGCTTGTATCATATAGTCTACCTTGTTGAAAAACAGGTCCAGCTGTGTAAACAATCGTTTTAACTCACGCTGTACCGGGATTAGTTTTATATGTATATAATCTTTTGAATCCACAAATTCAGGAGAAAAATCTTCTGTTTTCTCCAATAAATCACCACTCATACCCATAAGTATGATTTTGCCAATGTTGTCAAAGAGACCTCCCGGTCCCGGATTCGGTATGGCTTGTCCTGTTCTGTCTAATATAGTTAGTTTATCTTTTTGCAGCAAAAACCCGGAATGGTCTGGCATATTATATTGCCATAAAAGGAACTCTCCTTGTACATAATGAAGTTTTCCTCTGGAAATTCCCTTTTCTGTGAGGACAGAAACTTCCCTTTCTTGTTGAAACTCACATTCCATAGTTTGGATTTGATTGAGCGTAACCTTCATTTGCTCTGGAAGAGTCAGGTTGTTTGTATTGGTTCCTGATTGCAGGAAAGACAATAAGAAGATATAGAAGATCTTCATAAGTTTATTTTTTTAAAAGGAAAAACACACCGGCAACTATCAAAAACACACCAATCCATCGTGTAATAGGCACGGTTTCTTTAAAAAGAAATACAGCAGCCAACATGCCAAATACATAGGCAAAACTAGTAATGGGGTAGGCAACGGAAAATTCGTAATTCTTTAGAATATGCATCCATAAGATGCTGGCAGAAAGAATGAATATCCCGGTCAAGATAAAGTAAAGATTAAAGAACAAACTCTTAAAATATGACCAGCTAAAAGAAAAGGCTTTCATACCTTCCATGGTCAATTTCAGGCAGATTTGGCCCGTAGCCAACAATATCGTCTGTACAAGGGATAATAGTATGAATTTCAACATTTTGATAAAAATATTAAAGAGGTTTCCATACCTCTGTAATTATTAATCAGTAACACATGTTCATTCAGGAGTCCCCGTTGCAGTTTTACAGCAGCTGCATATACTTCGTATGCATGGTTAGTAAATGATTCACCAAAAAGCGGCTTTACGGTGGGAGGGATTACCCATTTTTCCACAGGAATTCCCAAACGCAACGAAGTCTGCTCAATAGCTTGTCTAACTCGCTCTTCTGAAGGTCTGTGTAAAAGGATGACCTCTCTGATTTCTGCCATCGCTCTCTCGGTAAGGGTATCACTTAACATAAAACTCACCGCTGTCTCAGTGGCTGTTTTTCCTTCCCAAAAACCTGCTTTTTCCATAATAGAAAAATACAAGGGAACCATTTCATCATGCGCTCCAACAAGAGCAGACCGGATACGTCCCAATTGAAATTGCATAAATGCATCTAACAAAGCACTTTCAAAGGAAATGCCCAAATGTACATACGTACTGTTGTATGCATTGCATTTCAGGTGTATGGCAATGTGTGAACTGATGGTATTATGGGTAGAGTTAATGAAATTAGCGGGTGAAAGAAGGGCTTCCCCTTCTCTAAGCATGGCCAGTAAGAATTTCTCGGTACTTTCAATACAACCCAATCCTGTTCCCACTATGATGGCTTCCGGTTGCTCAATACCTGAATCTTCAACCACTGTAACAGCTGTAGCGATGGCGCGTTTTAAGATTTTACCCATACGTCTGGAAGCTATCGGATCCAAGTATCGTCTGTAATCGGCTTCTCTGATACGTTGTAAAGGGGCCTGTAAGGCAACGGGATCTGTCAGCCAGTCATCACACAGTGGATTCTGTACGGAAATTTGTGCAGCAGACTGAATGTAAACGGGCATAATCTAGATTTTTGAAAACAGTGTTGTTGTATCATTACCACCAAATCCAAAAGAATTGGTCATCACGTGCTTTAGGGGGCGGATGGGCTTATCGTTTGTCACAGGTAAGAAAGAAAGTTCTTTCATAGGATACTTAAAATGTAAATTTACAGGCAAGAAATTGTGTTGCAAAGCCAATATAGAAATAACAGACTCAACACTTCCGGCAGCACTTGTAGTATGTCCGGTATACGATTTAGTAGAGGAAACGGGGGGAACATTATCTGCGCCAAACACCTTCATAAGTGCCAGACCTTCGCTTTCGTCGTTGTTAGGAGTGCCGGTACCATGAGCGTTAATATAGTCTATGTCCCGGGGCCGTAAACCTGCATCTTTTAATGCTTTTTCCATAGACAAGACGGCTCCTATTCCTTCCGGTGACGAGGCTGTTTGATGGTATGCATCACAGGCGTTTCCGTAACCGGACAACAAACAAATGGGGGTAACGCCTCTGGCTTTGACAGAGGCTTCAGATTCCAACACCAGGTATGCAGCACCTTCTCCTAAATTTAATCCGGCACGCGTGGCATCAAAAGGCCTGCAAGGGTCCTTATCTAAGATTTTAAGGGTATGAAAACCATTTAGGTGAAATTTTGAAAGACATTCACTACCTCCGGCAACCGCTATGTCTGTCCTTCCCGTACGAATCATATCGGCTGCCATGATCATAGCATTGGCTGCAGAAGAACAAGCGGTAGACAAGGTAGAAAGCGTGTCAAATTTACCAAAATGACTGGCAATCATTTGTGTACAAACACCGCAATCGTGAGCGAGTATGTATTCGTTTTTGCTATCATTTTCAATAAAATCCAGAAAAAATGCTTCCGTGTTTTCCATACCTCCTACCGTAGTACCGGAAATCAACACAGGGGGTAAAGGATTTCCTTTGCTCCACCCGCTTGCTCTAAGCGCCTCTTCCAGGGCAATGATCCCCATAAGTGCAGTACGCGTGGTAACAGGACCTTTAGGTACACCGGCTATCTCTCTTAATTGTTCTGTACTGTATCCGACCTCGGCACAGGGCAGGTGAGAATGCAAGGTGTTTAGCCACCGGAGTGGACCAATTCCGCTACGTTGGGTTTTAAGGGCCTCCAGAGTAGGAGTTATACCAATTCCCAAGGCAGAAACGATCCCGTATCCTGTCACATAAATCTTTGTCATTTGTTCTTACTGTGTACCGTTTTCTTGTATAAATTGGGCCATTGTAGCAATAGACCTGAAGATTTCTTTGCTCTTACCCGGATCTTCCAGTTTAATGCTGTATTGCTTTTCCATAAGGACAATCAACTCTAAAGCGTCAATGGAATCAAGTCCCAGTCCTTCCACAAAAAGAGGGGCGTTGTCGTCAATATCCTCAGGTGTCATATCTTCTAGGTTCAATACTTCAATAATCTGCTTTTTCAGATCTAAAATCATGTGTTCCATAGGGGTCAAAGTAAAGTTTATTAATGTTTGAAATGTTAAAATCAAATCCTTTGGCAGCGTCTTTTCTTACCATCATTACAAGAACGTCACAATGTCCGTTCAGGTATTCTGTCCATCCACACAAGACCTGCGTTATCTTTTTACAGGCAAATGCACATTCTACAAAGATGTGCATTTTTTCTGCATTAAAAGATTTCATAATAAAAAAAGAAGTTTCCCCGTGAATTTTGTTACGGATGGCTATTTCACCGGTAACTATATTTGGCAGGGTATAAACGAATACTGCCGGGCTGGGAAAATAATTTTCTTTATCCAATGTTGCCTGAAAACGCATATCGTTATCCAGGGAAGAACTGCTGTTTGCAAAAACAAGAGCTGTTGACTCATCCAGTGTTTCTGTATCGTATGACAATGATTTCAGAACCATTTCAGAGGCCAGAAAACCGGCTTTAGACAAATTGTCCATTTTATGAAACTTAGGATATTTCAGTTCCATAGCACGATAGATAGCCGTTAACCGCTCCGTTCCGGCACCTTGTACCGGACCCACAGGATCGGGAGTTCCGTTAAGGAGTAAAGAATCGTTTGTAATGCGGCAATATGCTAGAATTTTCATCATACCTGTTTTTCAAATAACAGTACAGCATTCCCACCTCCAAAGCCAGACAATGTTTTGATACAGTGTCGGTTGTCTGTTTTTGTCTTTTCTGTAGAAATGTATATATCTCCTTCTATACCCGGTTGTTCATAACCAAGCGACGGTAAAATGGTACCTTCTTCCAGAGCTTTCATAGAAACAATGCTTTCCAGCAAACCTGCCGCTCCCATAGTATGCCCAAAATGGGCTTTCAAACTAAAGACAGGAACTCGGTCAAGGCCTGCTCTTTGAAAGGCTATGGCTTCCATTTGGTCGTTATAGGGAGTAGCTGTTCCGTGTGCACAGATAAAAGCTATTTCTTGTGTGGTAAAAGTTATGTCTTCTGTAGAAAGTGTTTCTGTAAGGGCTCTGAAAAGTCCTTCTCCTGTTCTGGAAGGACCTGAAATATGGTTGGCATCGTTGCGCACACATCCTCCTTTAAGAAACATTCCGGAATGGTTTTTTTTTGGTTTTGTATAGACTATGGTAGCTGCTGCTTCTCCAATATTTAAACCTATGCGCCGTGCATCAAAGGGGCGGCATCTTTCCGGATCCAGTGATTTAAAAGATTGAAAACCTGCCACAATAAAATCGGGAGCCATATCCACTCCTGTTACTAGTACATGCTCAATTCCCGGTTGCTGTAACAAACAATAAGCAGACAATTGTGCACAAGCCCCTGAAATGCATGCATTGGAAACCGTTATGGGAGTGTTGGGGTTGTTGAAGTGGGCTGCCAGCAGGTTGGCCATATACCATAAATGAATACGATCTTTTTCAAAGCCGTGGTCAGGGCAGGAGAGCAACTCTATGTTGCCTTTAGTACTAGAGAGAATAAAAATTGTTTCTTGTGCCGAGGCATCTATGCCGGCTTCTTTCACGGCCAGATGAGCAGACAGAAGCATGGCTTGCTCCGGAGAGGTAAAAGCACCTTTAGGTTTACAAGTGTCCGTAAAAGCCTTGAAAAGCATTTCTCTGTCTATCCGTGAAAGCGAAATGTGGGCTCCGGCAGGATCTGTCCAAGGTATTACTCCGCTTTCTCCACGGCATACGCGACCGTAGTTTTCAGCAGTAGAAAACCCAAGGGGAGAAACAATGTTGTCTGCCAATTTTTGTATCATAGGACGTTGTTTTTTTTCTTCCAATCCCTATAGAAATCGGGATTGTACAGTACCAGACGGTATTGTTTGTCAAGAAATACTTGTGTTGTTCTTCCGGTAGCTATCAAAAGATTGTCTTTCTCACGAAAAATTTTATACTTGAACACCACTTTGGCAGCCTGCACAGGTACGTACTCAATTTCAATGCTTGCCGTATCGCCGTAGATCAAGGGATGTTTGAACTCAAACTGCATATCTACCAGCGGGGCATAGTATCCGTTATTAAAATAGGTAAGATAGGTCAATCCGTATTTTTCCCCAAAAGATTCACGTGCATCTTCAAAGTAAAGCACATAGGAACCATGCCATACAATATTCATGGAATCTACTTCACTAAAGCGTACTATGATTTGCTTTGTATCTTTAAGAACATTACTCATGCTTCTGGCTATCAATGTCTGTCAAAAACAACTTCATATGACACGAAGCTGCTGTTTTTCCGTTGCAGTGCACTTCTGCTTGCAGTAAAATGGCATTCAGTACTTCGTGGTTTATTTCAATGTGGGTGGTAAGGATATCACCGGGTCGAGGGCGAAAAAAAACACGAAAATTTTTCACAGCCCCAATAATACCAATTTTTACCGGTAACTTGTTAATTATACTCTTATATCCCAGACGAGCAGCACACGTTTGTGCCATATTCTCCATCAGTCCCGCTTCTGAGAAATAACCGTCTCTGCAAAAGAGGTTGTCTGCAGAAAGGGTGGTTTCTGTAGTAGCCAGATACCCGCTGCATGAGATCAATTTATCTACCATAACAAACGGGCGTTTATGAGGCAGTAATTCTTCTATTTCAAAAGGTTGTATCATTTTCATCAATATTCCAAAAATGAAAAAAATTGAACCACTGGTGGGGATACTTGTTAACCATCTCTTCCAGCTGCGTCACGTAGGTATGGCAGAGTGCCCGAGCCACTTCGCGTGAACTTTTGTATTGAGAACGATCTACTTCTACCGGCATACAGTAAATGTGGTACTTCATTTTTCTTTCTCTCATTACAAAAAGAGAAATCATGGGTACCTCCAGTTGGGCAGCCAACATAAACCCACCCATTGGGAATTGGGCAGGGTATCCTAAAAAGGGAAATGTGAAAGCTTTCTTACTGCCAAACAACCGATCGCAAGGCATACTCACTATATCTTTATTGTCCAAAGCTGTTTTTATAGTAAAAAGATGGGACATATTACTAGAAATAGAGATAAAAGAAGCTGAGTTACCAGCCAATGCTTTAGCTCTGTTGGTTAGGAGAAATTCCGATTCGCCCCCATAAACTACAGCATGCAGTTTCTTTATTTTTTGCTTCATAAAATAGCCGCAGATTTCAAAATTACCCATGTGTGCTCCGGAAATGATAAATCCGCTGTCTCCTTCAAGCAGTTGTGTAAAGGAGTCCCAGTTGGTGATTTCCGATGTAAAGGTATTTTTTCCCCTTGCAAACAGATAAAAACGGTCCATCATCATTTGCCCAAACAAGAAGTGATTCTTGTATATCTGACGGTTTATATGTTTTGTATAACCTATTCGTTTAAAGTAATCTTTAATGGCTAAATAGTCCCTTCTGTTAAATATCATATAGAAAGGCACTACCAAAGCCAACAGTACGTATCCTATACGAATGTTTACTAAACGGAATAGAATAAACAAGGCTTTTTGCCCTATAGTACCTCCACCCGTAGTCCCTTTCCAGTCCTGATTTTCACCCGACATCAACCCTCCTTTATCTTATTTTCTATATAATCGTAAAATTGTAATAAAGTCTTTACTTTTGACATCTCTTCCGGTTTTATTTTAAAACCAAATTTTTGTTCAACCACTACAACAATATCAACAAAATCAAGGCTGTCAATTCCTAAATCTTCTTTTAAGAAGGCTTTTTCCTTCAAGCTTTCCTGCTCTATTTCAATATCTTCAATTAGGAAATTATTGATGATTTCTACGATTTCTTCTCTGTTCATCTTGCTCATCTTCATATATATATCTATAATTTTTTTAATATCAATGCACTGTTGGTTCCTCCAAATCCAAAGGAGTTGGAAAGACAAATATCTAAATTTTTATCTGTTGTTTTAGCAATAATATTCAATTTTTTTGAAATGTCATCAGGTTCTTCCAGATTGATGTTTGGAGCCATAAAGGAATCCTTCATCATAAGCAAGGTATAAACCACTTCGCTGGCTCCAGCCATCCAACATTCGTGACCTGTCATACCTTTGGTAGAGCTTACGGGAGTTTTAGAGGCTCCAAAAACTTCGTCAATGGCCATAGCTTCGTATGTGTCGCCAAGAACAGTAGACGTAGCATGAGCATTTATGTAGTCAATATCAGAGGGTTTTAGGCGAGCGTCTTGTAGGGCTCGTGTCATGGCTAAGGCAGACCCTTCGTTGCTGGGTTGCGAAATGTGTACTCCATTGGAAGAAAAACCGTACCCAACTATCTCGGCATATATTTTTGCCCCTCGTTTTACCGCGTGTTCGTATTCTTCCAATATAACGGTGGCTGCTCCTCCGCTGGGTACCAGGCCGTCTCTGTTTTTATCAAAGGGGCGAGAAGCTTTTTGCGGGTTGTCAACTCTTGTAGAAAAAGCACTTAGCCCGTCAAAACTGGCCATACTCAAGTAGTTTGTTTCTTGCGCACCACCACATACAATCATGTCTTGCAGACCCAAGCGGATAAAAAGAGCTCCCAAACCCAAGGTATGGGAACCGCTGGCACAAGCTGCACTTATAGTAAAGTTAATACCACGGAGTTTGTATATGGTAGACAAATTCATGGTAACCGTGGAATTCATAGACTGGAAAATGGCTCCGGACCCCATTAAGGTGGTGTCTTTCTTTTCAAGACAGGCTTCATGCGATTCAATCACTGCCTTACTTGAAGAATCGTTACCGTATAAGATCCCTGCTTCGTTCTTCTCAAAATAATCGACACCTAAGCCGGCATCTTTCAATGCCTCTTCTGTAGCCATAAAGGCATATTCTCCTTCTTCCGGCAAGCATACACGCTGCCTTCGGCTGAGCTTTCCTTTCAAATCCGGTAAAGGAACTATGCCTGTAAGCGGAGAACGGTATCCGTATTCTGTCCTTTTTGGATCTATTCCAATGCCACTTTTCCCTTTATGCAGACTGTCGCGCACTTCATCCATGTTGGTACCTATGCACGAATAAATCCCTATTCCTGTAATAACAACCCTTTTCATAGTAGTGTATTTAAGTGTGTAAACCACCATTCACAGACAAAACTTGTCCCGTTATGTACGAGGCATCGTCGCTGGCCAGAAAACGAACTGCTGCTGCTACTTCATGAGGTTTACCAAAACGTCTGGCCGGTATGCGGTCTTTATGTTCTGCAGGATCTATGTCTTGTGTCATATCGGTTTCAATAAATCCGGGGGCTACACAATTTACAGTAACTTTTCTGGGAGCCACCTCCAGAGCAAGTGATTTAGATGCCCCAATCAGTCCGGCTTTAGAGGCTGAGTAATTGGTTTGTCCTGCCATGCCTGCCAGGCCCGACAAAGAAGTGATGTTTATAATGCGACCGTTTCGCTTAACCAACATATTCTTAAGAACACGTCTTGTTATGTAGAAAAAACCATAAAGATTGGTTTCCAGTACACGGTTCCAGGCATCATCTTCCATGAAAATCATTAGATTATCTTCCCTAATACCGGCGTTATTTACCAGAACGCTAATGTATTCCTGCGGGTGTGCTTGCTCCCAGGCATCTAACGCCTTGTCAATTTCTGATTTATCGTTTACATGGAAAGGCATCAGCTCTGCAGTCCCTTTCACTTCTTGTATTAGTTGAAGCGTTTCTTCCGCAGCCTTGTGGTTTCTAGCATAGTTCACCAGAACAGAATACCCTTCCTTGGCAAGTGCAATGCATACAGCACGTCCAATACCACGGGATCCCCCCGTTACCAAAGCGTATTTCATGATGTTAGATTTATATAGGTTTATTATGGGTTATGTATTCAACAGTTTTCTGTATATAGGGGTACAGGGGAACGTCTTCTTTACCGGGTGAGAAAACAGTGCGTAAGTTATTACAAACCTTGGCCATGGCCGGAGAAAGTTTCTCATCTGCCTGTAAACATGTTATGGCCTGAACAAGAGACATCAAGTGTATGGCCGTAACCTGGAAGGCATTTTCAATAACCTTTTCCGTAATCAGTGCCGAGTTGGTTCCCATGCTTACTACATCCTGGTTGTCATTGTTATTAGGAATGGAATGAACATAGTTTGGCATACTCAAAGTTTGGCATTCGGCCGTAGTGGAAGTAGCTGTAAATTGAGCAGCTTGCATCCCGTAGTTCAAACCGGGAGTACCCAAGTTAACAAAAGCTGGTAATATCTGATTCACTTTATCATGGCAAATATAGTTTAATTGTCTTTCCATGAGCATAGCTATCCGGGTAACAACGGTTTTCATTTTATCCATTTCCAGAGATACGTAATCTCCATGGAAATTGCCGCCGTGGTATACATCTTGGCTGATGGGATCTACTACCGGATTGTCACTACTTGAATTGAGTTCGTTCAAAAGTATTTTTTCTGTAACCTCCAATGTATCTGCTACAGGCCCTAAGATTTGTGGAATGCAGCGCAAAGAATAAAAGGGCTGTACCTTGTCACGGAATACTTTTTCTTTTATCTGCTCACCTTCATATAAAACAGATTTTCTTTTTTTCAACAAATGGCTACCCTGCATCAATGTAAGCATCTTAGCAGCTATGGCTTTCTGGCCGTTGTGTAGTTTCTTCTCGTTGAGTTCCCTGGCCAGAAAGTCATCAAAAGAACCGGCTACCTCATTAACCAGGGAACCTGCTACCACGGCCCAATCTAGTAACCTTCTGGCACTTATTAGGTTCAAAAGTGCAATACCTGTCATTACAGAGGTGCCGTTTGTGATAGCAAGTCCTTCTCTGATTTTAATCCGGATAGGCTCCAGATGATGTTCCTTCAACACTTCGGAAGCTTCTCTTTCTTGCCCTTGGTAACGTACTTTACCTTCTCCTATTAGAGCCAATCCCATGTGAGCTAATTGCACCAAATCTCCACTGGCACCTACACCGCCGTGCTTTGGAATAAGCGGATAAATTCCTCTGTTGATAAACTCAACAAGCAAAGAGGGGAGAGAGGGATCTACTCCTGACCATCCCTTTGCAAAAGTAACCAAGCGTGCAATCATAGCTGCCTTAACCTGCGTGTCCGATAAGTGATCTCCTACGCCTGCAGCATGGGAGCGAATTAGGTTTAACTGCAATTGGATCACATCTTTATCGTCTATATGGTATTGGGACATAGGCCCAAAGCCTGTGTTGATTCCGTAGATCACTTTATCTTTTGAAAAGCTCTTAAGGAAATCAAATGACTGTTGTATTTTTAATTCAGCATCACTGCCAAGCGCAATGTTGGATGCTCCTTGTATAAGATCCTCTATATTGTTTATACTCAGGTCTTTACTACACATTATCATAGGAAAGTACATTAGGAATAAATTAGACAAATATAATTTAATTTGTATTACAAAGGTAATTGACTTTCAAAACAAACCCTTACTTGCTTAGAATAAGCCTATTAGAAAAAAATCGATAAGGTGAATATTCCACAATATACGTGGCATAAGGATTGCTTACAAGTAAAATATGAGCAAAAGAATATGCACACGAATAGATCGTGGGAAGGATGCTGTTGATGGAGCCGGGGTAAAGCTCCGTCGTGTACTTGGTCTTAGGACAGTACGTGAGTACGACCCTTTTTTAATGCTAGACGGCTTTGATTCAACAGATCCTAACGATTATATCAAAGGATTTCCCTGGCATCCACATCGGGGAATAGAGACGGTAACTTATTTAGTTCAAGGAATTATAGATCATAAAGACAGCTTGGGAAATGAGGGTTCCATAGGCGCGTTGCAATGCCAATGGATGACGGCCGGATCCGGTATCATTCATCAGGAAATGCCCAAAGCCTCTGACCGTATGTTAGGTTGTCAGCTTTGGATCAATCTGCCTGCAAAAGATAAAATGACATCTCCTGCGTATAAAGATATACGACAGGAAGACGTACCTGTCATTACATCAGACACAGCTGTAGTGAGGGTACTGGCCGGAACGTATAACGGTAGGGCAGGAGCTTTTGATGCCGGCTCTCGCCGGGTAAATTACCTGGATATTGAACTGCAACCGAATACAGAATGGAGGTATGATCAGACACCAAACGACCATACTTTATTCCTGTACTTACTGGAAGGAACCCTCCTTACACACGGGCTGGAGCAGCCGGAAACAAAAGGGTGTGCTCTGTTAATGACATCGCCGGACCAAAAACAGAATGCACAGGTGGTGGTACAGTCCGGGCCGGAAGGCGCCCGCTTCTTGCTTATTTCAGGAAAGCCATTACACGAACCCATCTCTTGGGGAGGTCCTATTGTCATGAATACAAAAGAAGAGTTGGACTTGGCTTTTCAGCAACTGGACAACGGAACGTTCATCAATGGTGGTTAGTAGTAGTCTATAGTATAGACCTTTACCCCTTGGTTAATTGTGTTTACCTTAATTTTTAGTCCTTTAACACCTTCTGCTCTACAATCACCTTCTAGTATAAAAGAAACCCGGGTTGTGTAATCTACGAACGGAGGATCCTGTCTTCCATTATGATGTAGCTCCAGCGGATAGTATCCATCTTCCAAAGAAGATTCTTCAGTTATGTCATATGACAAATCAAAGGTATGATTTGTGGGTTCCATGGCAGGCATGAACAATTGCATATTCAGGTAATGCTTTGTGCCAAATACTCCGCCTGTAACCCATATGTGTTGGGCATCTACCTTGTCTGTACCTAAAGTGTCTGTCTTGTCGGAATAAACAATGTCTTTTGTTACCACCAGCAGTATTTGTACAATATCAATGTAGTGTTTGACTTCGGCAGAGGAAGTGCCGGCTCCTTCGTCGGAACCTTTCTTTGCAGAAAAATACAGGATTAATCTCTGACCTTCAGTAGGTTTAAACTCCTGACTAATAGTCTTGTGGTTCATAGGACAGAGGACCAACGTATCGTCTGTTATAAAATAATAAGGAAGGTCAGGAAGTCCCAACATGGGAGGATCTATGGTTAGAGTGGCCCATGTGACAAAAGTTTCATCTCCTTTATCCAGCCATCTGTTGCAGGAAGTAAAAGAAAGAACCAGCACCATGGCACCTATTAAAAGGGGGATTGTTATTTTTCGTTTCATATTTTTGTAATATTACCTATTTACTACTGTTTGCTATTATAGTAATTGCAGCAAACTCGTTTTTACTGCATCTATACATATAAATATTCAAAGTTAAGCAGTATTT
The DNA here is from genome assembly GCA_012510445.1 of Bacteroidales bacterium. Classification (GTDB taxonomy): domain Bacteria; phylum Bacteroidota; class Bacteroidia; order Bacteroidales; family UBA932; genus DMER64. Next base: position 57,875 of record JAAZIA010000020.1, read on the forward strand.
TGTGATTCTTTGCATTTATATTATTGATTAGTACCCTAAATGGCAGATAAAGAGCTTTGGAAAGAGATCTACGAAAAGTATGCAAGGCGTATGTTTTTCATTTGCCGTAGGTATGCTTCAGATAAAGAAGAAGCGGAAGATATGATGCACGATGGTTTTTTACAGGTCTTTTCCTCGTTGCATACGTTTACAGACAGAGGGGAAGGATCGCTAAGGGCATGGATGGAACGGGTTATGATCAACACTTGCTTACAACGCCTTAGAAAAAGAGACTTGTTGCGTGAGAGTACTTCCTTGGAGTATACGGCAGAACCTTCTGTAGATTCCGGCATACAGGAAGAGCTGGAACGAGCAACAGAAAGAATACCGGTACCTGTACTGCAAAAATTCATTTCAGAATTGCCGGTAGGATACCGCACTGTTTTTAATTTATATGTATTTGAAGGTTTGTCACACAAGGAAATTGGACAACAGCTGGGAATTAAAGAAAGAAGCTCCTCTTCGCAGTACCATAGGGCAAAAAGCAGCTTGGCCCGGCAAATAAAAGAGTATGAAAGAAAACAAAGATAAGTGGATACAGAAAATCCGCCAACGGATAGAGGAAGCACCTCCTCTTTACGACCCTGTATCAACGTGGGAACGTATGGAGCAAAAAATACGCGACCATGAAAGAGTAATGTTGCGCAGAAGGAGAGCTTTTTTATGGACAGGCGGTTGGGTCATAGCAGCAGCAGTGACGTTACTTTTCTTTATACTTAGGACAGAACAGGAGGTTACCCCTAAAATCATTACCATTGTTCCGTCAGACAGCCACGTCAAAGTCGAAGACCACATTATAAATAAAGCCGAGGATCACAGCACAGCCACAACAACCGATGTAGCCCTTACGGCACACATACAGCCAAAGGGACAACCAAAACAGCAACAGCAACAACTGCCACTACCAGAACAACATATACCAGAACAACATATACCAGAACAACATATACAAGAAGAAGAGCGACAAACACAACAACAACAAACACAAGAACAACAAGCACGTCAAGATACTACAAAGTCAAGCGTCCGCAAGAAAACGCCAAGTGACCTTCTATTTCCCGAAGATCAAAAAGACACACGGCGCACCACCGATAACAACAACAAGGTTACGCTGTCTGCATCCGGTCTTTTATCATGGCAAGGAAGCGAATTGGCAAAGGCAATGAACTTGAGTCAAGCATTTTTTAAGGAAAATCCGGCTTTTAGTTATGTCACAACACAAAAAGTCCACAGTGAGGGGTTTAAAGACGAATTGGGATTTGCCGCTTCTGCGTTCACTCACTATGAATATAAACACAAACTCCCCGTTTCTTTTGGTATATATGCAGCATTTCCTATACAAAATAACGTATACTTGGAAAGTGGGCTATTTGCCACGAGACTGGTCACCTCTGTATACTCTGTGGGTCAACAGACATCCTCCGTTTTTCTGACAGACCAAGAATTGTGGTTTCTTGGCGTTCCGGCAAGAATCCGGTGGAATTTTATAAACAGCAGATACATAGCAGCTTATGTGTCTACAGGAGGAGCTGCAGAAAAGTGTATATCCTTTGTATACACCTCTGTTTTTGATAGAGAAGGTATGTCTTTTTCTTCCCGCGACATTCCTATACAATGGTCTGTAAATGCGGCTTTAGGGCTTCAGTACAGCATAACAAGAACGGTTGGAATTTTTCTTGAACCGGGTGTCTCTTTCTTTTTTGACAATCATTCCCCCGTAAAGACTTACTGGCAAGATAAGCCTCTGAATTTTCGTCTAAATGCAGGAGTTCGTTTTGGTTTTTAAGAAAATGTCATACCTTTGTAGTTGATCATTTTATTTTATTTTTATTTTCAATGAATAACGGAATCGTTAAATTTTTCGATGAGGTCAAAGGTTTTGGCTTCATTAAGGACACACAAACGTCCAAAGAGTATTTTGTACATTCATCGGGTCTGATAGACCGTATCAGTGATAACGATGAGGTAACTTTCGACTTGCAAGAAGGACGAAGAGGGTTAAACGCTGTAAATGTCAGACGTACCTAACCCTGCAACATACTTATTACTTTTAATTGATCCCGCTGCTTAAGGCGGGATTTTTTTATACATTTGCACTATGAAAAACCACAACCCTTGGCATAGTGTAGACCCGCAAGCTGACAATTGTGAAGTCAATGCCCTTATAGAAATCAGTAACGGAAGCCGTGCCAAATACGAATTGGATAAAGACACGGGCCTTCTTAAACTGGACCGTGTGTTGTTTTCTGCTGTTTACTATCCGGCCAATTACGGGTTTATTCCGCGTACTTACGCCAAAGATGACGATCCGTTAGATGTGCTTGTTCTGTCACAGATAGCTATACAGCCTCTGTGTATTGTCCGCGTTAAGATTATTGGAATGATGGAGATGATTGATCAAGGAAAACCGGATGACAAGCTCATTGCCGTGGCCTGTTACGATAAAAGCGTTAGTCACATTGAAGAGATCAAAGAGTTACCACCCATTTTCGACTCTGAACTTAAACAGTTTTTTCAGGAATACAAACGCCTGGAACAGAAAACAGTAAGGGTGGAGCATTTCACAGGAAGAGATCAGGCACGTGAAACCTTGCAGGATGCACTTATGCGTTACAAAGAATTGTATCCCTAAATCTGTTGGACGAGTCCCGGAATTTCATCGGGACGTTCTGCCAGCCCTTCCGGTTCTAAAGTCAAAAGGATTTCCCTGTTGTTCATGCCCCAAGTCACTGCAATGATAGGAATCCCTGTCTTTTTGCAGGCTTCAATGTCTCTTGTCTCGTCACCCACATAAATCACCTCTTCTGCAGAAAGTCCTTTTTGTCGGAAAAGCCGTTTGAACACCTTGTCTTTTCCGAACATGCTTTTTCCCGAGTATATAAATTGAAAATAATCTTCCAACCCGTTGTTTTTCAGAAACAACTGCACGTTTTTTCTGGCGTTGGAAGTTACAATGCCCATAGCATAACCTTCTTTATACAAGTGGTGTAATGTTTCCTTCATTCCCTTAATGGGCTTTAGCTCGCTTATGGAATGGCGCATTTCTTTTCTTATGCGCAAAATTAGCGAGGTTAACTTTCGAGGCGATACACCGTATTTCTTCAACAGCTCTTGCGGTCTACTGCTGGCTAAAACCTTGTGCCCTTTCTCGTCAATTTGTATACAATCGTATTCAGGAGCAATTTGGTTATATACTTCAAGGGCCAGCATTATGCTGTTGGCTATGGTACCGTCAAAATCAAAAAGGATCATAAGGCTTTAGATATACATACAGCTTCATATATACATACAGTATTAGATTCCCCGGCTCAGAAATACAGCCAGTAGGCCCGGCAGGTTACCTGCCATATGCACCAATGCCGCATAAGCAAAATTATCGTGTTTCTCTTGGTAGTATCCGGCAATCAGTCCCAAGACGGTAGTAAAGAGCACAACACGAATAACAAATAAAACACTTACGCCGGAAGTCAGTAAAATCAAATGTAGCAGACCAAACACCAGAGCACCTATGATTACAGGCAAGCTCAGTCTGCGTTTGAAAACCACAACTCCCCGGGTCTGCAACGGAGCTAACAAATTCTGCAAGAATCCCCGCACCAGCATCTCCTCGGCAAGGCTTGCGTAAATAAAAACAAATAGGAAAACTTGTAGGGGAGTGCTGCTTTCCAATACCGGATGGGCTTCCATACCTACTCCAGTCACTTTGATGGCAAAAGCCAGCAGGACGTTTATCCCAATAGTGGCCAACAGAGCAATAAGAACAGCCCTTCCAGAGCTGCGTATATCCGGCAGGGCCACCTTGAAAACAAAATGTTTCTTAAAGGCCAGAATTACTACAATAGATAATACCAGCATAATGGAATGAGTAACAAACGATTGTGGGAAAAAGCCCGTTCCGGAAGCATAAAGCCTTGTTGCTATAGTAGCAATGGCAAATATAACGGCTGTGGCAGCCAAGCCTAAAAAGAGTCTTTGTGTATTTTTCATAGCTGTTTGTTTGGTTTCTGAAAGTTAGTACTTTTGAGCATACAAACCATAGACACTCGTCAAAAACCATTTGTAAACTTATTGGAAAATGAAAGCATGCCACGTACAACAAGCTTTGGTTGCTCAAGGCTCGGCTGAAAAACAGCAACACTTGCAGCGTTATTTTAAAACAGGACCGGGCCAATACGGTGAAGGTGATCGCTTTATAGGCGTGACCGTTCCTCAGATCCGGCAAATTGCGCAGTTATACCGTGAACTTCCTTTTTCCGAGCTAAAAAAGCTTATCACCTCTGCCATTCATGAAGAACGAAGTACTGCCCTTATCATTCTGGAGTGTAAAAATAAAAAAGCAACCATAGGGGAGAGGCGCAAGATCCTTTCTTTTTACCTAGAGAATCTCCAATATGTAAACAATTGGGACTTGGTTGATTTGACTTGCCGAGACCTGCTGGGACGAGCCATTGCAGACGGGTTGCAGGACAGCAGCATGTTGGACCGCTTAGCTGCATCTGACAATATGTGGGAACGCAGAATCGCCATCGTCTCTACCTGGTATTTTATAAAGCACAGACAGCTTGAACACACATTGCGCATAGCCCACACCCTTTTATCAGACCGGGAAGACCTCATGCATAAAGCTGTCGGTTGGATGTTGCGTGAAGCCTGGAAAAAAGACCCTGCTGTAATAGAACAATTTCTGCAAACCCACTACCGCCATCTTCCTCGAACCACCTTGCGCTACGCCATAGAACGCATGGAAGAACCCAAAAGACAACAATACCTGAAAGGCTCATTCTAGCTTGCCGCTTGCAGCAACTTTGGCGCACTTTAGATTCAATCCAGCGTGCCATTACTAGCAACATTAGTGCGTCGCACTAAGCACTTAATTCACTGTGTTGCAATAGGTTACTGAAAACGTCCCCCTAGGGCACGTTTTTGACAATGTGCAGTGGCTCAGCTAGTTAACCTCCGAGTGCGACGCACTCCAGTGGCAGTGGCAGCGACCTGCAAACCTGCAGAAAGATTTTTGTAACTTTACCAAACACCAAAAACAATCCTTTCATGAAACAATTGGTTTTTAAGTATAAGTTCTGGCTGGAAGATCAGAATGGAACTAGCATATTTGGTGATGGAAAATATAGGTTGTTACAAGCCATTGAAGAAACAGGTTCATTCAAGTATGCTGTTGATAAATTGAAACTCAGCTACAGAAAAACTTGGGATAACCTGCGGAAAATTGAAGAAAGACTGGGATATCCCATTATTGAGACACAACAGGGTGGTGCTTTGGGAGGTGCAACACGTATTACTCCCAAAGGCAAAAAACTAATGGAAGCCTTTGAAACGTTGCATGCGCAATGCGATCCTGCATTTCAGGAAATACTTAAGAAGCTACCTGATTGAAGAGCAATTCTGCTACCTGCCTGATTGGAGATCTGTTCTACTGATTTAGCTTGAAGAAGTAGTATGTAATGTTAGATTATTTCAATCGAATTGTGTAATTTTGCAAGTCGCTTTAGCCACTACAATTAATTAGTCACTATAAAAAAACCATACAATATGAACAATGCCATTTACAATTTCCAACTACCGGAAAACGAACCCATTCTAGATTATTTTAAAGGTAGTAGGGAAAGGATTCTTTTGGACAAAGAAATAGAAAAACAATCAAATGAAGTACTGGAAATCCCCCTTATTATTGGAGGTAAGGAAGTGCATACAGGAGATTTTGGAGAAATCAGACTGCCGCACGACCATAATAAAGTGGTAGCCAGGTACCATAAGGCCGGAAAAGCAGAGGTGGAAATGGCCATCAAAGCAGCTATGGAAGCCCATAGCGAATGGTCTAATATGACATGGACCATAAGAGCTTCTATTTTGCTGAAGGCTGCAGAGTTGCTCTCTACCGTGTACCGTCCCGTGATCAGTACTTCTACCATGCTGGGACAAAGCAAAAATATATACCAATCAGAAATTGACGCCGTATGCGAGACTATAGATTTCTTGAAATACAATGTCAGTTTTGCAGGACGTATTTACGAACTTCAACCCAAATCCACCTACAACCAGTTAAACAGGCTGGAATACAGGTCTTTGGAAGGATTTGTTATGGCTGTAAGTCCGTTTAATTTTACTTCTATTGCTGCCAACCTCAATATGGCTCCCGTAATGATGGGCAATACTACCGTCTGGAAACCTGCCTCTACGGCTATTCTTTCCAACTACTATTTAATGCAAGTCTTTACACGTGCAGGCCTTCCTGCCGGGGTCATCAACTTCTTGCCGGGACAAGGATCTATTATTGGCAACACGTGTCTGGCATCTAAAGACTTGGGAGGAATTCACTTTACCGGTTCCAACGGTACGTTCAACAACCTTTGGTCACAAATAAGCCAAAACCTGTCCCGGTATAAATCTTACCCCAGGCTGGTAGGGGAGACAGGAGGTAAAGACTTTATTTTTGTACATCCCTCGGCAAACATTCAGGATGTGGTGATCAATACCATCCGTGGCGCATTTGAGTACCAAGGACAGAAATGCAGTGCAGCTTCTCGCATGTACGTTCCGTGTTCGCTGTGGCCCAAGATCAAAGAAGGCCTTTGTACGTTGGCAGAAGATATTAAAATGGGTGATATCAAGGATGTAACCAACTTTATGAACGCCGTGATTGATGAAAAATCTTTTGACAACATTAGCTCGTATATAGATTATGCCAAACAATCTGCGGATGCCCGGATTATTGCCGGAGGGCAATACGACAAATCCAAAGGATACTTCATTCGTCCTACCATTGTGGAAACTACAAATCCGCACTTGAAACTTATGGAAGAAGAGATTTTTGGTCCCGTTCTTACCGTGTTTGTATACGAAGACAAAGAGTTGGACAAAGCCCTTGAATTGTGCGACACTACCTCGCCATACGCCTTGACGGGAGCTGTTTTTGCCGAAGATCGCAAAGCAGTTGCGGATGCCTGTGAAAAACTGAGGTATGCAGCCGGAAACTTTTATATCAACGACAAACCCACCGGAGCCATCGTAGGTATGCAACCTTTTGGCGGGTCACGCGCTTCTGGTACGAACGACAAGGCCGGCGGGGAATTCAACTTGGTACGCTGGACCAATCCCCGCACCATCAAAGAAACGTTTGTTAGCCCAGAGGATTACCGCTACCCGTACATGGCAGAGTCTGAATAAGTGATTTTGCCGAGTAGTACGCGCCGTAAACTTTCACAAGTTTAGCTGCAAATCCTGCTGATTGCAGTTGGTGGACATGGACGTGAACGTGAAAGGGGAGTGGTAGCTTTACTTGCCTATGCAAAAGCGGGAGAAGATTTCTCCTAGGATATCTTCCGTAGATATTTCACCTGTGATGCTGCCAATATGGTGAAGGGCTATACGCAAATCGGGCGTTAATAAATCAGTGGATAAAGAGGCATCCAGTCCCTCGCGTACGCGAAGGAGGGCTTGGCCGGCAGTATACAATTCCTGGTAGTGACGCACGTTGGTAAGGGTAATGGAATAGGTATCTAATACGGGACGTATTTCCTGAATCAGCCAATTTTTAACAGCCTCCAACCCCGTTTTGTCACGTGCAGATACCGGAAGTATGGAAAGCTTGTTGGTCAGGGATTTAGAGTCATTAGTAACAGACATGTTACACAATGTTCGGGATACGTAATCTAATGCAACATCTTTGTTACTTGTGGAATCTATTTTATTAACAATCAGCACTGTATGTTCTTTTCTATGCGTTTTTAACAACTGTAGGCTTTGTTCGTACGTTTCCGGTTGTGAAACGTCTAAAACAAGCAGCAGTACAGGAGCCATACGGATGGTTTCCAGAGAACGTTCTACCCCCAGCTTTTCAATATATTGCTGAGAGTCCGTATCTACTTCTCCCAAGGACCGTAATCCTGCCGTATCTATAAAACGAAAAGGGATGCCTTCCAGTACCAGTACGTCTTCAATGGTGTCGCGTGTGGTGCCGGCTATTGGCGTTACCAAGGCTTTTTCTTCGCCAAGAAGCGCATTTAACAAAGTGGATTTCCCTGCATTTACTACACCGGCAATGGCTACAGGCACTCCTTTCTTTAAGGTATTGCCCATCCGAAACGATTCGCACAGTCCGTCCATATGCTCCAGCAGCTTGTCCATCAGGCTCCTTAACGTGTCTCGGTTTGCAAACTCTACGTCTTCCTCGGCAAAGTCAAGCTCCAGTTCCATAAGCGAGGCCACATTCAGCAGTTGCTCTCGCAGCTCTGCCAATTCCTTTGAAAAGGTTCCGCGCATCTGATCCAGGGCCAGTTTGTGGGTGGTGCGGTTTTCAGAGGCAATCAGGTCGGCTACGGCCTCGGCTTGTGTCAAGTCCATTTTCCCGTTCATGAAAGCACGCTGTGTGAATTCCCCAGGACCGGCCAGTACAGCACCGTTATCAATCAATACACGCAATAGCGTTTCCCGAATGTAGAGCGATCCGTGGCAAGAAAACTCCACGCTGTCTTCTCCGGTATACGAATGAGGTGCTCGAAAAACACTCAACAATACCTGATCCAAAAACTCCCCGTCGGGTCCCTTTACCGTGCCAAACCACGTACGGTAGCCCTCACTTTTGGTCAAATCACCGCAAGCTTGGGAACGAAACACTTTCCCGGCTATCTCCAGCGCCCGGGGACCGCTCATACGAATGACAGCCAACGCACTCACTGCTTGTGGTGTGGCCGGCGCACAGATGGTAGGAAATTCACCGGGCCTGATGATGGGATCATTCATACGATCATTCATGTTTTTCAGCTACTACAATGTTTTCAATATGATGTGTATGCGGGAACATATCTATGGGTTGTACATGTACAATGTTGTAATGGGGCATCAACAAGTTCAGGTCACGTGCCTGAGTAGCGGGGTTGCAGCTAACGTATACTATACGCTGCGGTGCCACGTCTTTTAATACTTGCAGCACATCGGAATGAACTCCGGCCCGCGGAGGATCCAGCACTACAACGTCCGGCTTTCCCTGGCGTTCTATAAAGTCGGGAGTAAGTACGTCCTTAATGTCTCCTGTAAAGAAAGCCGAGTTTTTAATGTCGTTGGCCTGCGCATTGGCTTTGGCATCTTCAATGGCCTCGGGAACGTATTCAATGCCTGTCACATGACGGCAGTGACCTGCCAGGTAAAGAGCAATGGTGCCTGTTCCGGTGTACAAATCATACACCGTTTCGTCCCCCTGTAGAGCGGCAAACTCTCTTACCTTTCTGTACAGCCGTGCTGCTTGGTGCGTATTTGTTTGGTAGAAAGACTTGGGACCAATGGTAAATTGCAATCCGTCCATGGCTTCTGTAAGGTACGGATTTTCCCCATAATGGATGGCTTCTAAATCAAACAGACTGTCGTTCTTTTTAGTATTGATCATGTAATAAAGGGAACTGATTTGAGAAAACGCAGCCTGCAGCTTGTCAAGAAGTCCGGTACGAGCCGTATGGTCTTCTCCTTGGTCGGGGTTATCGTGGGCAAAAACTACCACAACCATCACCAGGCCGTCGGAAGTGTTGCGGATCATTAATGTGCGAAGGAATCCCGTCTGTTGCCTTAAATCAAAGAAAGAAAGGTTGTTTTCCAATGCATAATTCCTTACAAAACGTCTAATTTCATTAGAAGGGGAGGGTTGAAGATAGCAATTGTTTATACCCAGCACCCTGTCAAACCTTCCTCGTACATGAAAGCCCAGAGCTGGAAAACGGGAAATGACAGGAGCTTCTCCTGCTTGTACAGCCACTTGTTGAGATTCCTTCAGTTCTTCAAAGGGAATCCATCCTTTATTGGAAAACGTAAACTCCAGTTTATTCCGGTACGCTTGTGTGTTTTCCGAGCCCAAAATGGGCAGTAGGGGAGGAAGATCCAGTTTTCCTACTCGGGACAATTGATCAAACACTTGCTGTTGTTTGAATTCCAGCTGCTTTTCGTAGGGTACATGCTGCCATCTGCACCCTCCGCATATACCAAAGTGTTCACAAAATGGATCTACGCGCAGGGGAGAAGGAGTTATCAATTGATCTATGACCCCTTCTTCGTAATGCTTTCTTTTTCGCAGCACTCGTACGTTTGCCACATCGCCCGGAACGGCCATAGATACAAAGAGTACTTTACCGTTTACATGTGTAAGAGCGTTTCCTTCTGCAGCAAAAGATTCGATGTGTACACCTTCCCTGATATTGCCTTTTTTCTTTCTCATAAACTCGTTTTCAAAGAGCAAAAATGCGAAAAAAAAAGCGTATTTTAGTAGAATAAATTAAACAGCCCAATTATGAAAACGGATTTTTTAAAGAAAACAACAGTTAAGGTGCTTACAATAAGTGTGTTAGCGCTTATAACGACCGTATTTTCACTTCAGGCTCAAGAAAATACGCTCAGCATTTCGGGAACGGTAGTGGATTCAGAGACTAGGCGTCCCATGGTTTTTGCATCGGTAAGTATTCAGGATATAGGTATAAGTATTGTAACGAACGGAGAAGGTTTTTTCACCCTAAAATTCCCACGTGAATATGAGAATAAATCAATATCCATAAGTTACTTGGGGTATCATACCGGTGTTATGCCTATTTCGCATTTTTTATCCTCTTCCAGACCTCTTACTATTGGCCTGATACAGGCTGCCTTACCTATACCTATGACTACGGTAAGGCCCTTAGATCCTCTATCTTTGGTCAAACAAGCTTTTCACAGCATTCCCAAAAATTTTCCGCAAGAAAAAATGCAAATGACAGGGTTCTACAGAGAGATGATTCGTAAGGGAAATACGTATGTAACTCTTTCAGAGGCAGTTATTGATGTTCAAAAACCGCCTTATTCACCGTCCTTTGCGGTTGACCAAGTAGGTATATACAAGGGACGAGGGAGCATTGACTGGACCAGAATAGATACAGTATTTGTAAAATTTCAGGGAGGAATACGTTCTGCTTTAGACATTGACGTTGCAAAAAACCTATTTATGGGAGTTAAAGAACCCGAAGTTGAGCAATACTATGATTTTAACTTGGAACATCCCGTCCAAATGAATGACAGGATTAATTACGTAATATCTTTTGTTCAAAAACCTTATGCAGAAGACATCCTGTTCCGCGGTAAAGTATATATAGATGTAGAAACGATGGCCATTGCCCGTGTTGAATTCAACATGAATGTAGAAAACAAAGAACAAGCAGCCGGAATATTCATTAGGCGAAAACCAGCCGGATTAAGAGCAAGGGTTGAATACGCAGCATACCTGGTGCAGTACAGACAACTTGCAGATGGCGATTGGGTCTTTGATTACTCCAGAACAGATTTGAAGTTCAACGCCAAATGGGATCGCAGACTGTTTAGTCAGAATTATACCATTACTTCAGAAATGGCCATGACAGAGTACAGTAGAGATGCTTATCGCATCCCGCAACAAAGCCGGGTTAAAACCTCAGACATTACACTGTACAGAGTTGCCGATTTTGAAGACCCCGGTTTCTGGGAAGATTACAACATCATAGAGCCTGAATCTTCTATAGAAAGTGTTATATCACGGATAATCAGACAGCTTAGGCGTAGAAAGCGCTAATAACCAAGAAAACGAAAATTCAGACGTAAAAGGAACACAATTTATATTATGTTAAATAGCTTTGTAAAAGCACAACGTATATGATAAGCAGCATTCCCCTGGCTGAACGTATGCGTCCTACTACCCTAGATCGCTTTGTGGGTCAGCAACACCTGGTAGGCCCAAACGCAGTCTTGCGCAAGATGATTGAAAGCAAAAACATAGCTTCCTTCATTCTCTGGGGACCACCGGGTGTTGGAAAGACCACCCTGGCTCGAATCCTTGCCACAGATCTGGAACGCACCTTCTACAGCCTCTCAGCCGTCAGTTCAGGAGTCAAGGACGTGCGCGAGGTTATAGAGCGTTCGCGTTCCAATAGAATGTTCCAAAAGAACAGGCCTATTCTGTTTATTGACGAGATTCACCGTTTTAGCAAATCTCAGCAAGACGCCCTGTTAGGGGCTGTTGAGGACGGCACCTTGGTTTTGATAGGTGCTACCACAGAAAATCCTTCTTTCGAGGTGATTGCTCCCCTGCTCTCCCGTTGTCAAGTGTATACGCTTAACCCACTGTCAGTCACAGATTTAAACGTGTTACTTACACGGGCCATTGAAGAGGATCAATACTTAAAAGACGTCGCATTTCAAATAGATGAAACAGAGGCCCTCTTCCGTTTTTCTGGTGGCGACGCACGTAAGCTGCTCAATATTTTAGAGTTAGTGGTTTCCACCTACGATCAAGGGCAAACTGTTGTCATCAATAATAAAGAAGTGCAGGACCGCTTGCAGGAAAATAGGTTGATGTACGATAAAGACGGAGAAATGCACTACGACATTATCTCGGCTTTTATCAAAAGCATTCGTGGTAGCGACCCCAATGCCGCCCTTTATTGGATGGCTCGCATGATTACAGCCGGTGAAGATCCCCTTTTTATAGCCAGACGCTTGGTAGTGCTGGCATCGGAAGACATAGGACTGGCCAACCCTAACGCTTTCTTGATGGCCAACGCCTGTTTTGATGCCGTTCACCGTATAGGCATGCCCGAGGCTCGAATCCCTATGGCTCAGACGGTCATTTACCTGGCTACCAGTCCCAAAAGCAACTCGGCTTATGCAGCTATTGAGAAAGCTATGGAAACCGTTCGTAAAACCGGAAATCTGAGCGTTCCGCTCCATCTGCGCAACGCTCCAACAGAACTTATGAAAGAACTGGGATACGCAAAAGATTATAAATATGCTCACCATTTTAAAGACCGCTTTATAGAACAAGAGTTTATGCCTGAGAAACTTTCAGGCAAGCGTTTCTTTGATCCCCTACCCGATAATCCCAGAGAAGCTGAAATTGCACGGTTTCTGGAACAGTGGGGAGAGAAATATTCGTATGGTTCAAAAAAATAGTACCTTTAACACAACTATGGAAAAGAACGATTTTTTTCTGATAGCGGGGCCCTGTGTAGTAGAGTCCAAAGAACTTTGTATGCTCATAGCAGAAAAGCTGTGCCGACTAGCGGAAAAATACAAAATCCCGTTCCTTTTCAAAGCCTCGTTCCGTAAAGACAATCGCACACGTTTTCATTCTTTTACCGGTATTGGAGATCAAGAGGGATTGGAAATAATCCGTTCCGTAAAAGAACATTTTCAGATACCGGTTACTACAGACATACATACGCCAGACCAGGCCCAAATGGTTTCCGATTATGGAATTGATTTGATTCAAATCCCCGCTTTTCTTTGCAGGCAAACCTCCCTGCTGAAAGCAGCAGCACAGACGGGCCGCGCTGTAAATGTTAAAAAAGGGCAATTTCTGGCACCGGAACAAATGTCCTTTGTGGTAGAAAAACTGATGCAGTTTGGAACGTCCAAAGAAAAAATAATGGTTACGGAAAGAGGCACACAATTTGGATACAAAGACTTAGTATTTGATGTTAGGAGTATTCCTGCCATGAAAAATCTAGGAGTTCCCGTAGTCATGGACGTTACCCACTCTGTGCAAGCTCCTAATCAAGAAGCGGGTGTTGCAGGAGGATGTCCGGATATGATTTTCACTATGGCTGCAACGGCTCTGGCTGCCGGTGCAGACGCTTTGTTTATAGAAACACATCCTGCTCCGCAAGAAGCATTGTCTGATGGTAGCAATATGCTTTTACTCAGCAAAATGGATGAATTATTGCAGCAAGCTCTGGCCTTTCGCAATACCTACTTAAAATTATACTCATAATGACAGTCAATCACGAATTCAGCAAACGATACGAAAAACTTCCCGTATTCATTTACGACGATCAGCAAGAAGCTTCATCGTACTTGGTTCATACCATACTTACCCAACTGACACAAAAAGAAGCAGAAGGGAAAAAACTGGTAATGGGACTCACTTCCGGACCGGCAGCCATACCGGTATATGAACTTTTTGCAAAAGCTCATAAAGAGGGAAGAAGTTTTAAAAATGTAGTTGTTTTTGGTATCAATGAGTATTATCCCATACAAAGAAATCGCTTACAATCTCATTATCGCTTTTTAGAAGAGTACGTATTTGATGTTCTGGACATTCCAAAGAACCAAGTCCACTTTCTTGACGGAGAAGTAGAGCGTTCCCATGTGGTGGAACACTGTCAGGATTATGAGAAGAAAATAGCTGCCTACGGAGGCATAGACATACTTATAACCTCGGGAATGGGGTCTAATGAACCGGGTTCTCCTTACAACTCGCGTACACGTCTGATTACACTTAACACCAATACGCGTATAGCAGCAGCCAGTGAATTTTTTGGAGTAGATTACGTACCAAATTACTCACTCACCATGGGTATCCGTACCCTTCTGGACAGCAAAACCATTTATTATCTGGCATGGGGAGAAGGAGCTTCAAAATCCGTTAAAAACTTGGTGGAAGGAGAAATTTCAGAATCATACCCCGCCAATTTTCTGCAAAACCACACTCAAATTGAGGTACTTGTAGACAGAGCTGCTTCGGCCCATCTAACGCGCATTGCTACCCCTTGGCTAACAGGACCTTGCACATGGACAGAGGAGTTAACAAGAAAAGGAGTTTACTGGCTTTGTCGTCACTTGGACAAACCCATCTTAAAATTAACTGCCAGAGACTACAACGATAACGGGATGAGTGACTTAATCACAGAGCGCGGTCCTTTTAGCAAGATCAACATAGACATGTTTAACACCTTGCAACATACCATTACAGGATGGCCCGGAGGAAAACCCAATGCAGACGATTCTACACGTCCGGAAAGAGCAGCGCCCTACCCCAAACGTGTGATTGTTTTCAGTCCCCACCCAGACGATGATGTTATTTCTATGGGAGGTACCGTAGCCCGGCTATCACAACAAGGCCACATACTTCACGTAGCTTACCAGACCTCCGGGAACATAGCTGTATTTGACCATGAAGTACTCCGTTTTCTTGATTTTCTTCAGGAAGTTTCTTCCGTTTACGGTCTGGACCAAGAAAAAACACGTACTATCTTTGTTCAAGCTCGTAAAGACCTAGAGAAAAAGAGCCCGGGTGAACCCGATACAGATGCCATCCGCAAGGTCAAAGGAATGATTCGGCGAGGCGAGGCCAAATCTGCCTGTGATTACTTGGGGATTAAAGAAGATCACGTCCATTTCCTAGACATGCCCTTCTACGAAACGGGCGGTGTAAAGAAAAACCCCCTTTCAAAAACAGACATCGACCTCTTATGCAATCTCATAGACAGCATTGAGCCCCACCAGATTTTTGCTGCGGGCGACCTGAGTGACCCGCATGGCACACACAGAATCTGTTACGCTGCCATTTTGCAAGCCATGGAAAAGTTAAGTACCAGGCCTTGGTACAAAGACTGCAGGCTATGGCTTTACCGTGGCGCATGGCAAGAATGGGACGTAGCCGATGTAGATATGGCCGTCCCCCTAAGCCCGGAAGAAGTCATCATCAAAAGGAACGCCATTTTCCGCCACCAGAGCCAAAAAGACCCCGCTATGTTCCCTGGAAATGATCCCCGCGAATTCTGGAAACGGGCCGAGGAACGGAACCACAAAACAGCCGATCTTTACGACAAGCTGGGCATGGCAGAATACCAGGCCATCGAAATGTTCCGCCTGTACCGCAAAGGCTTAAAACTATAGATTCTATAGCAAGTTGCTGCTGCCATTGGAGTGCGTCGCACTCGGAGGTTAACTTACTGACTCACTGCATATTATCAAAAACGTGCCCTGGGGGGACGTTTTTAGTAACCTGCTGCTGCGCAATGGGTTAAGTCATTAGTGCGACGCACTAATATTGGTGGCTAAAGAATCTAATATGCGTTGCTAGAAGGGATACCCTACGCCAAATTGGAAAGAATAGTTGTTTCTTCTAAGCCATTGGGAAGGTGGGTTCCAGGCCTGTTTTACGGGGTCTCTGACAATCATGCCTAAATCCAGTCTGAGGATTACGAAGTCCAAGTTTAGTCTTATACCTGCTCCTACGTCCATGGCAATACTCTTGTAGAAAGTTTTGAATCGGAAGACTCCTGCTTCCACGGCTTGTGGCTTAGGTAAATTCCAGATGTTTCCGGCATCGGCAAAGAGGGCGCCTTCCAGATTCCAGAACATAGGGAATCTGTACTCCAGGTTGATTTCCAGACGCATGTCTCCTGCTTGGTTAGGGATGGTAAAGGTAGAGTCTACCGGCATAGATCCGGGGCCTACCGTTCTGGCTTGCCAGGCACGGAGGCTGTTGGCACCACCGGCATAGAACATTTGTTCCAGAGGAAGAGAGGTGGCATTTCCGTAAGGAATACCTATACCTGCATACAGACGTCCGGCCAGCTGATGACGTTCCCTGATGAAAGTGCCCCCCATATTCAAATCTGTTTTGATATACCGGGAATAAGCAATGCCTCCAATCGTGTGACTGCCGGTAGTATCTGATGGCATATACCTGTTAAAGAGGCTTAGGAAATTTCCGGCAGATTCCACACCCAGCCGCACATAGTGCCAGGACCTTCTGTGGACAGGAGAGTTGTCAGTCGTATAATAAAAAATGGTAGACAGACCCAAATCCAGATGATCTCGGTACGTATCTATCAAGAAAGGGTCGTTTAGTGATTCCAGAAACCCGGGACTCATATTATGCAATTTTACGAGCTTTAATTTGATGGGGTTTACCGTATAATGGAACGCATCTCCTATACTCCAGGTGTAACCAAAAGTCCCCGATGCAATATTCCTAAGGTACTCAGGCCTGGATTGGTAACTGTAACTGGCAGCTATATCTGTTCTGGGAACTCTGTTTTTAAAAGCTTTGTGACTAATGGGAAACAGCATTTTTGGAAAAGAGAGCGATAGCGATGCACCCAGCTCTGTAGAACGTATGGGATCGTTCATTTTAAACTGAAAATTACCCATAAATCCAAGGGTCAGCCACTCTCCTCCCCTGAAAATATTTTTGTGGTAGTAAGACAATGCCGGAGAAACACCAATAAGTCCGTTAGAGTTGCTGGAGGCTTCCAGATTCACTTTATAACCCTGTGAATTTCCCGGACTCAAACGTATGGTACAGTCTACCAGCGCCGTATCTGCAGGCATGTGTTCCGCCAGCTCGTTGGCAGGTACTTCATCAAACAAGAGGGTAACGCTGTTCAGCAAACGGATATTGGAAAACCTGTTATACGTTGTCTTTACCTTAGATTCATCGTACAAATCACCTTCTCTCAAGAAAATCATATTGCGAATAACGCGACTTCTAAGGTTGCTTTTGCCCTCATGATAAAAAGTAAACCCCTGATCACGGTGAGCTTTCATAGAAGAAAGGTAAACGGAATCCATAACGGCCCGAATGGGGTCATAACCCGGATAGATGTGAATGTTTCTTATGCGGTAGGCTTTTTGTTCTCCATCATCCGGCAGTCGTACTTCCAGCGAGGCTGTATTATGTTTTTCTAAGGTATCGGCCAAAAAAGTAACGTGGGTACGGTTAAAATTGTAATACCCGTTATTTCTCATCACAGAGGTAATGCGGGCAGCCTCGTCTTCTAAAACGGCAGAAGCCAAACGGTTCCCCGGAGCCAATAAAGATTCATTGCTAGTTTTATGGTAGAGTTTTTCCAGAGAGGGATCCGACGGCGCCAAAAATATGGAATCTAAAGCATACGTTTTCCCGGGACGTATATTATAATGTACGGTAGCTTTTTTATTCTTGTAGATTACACTGTCTGTGATCACATTGGAGTAGTACCCCAGCGAGGTCAGGTAATTGTCTATATTTGTTTTACTGTATTCTATGAGCAGCGGATCAAAAACTACCGGAGGCTCTCCCATTTTACGAAGGAATCGGTTAAATCCCGTGTCTTTCCGGGAACTCATACTGTACAGGTTTAGAAAAGCTTTCCACCCAAAAATGATGGTGGTATTTGGCTTTTGCCTAATATACGCATCCAGTATAGAAACAGAAATTGCTTTATCTTTAGAAATCTCTTTAGCTTTAGCCTTATCTTTATCCTTCTGTGGCTTCTCTATTTGTACCACATTCTTTCGTAACAAATACTCCTCATCGGGGATATACCTTGTAGCTGAACAACCGTGCAGTACCAGAATAAACAGTACAACTAACGGAATCCATAGGTAGGCGAGTCGTTTGCGCATAATACAAATGTAGAAAAAAAGGCCCAATGATATATACAACAAATGATTATTCGTTTATATTTGCAATTGTTATGAAGAACAAGTACATAGATTTGATTCAGCAAAGTTTTGACTTTCCGCAAGAAGAATTTACCGTGAAAGATGGGGAATTGATATTTAATAACATCCCGGTAATGGACCTCATCCAGCAATACGGCACCCCTCTTAAGTTTTATTACCTTCCCAAGATCAGTAAGCAGATACAAAAATCTAAAAGGTGGTTCAACGTAGCCATGGCAAAAGTAGATTACGATGGCGAATACCATTACAGCTACTGTACCAAGTCTTCACATTTTTCTTTTGTATTGGAAGAAGCCCTAAAGAACGACATACATATTGAAACATCTTCTGCTTTTGATATCAACCTTATTGAATCTCTCTACGAAAAGAAAGTGGTTGACAAAAACCTTTACATCATATGTAACGGCTATAAAAAGCAGCAATACATTGACAACATTGCCGGTCTGGTAAATTCAGGATGGGAGAACACCATTTCCATTCTTGACAACATGCCCGAGATTGACGCCCTGGATAAGGTCGTAAACACTACTTGTAAAATTGGAATTCGTATTGCGGCAGAAGAAGAACCCAAGTTTGAATTTTACACCAGCCGCCTTGGAATCCGTTACAGTGACATAGTACCTTATTACCACAAGTACATCAAGATCAACCCCAAGTTTAAACTGAAAATGCTTCATTTCTTTATTAATACAGGCATTCAGGACAACGCATATTACTGGAACGAGTTATCCAAATGTGTAAATGTATATTGTGATCTCAAAAACTTTTGCCCAGATCTGGACTCACTTAACCTTGGCGGGGGCTTCCCCATACGTAACTCTCTGTCTTTTGATTACGATTATGAATACATGACAGAAGAGATCATCGCACAAATAAAAAGCATATGCAACAGTCGCGGAATCAAAGAACCGGACATATTCACAGAGTTTGGATCCTTTACTGTTGGCGAAAGCGGAGTGAACATATACCAAATACTAGGTCAGAAACAACAAAACGACCGGGAAAGATGGTATATGATCGACTCTTCCTTCATGACTACCCTACCCGATACGTGGGGAATCAAGCGTCGTTTTATTTTGCTACCCATCAATAAATGGAATGAACCTTACCAACGTGTTTTTTTAGGAGGCCTAACCTGTGACTCGCAAGATTATTACAATGCCGAGGCTCATGCCAACGCCGTTTTCCTTCCTAAGAACGACAACGACGAACCGCTCTATATAGGTTTTTTCAACACCGGTGCCTACCAAGAATCCATATCGGGTTTTGGAGGCCTTCAGCATTGCCTGATGCCGGCCCCCAAAATGGTTATTATAGGGGAAGAAGATGGCGAATATTATACCAAGCTGTTTTCCAAAGAACAAACGTACAAGTCTATGCTTAAGGTTCTTGGCTACTAGATCACACCATGCTTAGCAATAAAGAAATAAAATACGTTAAGGAACTTCAACAGAAAAAATTCCGTAAAGAAAGACAGGAATTCATCATAGAAGGAAAAAAAATGGTAACGGAACTTTTGTCGGAAAAAAGTCCCTTCCCTTTGCGTGCCCTGTATGTGCAAGAAGAGGCCTTGGACGTTTCCCTCCCTGCAGAGGCCAAAATAATAACGCCGGCTCAGATGAAAAGAATATCCGGTCAATCTACTCCCTCAGGAGCGCTTGCTGTAGTAAGTATCCCTTCTGTACAGGCCGAGACTCCTTCCAAAGGCAACCTTTACCTGGCGTTGGACGGAATTCAAGACCCGGGAAATTTTGGTACCTTGTTACGTATTGCAGACTGGTTTAACGTAAAAGCCATTTATGCCTCGTACACTTGTGTAGAACTGTACAACCCCAAAACGGTACAAGCTACCATGGGAGCCGTCCTGCGTGTTCCTGTTTATTATATCCCGTTGGCTCCCCTGTTGCAAAAGAGCATAGTACCGGTATTGGGATCTGTTTTGCAAGGAGGAGAGAATATCTACACCCTTACACTTCCGGAAGAAGGTATTGTTGTACTGGGGAACGAGTCACAGGGCATTAGTCCGGAATTGATGGACCGCATACAAACCCAACTATATGTTCCCTCTTACAGAAAAGGCTCCGAATCTTTGAATGTGGCTACGGCCGCTGCCGTAATTTGCGCAATTTTCCGAAAAGACCTTCCACCCACGCCCAGATCATAACGTATAACAACAGAACACCTGTATTGACAGCTAATTTCTTGTACAGAGTCAGCTCAGAAAACAGCAGAGAAAACATATAAAGCCCTATACCTGCCATCATATAAAAACCGTTTCTTCCCCAACGGTACGGTACCGGATAATGCTTACGGCCCATCCATACGCAAATAACAGTCATTACCAAGTAGCTTGCCAAATGCCCCCAGGCAGCTGCCATGTATCCGTAAGTGGGCATAAACAACACATTCACAAGCAAGGTAATCACAAGCCCTGCCGATGTAATCAATACGGCATACCCCGTCTTTTCAGACAATTTAAACCAAATGCTGATGTTAAAGTAAATCCCCAGTAGCACATAAGCCAGAGCCATAATGGGAACCACTACCAGTCCTTCGCGGTAATTGGACCCTAAAATAAGCCCAAACAAGTCTATATACAACAAAATGAACAAGTAAATGAGCATGGAAAAGCCTGTGAAAATTTCAAGAACTCTGGCATAAGTAGCCGGTGCGTTTTTATGGGCAGATTCACCAAAGAAAAACGGTTCTGCCGCATAACGGAACATCTGAATAAACAGATTGATAAGCACAGCCAATTTAATTCCTGCCTGATAGATTCCCATTTGCGCTCGCCAAGAAACATCCTCAGGAATAAGGAAACGAAAAAGCAGACGATCGCTAAAATCATTTAGAATTCCCGGAAGTCCTGCCACCATCAAAGGCAAAGAATACACCATAAGCTTACGCCACAGCTTGCGATCAAAAGCAAAACTATTTTTTTTCAACACCTCGGGCAGAAACAGTAACAAAGCTACTATGCAGGAAAGGAAAATAGAGAACAAAACGTAATTATAATCGGGTATAGCCGGTATAAAACGCCCAATCAAAGCTTGTGGATTTGCCGAAAGAAAACGTGGAACCCACAAGAAGAAGAGCAAGTTCAGTCCCAGTTCACAAGCGATTTTTATGGTTTTAAAGACGGCAAACCGAATAGCCTTATGTTCAAAACGTAATTTGGCAAACAATATGGCCGTTACACTGTCTAAGAAAAGAATTCCGGCTACGTAAAACACAGCTTGCGGACTATGAGCATAACCCAGTGTAGCGGCTACAGGTTGCCTCCAAAAAACCACAGCTGCAAAAAACAGTCCGGCTACCAGCGTAACGGTTGTCAAAGCCGTTGAAAACACCCTACCCGCTCCTACCTTATCTTTTTTATGTTCTGCAAAAGACGCATACCTAAAACAACCCGTCTCCAGGCCCATAATAAGAACTACCTGTAACACGGCAATATAGGCCATAAATTCTGCCACTACTCCATAGGCTGCCTGGTCTGTGAGCACACGCGTATAAAGGGGAACCAATAGAAAATTCAAGACCCTGGCCAGGATGGTGCTCGTCCCGTAGATGGCTGTTTCACCGGCCAGCTTCTTTATGGCAGAACGCTTCACAATTGTTTTCATACGGTACTTCTTTACTTGCTTGCCTACTGGCTTTTTGTTTACTTACATTGCTCACTCTTCACTTCTCACTTGTCTTTCGCTAGGCGCTGTCTTAAGGCTTCGTACAGCACCACGGCGGTGGCTGCAGAAACGTTCAAAGACCCTATTTCTCCCAGTTGCGGAATAGATACCAGAGAGTCACACAAGCCCAAGACACCACGCGAAATACCCGTACCTTCTGCTCCCATAACAAGAGCTACGCGCTTGGTAAATTGTGTTTCGTAAAGAGATTGTTTTCCCTTGGCATCTGTTCCTATAATGGTGTAATCTAAATCTTTTAAATAGTATATGGCCGTCCTTAAATTGGGGACCCTACAGGCGGGTATACGCAACAAGGCTCCTGCAGAGGTTTTTATGGCATCTTCGTTTACAGCTGCTCCTCCTTTAGCCGGCAATATCAAGGCTGCTACTCCTGCACATTCGGCAGTTCTGGCAATGGCTCCAAAGTTCCGTACATCACTAACTCCATCCAACAGCAGCACCAAAGGCCATTCAGATATTTTTTCTGCCCTATCTATTGCCTCTTCTAAAGAAACGTATTCAATTTCCGGAAGCAGTGCTACTATGCCCCTATGGTTTCCTTCCGGAACCAGACGGTTCAGTTTTTCCAAAGGTACAAACTGTACGGAAATATTATGGGTACGTGCCAACTGCAAAATTTCCGCAAACGATCTATTGTCGGAACCTTTCCTTAAAAAAATGCGTTCCGGTTTCTTTTCACCCAACAAAGCTTCCCTTACCGGGTGAAATCCATATATTTTTTTCTCATCCATTTTTTATTTTCTTTAAAAAAGCATCTAATTTATTATGAGCCGTTTCCCAGGCTTTCATAGACATATCCAATCCTTTCTTTTCTTTTTCATACCCCTCATAAAAAGCTATAGTAAAACCTCCTTCGGGTGGATGGTGTAGTTGTTCGTCCAGCTGCAACAGTTTTTCCTCCTGTTTTTCAATACGGGTTTCGATCTTCTTTACAGCAGATTGTAATTTCCTAAGCTTTCTCTCCTGTTCTTTTTTCTTTTGGTATTGCTGCGCTGCTTCACTTATTTCTTTGGTAGCCGACAAACCTTTCTCCTCCACTCGCTGTCTTGTTTCCTGTTCTTGCAAAGTTTCCAGTTTCCTTCTTTCTAAAAACACCTCAATCCCTCCCAAATGCTCTTTTACTTTTCCATAACTAAACTCGTACACTTTATTTACCAAACCATCCAAAAATGTTCTGTCGTGTGAAACTACCACCATCGTACCTTTATAAGCGATCAAAGCCTCTTTCAAAACCTCTTTTGACTGAATGTCCATATGATTGGTTGGCTCATCCAGCAACAATACATTGTAAGGCTGTAACATAAGCACGGCCATAGCCAATCGCGACCGTTCTCCTCCACTCAATACGGCTGTTGTCTTGTCAACCTCGTCTCCACTAAATAAAAACGATCCCAGTATTTCACGTAACCGAGTCCTTACGTCCCCAGTGGCAATCCTATCTACTGTTTCATATACAGTCAACTCTTTATCAATCAATTCGTCTTGATTCTGTGCATAGTAACCGGCTTCTACGTTATGCCCTATTTGAACGGAGCCTTCAAGCACTTGCAGCTCTCCCCTCTGTGCGGCCAACAATCGGAGCATCGTCGTTTTCCCCTCTCCGTTTCTTCCCACAAAGGCAATTTTCTGGCCACGTTCCACAGTTATGGAAGTATTCGTAAAAACAGGTTTGCCGTTATATCCTGCCGCCAGGTCTTTACACGTATAAACTACCGTTCCACTCCTGGGCGGATCGGGAAAACGAACCCTTATTTTCGTATGATCAACGGGATCTATTTCTACCAACTCCATCTTTTCCAATTGCTTTATCCGGCTTTGTACCTGATTGGATTTAGTAGGCTTGTACCTGAACCTCTCTATAAATTCTTTCGTTTTTTCTATAGTTTTCTGCTGGTTTTCATAAGCAGCTGTTTGCTGTTCTATCCTTTCCCTTCTTAGTTCCATAAAATGGGAGTATGAGGCCTTGTAATCATATATCCTCCCCAGTGAAAGCTCTATAGTGCGTTCTGTAACGGTATCCAGAAACGTCCTATCGTGCGAAACCACAAGTAAGGCCCCTGTGTATGAAATCAAATATTCTTCCAGCCACCGCAAGCTTTCAATATCCAAGTGGTTAGTAGGTTCATCCAATAGCAACACATCGGGATTGGCAAGTAAAAGTTTGGCCAACTCAATACGCATATTCCATCCTTCAGAAAAAGTAGCCGTAGGTCTATCAAACTCTTCTTGTTTAAATCCTAATCCCCTCAATACCCTTTCTGCTTTTCCACTATGGTTTTCAGAGGCAATCAGACGGTATCGGTCGCTATGATCAGCCAATTCTCTAATAAGTTTATCATAGGCTTCTGAGTGATAATCTTCCCTCCGGGCCAGTTCCTTATTGATTTGCTCCATCTGTTGAGTGAGGACAGTTATGTGCGAAAAAACTTGTAACGTCTCTTCCAAGACAGATTTGTCTTTAGCATGATTCATTTGCTGAGGAAGGTAACCGCTTTTCAATCTCATGTCCCTTACTACGGCACCGGAAGTGGGCTCCTGTAAGCCGGTAATGATTTTCATAAGGGTGGACTTGCCTGTTCCGTTTTTCCCAACGAGTGCTATCCTGTCCCTTGGATTTATATGAAAAGAAACATCAGAAAACAGTTCCTTATGAGCAAAGGAAACGTGAATATTTGAAAGAGAAATCATTGCACGGTAGTCCCTTGTGTATTTAACTTCAACGGTTGGCCATTGTAAATAGCAAAAGCCTGTCCATGGGAAAACATGGCAACTGTATCGTAGATAAAAGGAATCACACGTTCTCCTTTTTTATTAATGAACCCCCATTTTCCTCCCAGCTTCATAGCTGCCAGTCCGTTAGAAAAAGCCGGATGCCCCCCTTCGTATTGAAATGGCACCACAGTATTGCCTTTTTTATCAACAAAGCCGTATTGTTTTTGTATCCTAGAAGTCATCAGGTTAAAGCGGGCTGCCAAAGCCACCTCTTCATGAAAATCATAAAGCTCCACAAGGCTTAATGATAAAGGCAAAGTAAAAGAACCGGTCTTGTCAATCACACCATACTGTTTGTTATGGCATACAACGGCCACTTCGCAGCTAAAATCATGAATAATATCATACTGCGGAGGGAGTACTACCTTCCCTTTTTTTGACAATACACCATACCCATTTTCGTTTCTTATTACAGTCATTTCTTCTCGGTACGGACCAATCCAATTGTAAAACTCAGACGGGTATTCCAGTTTTTTAGTATTTCGTAAGGCATAAAACCCCAACCTGCCTGTCACTATCCACTCGGGAGAATGATGAAAGTAAAGGGTATCGTAAACCGGTTCAATAAGAACGGCAGCCTTTTTATCCAACAATCCGTAATGCTCGTTTAACAACACCCTGAACGTACCGGGGGTGCACACCTCTACCTCTTCGTACATGACAGGAACCAGAGCGTGTTTATCTCCTCTTTTGTGAAGTCCCTCAAGACTGCCTTTTCTTACTTTAAAATAAACATTATCGGCGGCCTCTATCCAATCATATTCCGGAGCTATTAAAGGTTTTCCTCTTTTGTCTGTTACGCCCCATTTTTTGTTACGGCAAACCAATACAAACTCTTCATAAACCTCTACGCTGTCGTAGAAGTTGGTTTTTTGATAGTTTCCTTTCGGATCTATCAGATGAAAAGAACCGTCGGGATATACAGATCTTAGAAAAGGCAACCTCTCTTCATAGTATTTCTCGGTTACCACATTGCCGGTCACATAGGACCTCAATCTCCCCCGCCTGTCCCAAACACGGTATTCTTTGTCCTTTATAGTAACATACACATTACGGAACGCATATAACGTATCAAACCCCGGGCGCAAAACCCAGCGACCTTTATCGTTTAACAGTCCGTAATAAGAGTCCATACGAGCAATTGCCCTTCTGTTTTGCAACGGGACAACGTGATCTAAATATCTTTTAGACAGAAGCAAGCCTAAAGAATCCTGCAAGTTCATGCCTTTTCCGGGCACAAACACAGGACCGGGCCTAAAATGTTGTGGTCTGTATCCACCGTTGAACAAATGCACTTCTTCTCTTAAGGTTTCAACAGGCATAGGACGGTACATTCGTACTAGAGCTGCCTTACTGTGACCGTTCAGCATCCTGCCTTTTAACAATAAGATCACCGGTTTTTTCCAAAAGAAAGGGATTAGAAAAAGCAGCAAACACAGAAGCAAGACTCCGGCCGGGAGATACCATCGGCGTTTAAAGCGCAACTTCTTCATTTCCTTCTGCCTTTTTGTTGAAACTAACCAAAATGCTTATCTCATAAAGCATATACAAAGGTAAAGTTACAATAAACAATGTGAAAGCATCACCGCTGGGTGTAATGACGGCTGCCACAATTAACAAAATAGTAAAGGCATACTTGCGGTGTTTTTTTAGCAGTTGTTTTGAAATAATGCCCAATCTGGATAAAACGCGGAACAAAATGGGCATTTCAAAAACAATCCCCATGATGATGATCAGCCAGGTAAACATATGAATGTAGGACTGGAGCGTAATTTGGTTTTCCACCCAATCGGTTACCTTATAATTACCCAGAAAGTTAATAGTTAACGGAAATACAAAAAAGTATCCTACCAAAACCCCTATGAAAAAAAGAATAGAACACCAACCAAAAGCCCTTACCACTGATTTTCTCTCCTTTTCATACAATGCAGGCTTAACAAAAAGCCATAGCTGATATAGTATAAACGGAGTTCCTAACACTAAGGCCAGGCTAAGGGAAATATTTATATGAGTAAAAAATTGAGCAGCCAGTTCAATGTTTTGCAGTTCCAGTTTAAAAGGAGCCGGCGCCATAGCCGGTATTTTTAGTAAAAGAGCCAAGGAGTCCATCCATTGGTATAGGATGAAATCTGAGCTTCTGGGTGCAAAAATAATTTTTTCAAATACCAATTCCTTGTTCAAGAACACAACCACCATAAGTATCAGCAAAACAATCACAGAGCGTATGAGTACTTTGCGAAACTCATCTAGATGTTCCCAGAAGGTCATCCTGGAATTGTCCTGTTGGATATGGGTAGCCACTACTTGTTAAGGGTCTTTTCCAGATCTTCTTTCTCGTCCTTTAATTCTTCTTCTACGCCTTTCATCCCGTCTTTAAAGCTTTTCACGCCTTTGCCCAACCCTTTCATAAGCTCAGGTATTTTTTTACCTCCAAAAAGAAGGAGAATAACCAATGCAATAATGATTATCTCGGTGGCACCAATCGTACCAAACAATAATAATTTGATCATATTCTTGTACTTTAATGATTACAAATCTATATATTTTTCCAATACTTTTGTTAGGAAATCGGGAGCTCTTACAGGAATACCACGTGCCTCATCTACAAAAGCCAGTGTTACGTAGCCTTTTGCCAACAATACACCGGACGGATTCAGAATGTGGTATGTAAACGTAATGCGTGAACGAGGCATTTCTTTTAATTGCGTGACAACGGTAAGTATCTCTCCATACCTGGCCGGCTGAATGTAATCACATTGCAAAGAATGTACGGGCATAATGATTCCCCTGGCCTCTGTCTCTCTATAAGGAACCCCGTAGTGTTCCATCATCTCTTCGCGTGCTATTTCAAAATAACGGATGTAATTGGAGTGATGGACCACTCCCATTTGATCCGTTTCATAATACCTGACTTTAATTTCTGTAGTATGTTCCATAATACTTAGTTAAGAATCTTAGCATGGGTGCTTGGAAGATAGTAAATTAGCTTAAAGTTATCCAACAACAAGGAACTGCCGTGAGCCCCCTTGAATTCATCGCCTTGCCAGGAAGAAGAGCAGCGTACTACCAAGTGGGTCATGGTAAGATTTTCTTTGCCTTCTACCGACTCAAACAAGTAACGCTCTTGAATCCAGCCGTCAGTTCCTTCTGAATACAGATCATATCCGGCAATCATATTTACTCTGTTTTTAGGGTCATAAGCCCACTTATTTCCGGTAAAACGATGCAGTTCTACAATTATGGAAGCCCTGTCGCGCCCTTCAATTTTTTTAGGAGCTTTGAAATCCGGTGTGCCAAAGGCTGTTTTAAACGGTTCTGTATGCACCCTCTGTTCTCCTGCTTTGTAATTGTATTCCACTTCAAATCCTACCGGATTTACATCCACCCCAAAAACAATCCCAAAATCGGGCATACTGGATGGATTCATGACTGCATCTGCGCTCATACTAAAATTGAAATTACCCAAAAGAAGAGCACCAGCCGTTAAACTGGTTACTTTCATAACAATCAGGTTCACTGTTTTAAGCTGAGTCAACAGTTGAACGGCGTGGGTACCATCTCTGCCTGTGCTTTTTAAACACCCCGAAACCTGCACGTTATTGCCTGATATCCACCCCTTTCCATTAGAAGGCCATATGTTAAAAACACCGTCTATGGTTGTCCATTGCTCAAACGAGCTGTTAGCTACTTGAGGAGCATACAGCATCTGTACCTTCCACTCCCTTTCTGTTTCATCTTCTGACATTACATAAAAAGTACAAGGGGTATTAAAAGATACTTCCAGAGGAGCTCCCGGAATAAGCCCTTGATGAATACGTGCCCCCTCACTCAATACCACGGTAGGTCTAATGGTTAAAACGGCTTCCCGGGAAGGCCTGGCAGACACTAAAAGCGTAATGGAAGCTTTGTCGCGCTCCAAGTATTTTTGATCAAAAACAAATCCCGAAGAAGGGTTTCCTGTAATGAAATCAATAACGTCGGCTTCTGAATTCCTTGGACAGGATCGATCCTCCAGTTGTAAGGTCCATTCCGTACGGTTGGTACCGCTTTCAGATGTTACGCTAAAATGGAATTTCTGTTCCGGATTTTCAAAAACTAACGTATGTTCTAAAGCAGTAATGTCTCCATCCGCCGTGGCATTTTTTGAAAGCTCCAGCACGCCGTTGACCGTTACAGGCATTTTAACAGACCAGTCGTTAATAACCAGTGTTACTGTGTGAGCAAGTGTATCTACCCTACCCGTTTCCTGTAACTCTATGTTATTTTGTGTTTGACTTGTTCCGCTATAACTGTCTATTTTGTATCCCAGAACAAGAGCTTCTGTAACTTCTATACGCTCATCTTCCAAGATCAGGAGCCATTCTTTACAGTCGCCACTTTCTGCCATAACCGTCAAAGGAACAACTTGTTCTATAGTTTGGAAAACAATGCCTTCCTTAAACGTTTCCAGTAACACAGCCCCGGACGAAAGCTCCAGGTGGAATTTTTCAATAACAAAAGGGAAATCGTAGCCCGCTTTCAACGTAAGCGAAACAGTCTGTTCTTTCTTATCTATAGAGGCGGAAGTACTTTTCAACTGTACTAAGTTCTCGGCAGATTGGTATGAACTTACTTCCAAAGCCAGAATTTCTGCTTCTGTTTCAAACCACGGCAGTAACCTCAGCTCCCAGGGCCGGCAAGTACCGGCTTCCGAGGTTATACTAAAAGGCACTTTGTCTTTATAACTTTCAAACAGAAATGTGCTAGGAAGATCGCTAGTGGCATCTTCAGAAACGCTCATAACGTATTCTTTGATCTCCAGTGGGAAATCTTTGCCTTCTGTAAACGGAATTTCAACAACTCCGGAAAGCGTATCCACTACAGGAGTCCCCAAAACCATTTCATGCAGTTCAGACTCGTACTCTACCACCAGAAAAGAGAGTACATCGTTTGCCGTATTAAGCCATTTCTTCCATGAAAAAATCCAGGGACGAGCCACTCGGCTTATCATATCGGTAAGGTAGAAAGTCTCTTCTTGCTCCCAACTGACAACCGTAAAATCCTGCGCTTTATTTTCTCCAATAACCAACACATAAGGGGCAAGATCAAAACTAAGACTAGCCTCCCAGGGAAAAGGAATTCCTGCGTCCTTTACAGTAGCCACTCCCCGGCTATGTGTGTAATCCGTTTCCAAATCTACTACCTTGGGACCTTCTGTTCGGAAAATAAGAGCCATAGGTCCGTTGGGTTGCAAACGTTCCCAAACGCCGGGATCTGCCTGTGAACTTTCATGTATCGGAAGCACTTCTGCCAGTTGCACAGACCATGTTTCTTTTTTACCGCTTTCTGCAATTACTGTAAATGGCACAGAGGTATTGTAAGACTCCAGAGAAAGAGACAAAAAACCCTCCCCCACGTTTTCCAAGGCGGTCTCTCCCATGCTATCCAGGATGGCACCGGGGCTTAATTCCAGGTACAACTCTGCTTGCAACGGAAGGACCTGTCCGCTCAAAGCGTAAATGCATACTTGCGACTCTACCACATCAATCTCTAACTCCGAAGAAAGAAGAAAACCTTTTGGAGCAAAGCTTTCCAATTGAGCGCTAAGTACAGAAGCTTGATCACTTAAAGGGGCTACTTCTATAATAACCTCATAAGAATGAGGAACGCCACTTAGGGCTATCAAATGAATTCTACGGACCGTATCTTCCGTTTCAAAGGTAAGGGTATTCTCTGTATCCCATCCCAAGATTTTATCAATGGTTTGGGCTGTGCCTATGTTGAGTGTTACGGTTACCGGAAACTCGTATTTTCCGTACTCCATGGGTAACACAATGCCTCCTTCTTTTACAGAAGGATCTCCAAACCGAACGGTCTGTGGAACCACATCCGTTATGGAACACTCTGTAACGGATGCGTGGTCATTCAGGTCGGTTACTTTATCGCAGTTAAAAAAAAGCGTAAAGAGAAGAAGCATAAGGAACCCATGCCTAAATCTCATTGCAAATCCTTTTATGTTATTACAACAGTTCAAGTTGTTTTTCCAGCGCTTTTATTTTGCTCTTGGCATCTGATTGCTTTTTACGCTCTATATCTACTACCTTCCGGGGCGCTCTCTGCAAGAAAGACTCGTTGGCTAATTTTTTTTCTACAGAAGAAAGAAACTTACGGTAATAAGTCAACTCTGCATGCAATTTGGACTTTTCTTCCTCTATGTCCAGTAACGTACCCAAAGGAACAAAGCACTCTGTAGTTCCTATGAGAAAGGTATATACATTGACTTCAGAGGGAGCTTCATGTACTTGTTGTACCGTTTTTAATCCGGCCATACGCATGGCTATACCATGCCATTTGGAAGGAAAAGAACCTTTAAAGAGCAAGTCCAGTT
Organism: Bacteroidales bacterium; assembly: GCA_012510445.1. Classification (GTDB taxonomy): domain Bacteria; phylum Bacteroidota; class Bacteroidia; order Bacteroidales; family UBA932; genus DMER64. The sequence goes on from JAAZIA010000020.1 coordinate 88,991, forward strand.
CTTCTTTTCTTGGGATTTGTTTGCTCTGACGCAGCCCCCTTATATGCACAACCATTTCTTGCAAACGAACAAATTCATCCAATGCTGATTTATCAAAAGAACCTGTCTGGGGGACAGCAGATACCATAATACTTTCTCCCGAGGTGCGTTCGCTTAGGTTTTGCCATAATTCTTCTGTTATGAAAGGAATAAACGGGTGCAATAAATGCAGCTGGATGTTAAAAAACTGTAAAGTCATGTCATACGTTTGCGCATCCAACCTTCTTTCCTCCTCTGTAAAAGGCTTAATGATTTCCAAATACCAGGAACAGAAATCGTCCCAAAAACGTTTGTAAAGGAGCATAAGGGCTTCCGAAAGCCTGTACTTGCTCAAAAGGTCATCTACCTCATAGCGGGTAGCTGCAAGCAATTGAGAGAACCAACGGACTGCTTCCTGTAGCGTATCCGACGGTACCATGGTTTCTTCCCTTTTCCAGGAACGAACCAGGCGGTATGCATTCCAAACTTTGTTACAGAAGTTCCTCCCCTGCTCTACTTGAGACTCGTCAAATAAGATGTCGTTTCCTGCAGAAGTACACAACATCAATCCCATCCTTACTCCGTCTGCTCCGTATTGGTCCATCAACTCAATAGGATCGGGTGAATTGCCCAGCGACTTGGACATCTTTCGTCCCAGTTTGTCTCTTACCATACCGGTAAGATAGACGTTAGAAAAAGGCTTTTGGTTGCAAAACAAATCTCCGGCCATAACCATTCGGGCCACCCAGAAAAACAAAATATCGGGTGCCGTAACTAAATCGTCGGTGGGATAGTAATACGCTAGTTCCTTGTTGCTCTCTTTTTCCGGATGACCCGGTTTATCGGGATCAAATACAGAGATGGGCCACAACCAGGAAGAAAACCAGGTGTCTACCACGTCCGGATCTTGCACCAGGTCCTCTGCTTGTAAATTAGGATCGTTTTTCCGAGCCAATTCCAAAGCTTCTTCCGCTGTAGAAGCTACTACTACCTCTCCGTTGGGGAGGGTCCATGCCGGGATTTGCTGCCCCCACCATAGTTGGCGTGAAATACACCAATCTCGAGCCGTTTCCATCCAATGACGGTATGTATTTCTGTATTTATTCGGGATCAGCTTTACGTTTCCATCTTCTACGTAAGCGAGGGCTCTTTTGGCCAGGATCTCTAACTTTACAAACCACTGAAGGGAAAGCCTCGGCTCAATGACGGCATCTGTCCGCTCAGAAAAACCTACTTGCGTGATGTACGGTTCTTCTTTCTCCAGACATCCATTTTCTTCCAACATATGACGAATCTTCCTTCTGGCCTCAAAACGATCTTCTCCTACCAGGACTTGCGCCTGTTCGTTCAAAGTTCCATCGGGATTCAGAATGTCAATCACGGGTAATTTGTGTCGCAATCCTATTTCGTAGTCGTTTAGATCGTGAGCCGGAGTGATTTTTAAGCAGCCTGTACCAAAGTCCATAGTCACGTAATCGTCTGCCAGCACAGGAATCTCTTTGTTTATCAAAGGGATAAGAACCTTTTTACCCACCATGCCTACATACCGTTCGTCTTGCGGGTTTACACAAACGGCTACATCGGCCATAATGGTTTCGGGACGTGTGGTAGCTATAGACAAATATTCTTTCCCGGCTTTACCATTCTCACTAAAGAAATACTTCAGGTAGTACAGTTTCTCATTTACTTCACGATGAATGACTTCCTCGTCACTAACGGCCGTTTGACCTTCAGGATCCCAGTTTACCATACGTATACCGCGATAAATCAATCCTTTATTGTAAAGGTAAACGAATGACTCTATCACGGAACGGCTCATATCCGGGTCCATGGTAAAAGAAGTTCGTTCCCAGTCACAAGAGGCTCCCAGTTTTTTGAGCTGTTCCAGAATAATGTTCCCGTGTTTTTCTTTCCAAGCCCAGGCATATTTCAGAAATGTTTCCCGGGTCATATCCGACTTTTCCAGCCCTTGTTCTTTTAACAGGGCTACTACCTTGGCTTCTGTAGCTATAGAAGCATGATCGGTTCCGGGAACCCAACACGTATTCTTTCCTTGCATCCGCGCTCGCCTTACCAATACATCCTGTATGGTATTGTTGAGCATATGTCCCATATGGAGCACTCCGGTAACGTTGGGAGGCGGGATGACCATACTGTATTTGGGTCGATCATCGGGGACAGAACGGAAAAAACCATGCTTCAGCCAGTAAGCATACCATTTTTCTTCTGTTATGGAAGGATCGTATATTGCGGGTAAATCCATATTTTATAGAGAATAAGAGGCAAATATATAAAAAATACTACTTTTGTAGCATCTAAACAGCATGGCCATGGAACAAAAACCTAAGAAAGAGATCAATATTGAATTGCCGGAAGACGTAGCACAGGGCTGCTATTCTAATCTGGCCATCATCACCCATTCCAGCAGCGAATTTGTGTTTGACTTCATACGCATGATGCCCGGAATTGTAAAGGCAAAAGTGCAAAACCGTATTGTCATGACACCGGAACATGCCAAACGTTTTTTTAATGCATTGCATGATAACCTTATGAAATACGAGAATCATTTTGGTGAAATCAACCTTTCCGGTAAAGGGATGAATAACATGCCCTTGCATTTTGGAGACGGTACTCCGGAAGCTTGACCCTGTTAAACGTTCCTGTTCTTTCGTTTATTTTTCTGCGTTGTATATTTTCATAACGTCACCATCTGACAACATCCTGTCATAAAACCTAAGTGCGACCATCTCTGCAGGTATAAATGTATTCAGTACGTTACCGTTGCGTGCATGTCCACCAATCACCAAGTCGTTTTGCACACCAAAACTCATTTGCATACTTTCTGTGTACATGTTCACACCATTCAGATAAACAGACATAGAGGTGCCGTCAGAAACAATGGACAGCATATGCCACTCCGTTCCCAGGATGGTGGAGATATCAAGAGTTCCCACAGCAGGTAACGGAACCACATGCGTTTCTTGTCCCGGTCCCAAACAGAGTGTCATTACCCAATTATTTCCGTCGTGGTCAATCAGCACAAAGAATCCGCCTTCAGACACAGAACCAAAAAATGGGTATTTTACCTGCTTGTTCATGGCCGACCGGAACCTTAGCCAGAAATTCATAGAGCCTTTAGAAACCCCGGAAAGCGGATTAAAGTTTTTGCTGTACAGATACCCGCTGCTGCCGTTAAAGGAAATAGCAGCACGTACTCCGCCCGGTTTGCTGGTGTAGTTGTATGAGATACCGCTCGACACTATCAGGTCGTGTGCTGCCCCTGTCCAATCATGAGCTTTCCCGTCTTCAGATACGGTTATAAACATTTTTAACCCCTCCTGAACTACTACAGAAACATCGTGCAATGTCGTAAGCTCTTTAGTGGCACCATAATATACACCGTGTGCAGTTTTTACGTAAGCCCGGTAATAATACGTGGTATTCATAAGCAGATCCTCTGCAAAGGAAGAAAATACGCCTTCTGCAGGTTGTGTGCCCAGGTTAGTACAGAAATCTTCCCAGGTAGGCTCTACGTTTGTACTCCAGCAATGACCGTAAGCCAGAATTGGTTCTGACCCTTTTCTTTCTACCCGGCCTTTTAACGTGGCTGTATAATACGTAACGTCTTCTGCCTCGGCCGTTTCTATCACCGGTTCTTCAATATTTAAAAGGTAAGAAACCGGTCCGGAATAGGCCAAACCAAAGGGGTTAACAGCAAAGCTTTGCATAGTATATTCCAGTCCTCTTTGTGGGTTGGGAATGTTATAAAAGAACGCCGTTCCTGATGTTTTTTCTCCCATAAACACAGAAGAGCTTGTACCTAAAACAGGCAATTCATCCGTAGTGTTCCATACAAAACCGTGTTCTGAAAAAGGAATGCCTGCTGCATTTCTTTCTCTAACTACCAAAACATTGGAATAATCGTCATAGCTTATGTGCGGATTACTTAGCACGGGTGGCTTATACTCCAACACAAAAGTTTCTCCGTAAGAAATCCCCATTTCATTTTCTGCATAAGCCCTTACATACCACGTGGTACCGTAGTCCGGCAACGGTTCCGGATAAGAAACAAACGATCTTCCTTCCTCCAAGGCTCCCAAGCGGGTACATCCCTCTCTCTCTGTATCTGTTACCTCAGGAACTTCCGGTTGTGGGCTTATGCTCCAGCAGTGACCGTGTTGTACCACAGAACCTCCCCCGTTGCTAACTAACGTTCCTTTAAATCGCAAGCGATACTCATTATCCAACTCGTATCCTTCTGTGCTTACTTCCGACACTACAGCTGCTGTAGAGTAGTTTACCATAATGGTAAAATCCTGCTCGGGCGCAACTACACGAATAGCACTTTGCGAAACTCCGGCAGGAATGTTTTCTCTATCCAGTACAACCACTACCTCTACTTGCTCTTTTTCCTTGGTAATGATCCCTTCCCACAAAGAAAAGTCCAGGTTTTCATCTTCGCAGGTTATAGTAAAAGGTACCGGAGCTACCCCTGAAAGCCTCTCTACGGTAAACTTTGACTCTGTATTCTCAGATCCAAAATCAATAGATTGTGCAGATACCTGAATCAGATTTTTAGTCTTGCTTATTTGAAATACATAGGTAGTATCTCCGCCATCAGACAAAAGTTCTGTTGTAAACGAATGATCTCCAAATTCCAGATGGGAACGATCGGCTGTAATGATCACTTTTACCTCTTCTCCTGCCCCTATACTTCCTTCTGTCACTTGCCATGCCAGCCATCCGGGCAGTTCTTCTTTCAGGTGCCAGGTCAACGGAAGGTTCCCTTCGTTAGATAAGGTAGTACTGCTATGTGTCTCTTCTTCTCCAAAATCAAAGAAGGTTTTGTTGGCTTTCAGTAACGCTCCTTCTACCCTCATTTGAACAGCAATAGTAAGCGGATCCTCTCCTCCAACCAATTGTACTTCTTCATTGTAAGAACCTATGGCAAGCCCTGTGCGATTACATATAAATAAAAGATCCTGTTTAGCTTCCGGGGGCAATATTCCTCCCACAGGCTCTACTGTCAGCCATTCCGGAAAATAAATATCCAGAAAATTCCAACTAAGCGTATCGTTTCCTGTATTGGATAACTCAAGATGCGCTTCCGTTTTTTCTCCTTTAAAATCAATTTGATTTTCAGAGAGAACGGGTAAAGCCACCCGTCTGATCAAAGTAACATGAAAAGTGTAAAGATTCTTTTTTCTGGGGGAAAGCGGCATTTTTAACGTTTCCTGATTGTCGTAGCCCGGTTTGCTAAAAACAAGGTAAACAGATTCATCTGTTCTGGGAAGAGAAATCGAAAATTTCCCGTCCTCATCCGTCTCTTCTCCTAAGTTGAAAGGCATTACAGAGACAGAAACTCCCGGTAAAGAGTGATTTGTGACTGCATCAGTTACGGTCCCCGAAAAGGTGGTGATCGTTCCCGTCTGATCACAGGAAACGGTAAAAATAAATGAGAGTATAAAAAGTAAAAAAGCTACGGAAGCTTTAGGAAAACGAAAAGGTTGCATACTGTTACTGTTACTCCTGCAAATATAGTTAACTTTGCCAATCTTTTATAACAGAAAAATGTGACAAGCCAATGAGTAATTACAAAAACAAACTGCACCAAATCAAAGCTTTTGCCCTGGACGTAGACGGTGTTTTAACAGACGGAAGCGTTATAGCTACACCGGACGGAGACCTTATTCGTTCGCATTATGCCCGTGACGGTTATGCCATTCGTAAAGCCTTGGAACATGGGTACTGTGTAGCTATTATAACGGGAGCCACCTCACCTTCTGTAGAAAAGCGATACAAACTTTTAGGAGTAACTGATATATATATGGGAGCTCTTGACAAGATGCCCCCGTTCCACCAGTTTTGTGAAAAACACAACCTGGATCCTTCACAGGTAGCCTATGCCGGAGATGATATACCGGATATACCGCCCATGCTGGCCTGCGGTCTTGGCTTTTGCCCTTCAGACGCTGCCACCGAGGTTCGTAAAATAGCCAGATACATCTCTCCTTTTCCCGGAGGCCATGGCTGTGCACGCGACATCATAGAACAAGTACTTAAACTTCACGGTAAATGGTACAAGGGTTCAGAAGGCCTGCCGGAGAACATGCTTAAAACCGTATCGGAATGAACACTCCTTTTCATCTGATCTTAGGCTCGTCATCACCCAGAAGGAAAATGCTTCTGGAAGGAACCGGCTTGCCGTTTGTTACGGCATCCATAGATGGAGTGAATGAGAACCATTTGCCAAAAGGAATTGACCCCATAGAAATACCACAACACTTGGCCTACGCCAAGTCACTGGCCTACTCTAAACCTTTGAAAGAAAAAGAGTTGCTGATTACAGCAGATACACTTGTATTTTCTGCTCTTCCCCCGGATAAATCTCTTCCTTCCGTGATTCTGGGAAAACCGCAAAGCCAGGACGAGGCTTTCCAAATGTTGAGGAATTTATCCGGAAATTGGCACAAAGTCATAACAGGAGTATTCCTGCGTTCGGCAGAGGCTCACAAAATAGCCTGTGGTTTTAGTGACATAACAAAGGTCCTATTCTCTCGTTTAGAGAAAGAAGAAATTCAGTATTACATAGAGCATTACAAACCTTACGATAAAGCAGGAGCCTACGGCGTTCAGGAATGGATAGGCTACATTGGCATTGAGCGTATAGAAGGTAGCTTTTACAACGTTATGGGTTTTCCTGTTCAAAAATTTTGGGCCACTCTAAAGCAGCTTAATGCCGTTTCATTTCTATGAGAATGGCTTTTTTCTTACATTTGTAGTTCGCAAAAACATCAAATTATGGAAAAACAACCTTCAGTAACCGAAAAACAACCTTCGGTAGTCATACTGTGCGGTGGAGGTCCGGCCCCCGGAATGAACACCGTAGTATGCACTATAACAAAGACATTTATTACAAAAGGATACCGTATCATTGGTTTGCACGGTGGATACATCGGTCTTTTCTGTAAAGAAAAATGCCGGGTAGAAGAGATGGACTTTAACAAAGCAGATTTGCTTTTCAACAAAGGAGGTTCCTATCTTAGAATGAGCCGCTATAAACCTAGTGATAAAGACTTTGAAGAAAATTTCAATTTTGATTTATTCGATGAGTATAACGTAAAACTTTTAGTAACCATAGGCGGTGACGACACCGCTTCTACGGCCAACCGCATTTCAAAATTTTTGTCAAAAAAAGAGTACAACGTTGCCAACATTCATGTACCCAAGACCATTGACAATGACCTCCCATTACCGGAAGGAGTACCTACGTTTGGTTACCAAAGTGCTAAAGCAGAAGGCACCACACTGGGACGTACCGTATACGAAGATGCCCGCACCAGTGAAAACTGGTTCATTGTAACAGCCATGGGACGCTCTGCGGGCCATTTGGCTTTTGGAATAGGCTCTTCCTGTCATTTTCCTATGATCATCATTTCTGAAATGTTCTACCGAACTCCTATTACCATAGAGAAAGTAGTAAACCTTATTGTCTCTTCTGTCATCAAAAGACAAATACGGAACATCCCTTACGGCTGTGTAATGATCTCGGAAGGCATTTTTCAGGCACTTTCTGAAGAAGACGTACAAGAAGCAGATATTGCTTTTACCTACGATGCGCACGGTCACCCAGAACTGGGTAAAATTTCAAAATCACACATCATTGACAACCTGGTTGACAAAAAGCTTAAAAGCCTAGGTTTGGAAGTAAAAACAAGGCCTGTAGAAGTAGGCTACGAAGTACGCTGCATAAGCCCCAAGTCCTACGACTTGGAATACTGTTCCATGCTGGGTATGGGCGTGTATGAACTCTTCACCAAAGGAGTAAGCGGTTGTATGGTTTGCCGAGACGGTAACGGAAAAATCATCCCCCTATTCCTTCAGGACCTGCAAGATCCCCGTACAGGAAAGATTCCACCGCGGCTGGTGAGTATGAAATCTCAGGAAATGCAATTCTTTACCCGTCACATCATGGATTACATTACAGAGAAAGATTATCCTGAAGCCAGAAAAATCATTGACAACCCGGAAGATTTTGATTTTCACAAAATCTTGAACTATTAACAAAAAAAGCTCCCAAACGGGAGCTTTTTTTTGGTAAAACTATCCGCTATTACGGGAGCTGTGGACCTGATGGTACCAAAGCGCATGCGTCTTCGTTGTCACAATATTTCTCAAAGTTTTTAATGTACTGTCCTGCTAAAGAGATGGCTTTTTCTTCCCATTCTTTGGGATCGGCATACGTATCGCGCGGATCTAAAATCTCTGAAGACACGTTGGGCAATTCCACCGGAATGTTCAGATTCATAATGGGGATGTGCTTGGTAGGAGCCTTATCAATGCTGCCGTCCAGAATAGCATCAATAATTGCACGCGTTTCTTTCAAAGAAATGCGTTCCCCTGTACCGTTCCATCCCGTATTTACCAAGTAAGCTTTGGCATTGTGCTCTTTCATTTTCTTTACCAGATTCTTGGCATAAATGGTCGGGTGTACGGTCAAAAAAGCGGCTCCAAAGGCAGCAGAGAAAGAAGGCAGCGGTTCTGTGATGCCTCGTTCCGTACCGGCCAATTTGGAAGTGTAGCCGCACAAGAAATGGTATTGTGCCTGTTTTTCATCAAGAATAGATACCGGAGGCAATACGCCGTAGGCATCAGCTGAAAGGTAAATCACCTTCTGGGCATGTCCTGCTTTGGAAGGCAACACAATCTTGTTAATGAAATATATGGGGTACGATACGCGCGTGTTTTCCGTAACAGAACCATCCGTGAAATCGGGGGTTCCGTCCGGCAATACCGTAACGTTTTCCAATAAAGCATCCCTACGGATGGCTTTCCAGATGTCGGGTTCTTTCTCTTGGCTCAGATCAATGCATTTGGCATAGCATCCGCCTTCATAATTGAAAATTCCATGGTCATCCCATCCGTGCTCATCGTCGCCAATCAAGTACCGTTTGGGATCTGTAGATAAAGTGGTTTTTCCCGTACCGGACAAGCCAAAGAAAATGGCCACATCACCGTCTTCACCAACGTTAGCGGAACAGTGCATAGACGCAATCCCTTTCAGAGGCAGGTAGTAATTCATCATAGAAAAAATACCTTTCTTCATTTCTCCACCGTACCAGCTTCCTCCCACAACAGAAAGGCGCTCGGTCAGGTTAAACACTACAAAAACATCTGAATTAAGACCTTGTTCTTTCCAATTGGGATTGGTGGCTTTAGATGCATTGATCATCACAAAGTCCGGCTCTCCGTAATGTTCCAGTTCATACTCAGACGGACGAATAAACATGTTGGTTACAAAGTGCGCCTGCCAGGCCACTTCCATGATGAAGCGTACTTTTAACCGGGTATCTGCATTCGTTCCGCAAAAGGAATCTACAACATACAATTTCTTTTTACCGGAAAGCTCTTCTTGTGCAATCTTTTTCAATGAACTCCACACCTGCGGAGTAATGGGTTTATTGATGACTCCATCCCACCATACTGTACTCTCTGTAGTCTCGTCTTTTACAATGTATTTATCTTTTGGTGAACGCCCTGTAAATACTCCTGTTCTTACGTTAACAGCGCCCATATTGGTCAAGACTCCTTTTTCAAAGCCTTCGTTGGCAGGATCCATCTCTGCCTGGTACAGTGTCTCGTAAGAAGGATTGTAAACAATCTCTCCCACATTGGTAATTCCATACTTGGATAGGTCTATTTTACTCATAGTATACGTACTTTTTAATAAGTTGCTAAGATACTCATTTTATTTATCTTTGCAACAGAGAAAATGGGTAAAAACCTTACCTCAAAATTTCGTGAAACCCTGCTTCGTTATTGGGGTTACAGTTCGTTTCGCAACGCACAGGAAGAGATCATAACTTCGGTCTATGCAGGAACGGATACACTAGCTTTATTGCCTACCGGTGGCGGTAAATCCATATGTTTTCAGGTACCTTCCCTTCTTATGGACGGCATTTGCATTGTGGTTTCTCCTTTGATTGCCCTTATGAAAGATCAGGTAGAGTCATTAAAAAAGCTGGGTATCAAAGCCCTCAGCATCCACTCCGGCATGAGTTCTTACGAAATTGATGTAGCATTGGACAATGCCGTTTATGGCAACTATAAGTTCTTGTATCTTTCCCCTGAACGACTGAGCACAGAACTTTTCAGGGCCCGAGTCCAAAAGATGCAACCCTCTTTATTGGTAGTGGACGAAGCCCATTGCATCTCTCAGTGGGGCTACGATTTCCGTCCTTCTTACCTTAGGATAGCTGAATTCAGAAAATGGTATCCCAACGTTCCCGTTCTGGGACTAACGGCCACCGCAACACCACAAGTAACTGAAGACATTGTAGAAAAGCTTGCTTTTCGCAAAGACCACCGGGTTTTTCAAACTTCCTTTGAGCGCAAGAATCTGGCGTATGTAGTACGCCAAGCCGAGGACAAGCTGGGACAGCTTTTGCGCATTGCCGAAGGCGTAGAAGGCACAGGTTTGGTCTATGTTCGTGAAAGAAAAAAAGCCGAAGAAGTGGCCGAATTTCTCCTTTTTAACGGCCACAAGGCAGACGCTTACCATGCAGGACTCCCTGCTCCTCAACGAACCGCCAAGCAGGAAGCCTGGAAAAAAGAAGAAATCCGCATTATGGCTGCCACCAACGCTTTTGGAATGGGCATTGATAAACCCGACGTACGTTTTGTATGCCACTTTGATGTCCCCGATGCTCCCGAAGCTTACTTTCAAGAGGCCGGAAGAGCCGGCAGAGACGGCAAAAAAGCGTATGCCGTTCTCTTGTATAACTCTTCCGATGACAGACGGTTAAAACAAATTTTTAACATTTCCTTTCCAGATGCAGCATTAATAAAAGAAACGTACCAAAACTTATACTCCTACCTGGGTTTAGGCTATGGAGAGGGAGCAGAACAACTGTTTGATTTTAAAATAGAAGAATTTGCCAAGCGCTTTAACAAGCACCCCTCCACCCTCTGGTACGCTCTGCAAAGTCTGGAACAAGAAGGATACATATCCCTCACAGAAGAAGTGGACAACCCTTCCCGCATTACATTCAGAGTAAACAGAGACGAATTGTACAAAGTACAAATAGCTAACCCGCGTTTAGACACTTTTATCAAACTGCTGTTGCGTACCTATACCGGACTTTTTAACGGATTTGTTTCTATAGACGAAAACCACCTTTCTCAGGTAAGCAGAAGCGCACCGGCCGTTATTTCTGAATACCTTATGCACCTTTCACGTCTGGGAGTGATTTCGTACATACCTAAAAAGAGAAGCCCGCAGGTATTCTTACATACCCACAGGCTGGAACCGGGCAACGTGTATTTAAACCCTGCCAGCTTCCTACAACGTAAAGACACTTGGTTCCGTCGTATGGAAGCCATGCTTCAATATGCCTCATCAGAGGCCCCCTGCCGCAGCAAACAACTGTTGGCCTATTTTGGAGAAGGCACAGCATCCGATTGCGGAATATGTGATGTTTGTCTGGCGCGTGCAGGAGAAAAAGATCCTAAAAAAACATTTGAACGCATTGCCGGAAAAATTACAAAATCCCTTCAAAAAGGCCCTGTAAACATCCGTCAGCTAGACCTGCTCTTTACAGAGTCATCAGATCAGGTTATGGAGGTGTTGCGTGCCATGGCAGAAAACGGAGACATCCGTATAAGTGATGACAGCATTATTCAAACTTAGTTTTATCTTTACCCCATGAACAAAAGCAGAGAAGCCGACAGAATCCGGGAGCTAAAACAAGCCATAAACCAGCACAATAAATACTACTATGTACTAAACGCCCCACAAATTTCCGATTTTGAATACGATCTTTTACTCCGGGAACTCATAGAACTGGAACACCAATTCCCCCATCTGATCACAGCAGACTCTCCCACGCAACACATTGGCAGCGATCTCTCTGTACCGGGTACCTCCTTTCAAAGGGTACGCCATAAAACGCCCATGCTCTCGCTCAGTAACACCTACGACAAACAGGAACTGCTGGACTTCCACAACCGCATACTAAAAGCTGTTGCAGCTCCTGCCACGGCTGATACAACTTTCGCAACGACTGCAACGGATGGCGCACCTGCTGCTGCCATTGAGTACGTGTGCGAGCTGAAGCTGGACGGGACGGCCATCTGTCTTTCCTACCAAAACGGGCATCTTGTAAGAGCGCTCACCCGGGGCGACGGCACGTACGGAGACGATGTTACGGCCAATGTCCTGCGCATAGCCTCCATACCTACCCAACTGCCTCCGGCAGATACGTTTGCTTTGCCCTACCCTGCTCAATTCGAAATTCGCGGAGAAATAGTAATGTCCTTCAGCCGTTTTAGGGAACTGAATGAAATCAAAGAAGAACAAGGCGAACCTCCCTTTGCCAACCCGCGCAACGCAGCTGCAGGAACGTTAAAGCTGCTGTCTGCAGAAGAAGTAGAGCGGCGCCGACTTGACTGCTACGTCTATCACTTAGTAACGGAAACCGACGGTATCCAAACGCAATGGCAAGCCTTGGAAGCAGCTCGTCAATGGGGATTCCCCGTATCGGAACAGCGCAAACTCTGCCACAACATACAAGAGGTTACCGAGTTTCTGGAACTCTGGGATAAAAAACGTACAGACCTACCGGTAGCCACAGACGGCATTGTCATTAAGGTAAACGATTTTACACTGCATAAAAAGTTGGGAATGACTGCTAAAAGTCCTCGCTGGGCTACAGCGTACAAATTCCAAGCAGAGCAAGCTGTCACCCGTCTTCTCTCCGTTGATTTCCAGGTGGGAAGAACAGGCGCCATAACGCCTGTGGCCAACTTGGAACCCGTTTTCCTTTCCGGCACTACGGTAAAACGTGCCTCGTTGCACAATGCAGACCAAATTGCACTTCACGACATTCGTCTGGGCGATACGGTTTTTATTGAAAAAGGCGGCGAAATCATTCCTAAAGTCGTAGGCGTTGACCTCGGCTTACGTCCTCAAGGGACACATCCTTTTCAATACATTCAAACGTGTCCGGAGTGCGGAACTCCTCTGGAAAGGGACGCCGGAGAAGCCAAACATTTTTGTCCCAACCGCTGGGGCTGCCCCCCTCAAATCAAAGGCAGAATCTCGCATTTTATGAGCCGCAAGGCCATGAACATCCTGGGAGGAGACGCCCTTATAGAACAACTCTATAGTAAAGATTTGGCAACCTCCCCGGCAGATCTGTATGACCTGACCCCACACAAACTGGAAGTACTTGAAAACTGGGGAACCAAGTCTACAGAAAATTTACTGGCCAGCCTGGCAGCCTCTAAAAACGTTTCTTTTCCCCGTGTACTTTACGCATTAGGCATTCCTTACGTAGGAGAAACTACGGCCAAATACCTGGCAGAACATTTTGGATCCCTTCGCGCCTTACAAAACGCATCGTTTGAAGAACTGAAAGAAGCCCCGGAAATAGGAGAAAAAATAGCATTGGCCATTTGTCAATTCTTTAGTGACTCAAGAAATACAGAAGCGATAGAAAGATTCCGGCAAGCCGGGCTGTCCTTTGAACAAACACAGAGCCAAGCACAGAAAGTATCGGATTTGCTGGAAGGCAAACGATTTGTTATATCCGGAACCTTTACCCGGTCCAGAGAAGAAGTTAAAAACCTAATAACGGCACACGGTGGCAAGGTTTTGGCATCTGTTAGCGGCAATACCGATTATTTTTTAACAGGAGAAAAAGTGGGGCCGTCTAAGATGAAAAAAGCTACCGAACTAAACGTCCTCATAATTAACGAAAACGATTTTATGAGCCTGATAGAAAGGCCACAAACCTTATTTTAACCATGAGAGCAACTATCCTTGATACCCTACATTTTATTGGAACAAACGACAGAAGCAAAACATTTTTTGAAAGCAATTGGCCGCTCCCGGCAGGAATCTCTTACAACTCTTACCTGATCACAGACAAGAAAACCACCCTTATAGATACTATTGAATACGGCAGCGACCGTTCTTATCTGGAAAACGTAGACTACTTGCTGAATGGTCGTACTCTGGACTACCTGGTAATCCTGCATATGGAACCCGACCATGCCGGTATGATTAGTGACTTGTTGCAGCGCCACCCCCAAACTGTTGTCGTAACCAATGCCCGAGGCATAAAATTGCTAGAGATATACCATCCGGGTATTGAACAAGAAAAGGTTCGTGAAGTCAAAGACGGTGATACATTGGAACTGGGGCACCATTCCCTGCAATTTATCTTTACTCCCATGGTCCACTGGCCGGAATCTATGATGGCCTACTGCACTACAGAACAGGTTTTGTTTTCCCAAGATGCTTTTGGTACGTTTGGCACGTTGGACGGAGGGATATTTGACGATGAAATTGATCCGGAGTATTATAAAGACGAAATGCTCCGTTACTATACCAATATTATAGGACGCTTTTCCGGACAGGTGAAAAGGGCCCTGCAAAAAGCAGCTTTGCTTCCCATCCGCATCATTTGCCCGGTACATGGCCCCGTTTGGAGGACACATCCGGAAACAGTTTACCAATGGTACGCACAATGGGCTGCCAGTGAAAGTGAAAAAGGAGTAGTACTGGCCTACGCTACAATGTACGGTCACACACAACAAACAGCAGACTACCTAGCACGCAAATTATCAGAAAACGGTATCCGTAACATACGGGTTTTTGATACCTCTAAAACGCACCCCTCATTCATTCTAAAGGAAATTTGGAAATACAACGGACTGGTGCTGGGATCCTGCTCTTACAATACAGGCATGCATCCGTCCATGCATCAGCTGTGTCATGAAATAGACATCATGCAACCGGGAAAGAAAAAAGCTTTCTTGTTTGGAGGCTATTCCTGGAGTGGCGGCGGATTGAAAAACCTACAACTCTTTACACAAAACATGGTAGAAAAACACGCCTGGGAATTGAATTCCCCGGGCATAGAAATACCGGGATACCCCGGCATAGAACAACTCTTGGCCCTGGACCCTGCAATTGCAGAGTATGCAGCTACGCTTTGATTTAGTATTTTTAGCAAGAACTTTTGGAAACACCAGACTACATAGATCAATATTTTGAACCGCTCCGGATTTTAAGCAAGAACAGATGTGCCAACACAGAAGAATACGAGCAAGTGTTGAAGGCATATCAGTTTGCCAAAGAAGCCCATAAAAACCAAAAGCGCCTTTCCGGGGATCCTATTATCCTCCATAGCATAGAGGTAGCAAAGATTGTTGTTGCCGAGATAGGGCTTGGTTATAAATCCATCATTACGGCCCTCTTACACCACATCCTTACAGACACAGACTATACCAAAGAAGAAATTGCCGGTATGTTTGGTGAAAAAATTGAAGAGCTGGTAGAGGGGCTTGGAAAAATGGAACGTGTTTTTGCTGCTCATGACAGAACGCAAGAAGAAACGTTCAAACAAATGCTACTGACGGTAAACAACGACATCCGTGTTTTGCTTATTAAGTTAGCAGACAGACTGCATAATCTCAGAAATATAAAAGAACTGCCGGTAGAGAAACGCGCTCGCAACCTGGGAGAATCCATGTACATATTTGCTCCTCTGGCACACCAAATGGGACTGTATACCATTAAGTCGGAAATAGAAAACATTTGGATGAAGCACGCCATGCCGACAGAATACGAAGAAATTGAAGAAAAAGTAAAAAACGAAACAGGTCGCAGAGGAAGTGACATTACAAGAACATTCCTTGAACCCATTACAGAACTCTTAAAAAACAAGGGCATAGATTTTCAAATCTCTACCCGAATTAAGACCCCTTACTCCATCTGGTCCAAAATGAAGAAGAGGAATGTGTCTTTTGAAAATGTGTATGATTTGTTTGCCCTTAGGATTGTATTCCACCCCCGGGTGACCCACCGGGAAGAAGAACACAATACGTGTTATCAAATTGAGGAATGGCTGAACGAACGTTGGGAACCTTATACAGTTCGTCGCCGGGATTGGCTCAAGACTCCCAAAGAAACAGGATACGAAGCTTTACACTCAACCTACCTCACCCCTTCCGGGAACTGGCTTGAAGTTCAGATCCGCAGCAAAAGAATGGACGAGATTGCAGAACAAGGAGTGGCTGCCCATTGGAAATACAAAGGGATATTACCGGAAGTTAGCGGCATAGAGCGTTGGCTGGTAAAAGTAAGAAAAACACTAGAGACTAAAGATTCACAAGCCCTGGAGTTCTTTGATAACTTTCAGCCGGGAAGCCTTATTTCTGTGATTTATGTATTTACCCCTAAAGGTGAAATGCGTATCCTTCCTAAAGGAGCTACTGCGCTGGACTTTGCCTACTACATTCATACACAGGTGGGTACTCACGCTTTAGCCGCCAAGATTAACGAAAAGCTTATGCTATTATCTACCCCACTCCGTGGTGGTGACCAGGTAGAAATCATTACGGCCACTGCTCCCCAAGTAAAAATTGAACGACTGGGAGCTGTAACCACGTCTAAAGCCAGAAGTTTGATTTTAGAAACACTTAAGAAAAGCGGAACAGACCACATTAACAAAGGCAGGCAATTGTTGGCAACGCGCCTGGCAGAATTTGGTATAAAAATTCATACCCGCCTTATCAACAAACTTTTAACAGCATACAACATCTCTTCCAGAGAAGAAATGTACGGTAGGATTGGAGCCGGCATGCTGGATTTATCCAACTTAAGGGATATTTTAATGAAAGGAACCCCCACCCGTAAATTTGTTAGCTGGGTTCCTGTACCGGACTGGAAACGCCGTAAAGACTACAACACTTTCCATTTTGCACCTTGTTGTCGTCCTACCACAGAAGATAAACTCATTGGGTTCATTCATAGAAGAACCAAAGACCTTTATATCCATTCCACCACATGCTCCCGTATAGAGGCACTTCAGAGGTTACACAAAAACGACAATGCAGAAGTAAGTGTGGTATGGAAGAAACAACGCCTATCTTCCTCCCTTGTAAAATTGATGCTTCGCGGAAGCGACCGCCTGGGTATTATCTACGATATTACGCATGCTATCTCTTTGGGGATGTGTGTAAATATCCGTAGTTTTAGTCTCGTTTCGCACGATAACATTTTTGATGCAGAACTTGAAATCTACGTACAAAACATAAAAGACCTGGAAGCGGTAATGGACGAACTAAAAAGAATAAAAGGTGTTGAAACGGTTAAACAACTAGAGGAATAACGGCATGAATATGAGAATACCCCCGGTAAAGAAGGTCTTTATTTTCCTTACATCTGCGCTGGCATTACTTTCCTTCTGCTTGCTCCCTCATGGCTGTGCCAATACTACGGCCGGGCCTTCGGGCGGACCTAAAGATACCCTTCCACCCAGGTTGCTGGTGACCATACCCGACGTTAACCAAACAGGCGTCAGCACTTCGCTCAAAAGAGTGGAACTTCAATTTAACGAATACGTTAAACTGGAAAAACCTAACGATAATATTCTGCTGTCTCCACCCCACGAAAAAAACCCAACGGTTCGTACAAAAGGCAAAGGAATAGTAGTTGATCTCCAAGAAGCTCTTTATCCCAACACCACCTACAGTCTTTATTTTGGAAACGCCATTCAGGATAACAACGAAGGCAATCCTTTTCCTGTTTTTGCATTAAGCTTTTCTACCGGTGAACGGCTAGACTCCCTCATGATTTCAGGACTTGTGTCAGATGCCTCTACCCTACTTCCTGTTCAAAATGCCACCGTGCTGTTGCACATCAATCCAACAGACAGCACTCTTACTTCTACACTGCCTGTAGCAGCCACACGAACAGATACTTACGGCTACTTTGTACTCAGAAACCTAAAAGATACGTTGTACTCGTTGTACACCATTACAGACCAGAATAACAATTACCTGTATAACCGCGAAAGCGGAGAACTCATTGGGTTTTTAGACTCGCTGGTAAAGCCGGAAAAAACCATGTTTACTTATGCTCCGGAAATTCAACCCTATTATGCAAAAGACACGGCAGGATTACTCAGAAGACCTGTAGAAAAGAATGTGTTTGTATTCAAAGAAACACCGTATCGCCAAAGACTTTCCCAGCATGAACGGATGCAACACAGGGCTTTATCCTTATCGTTTACAGCCCCCGGTGCTCAGATCCTTAAAACATATATTTCTCAAATAGACTCGGCACATATTGTAACACAACACAATTACAGACGCGATAGCCTTGTACTGTGGCTGACAGCACCCGCTGTTCCCGACACCGTTTTGCTTCATCTCACCTACATGGCTACAGACGATTCTCTAGAAACACTCGCTCCCAGAACAGACACGCTACGTTTCTCTCCATTCCAGAAAGAAGAGAAGGACACTCCCGTTTTAGGAGCCAGGGAAGGCCCCGGAAGCGGACGTACAGATAACCAACAGGGGCCGCCCTCTGTCAGAGAAAAAAAAGAAGCTATGGAGCTGACAAGTAAGGTAGTTCAGGAACTTATCCGTGAAAAAGGAGTTTCTCTGCGCTTTGAAAGCTTACCGTTGAATCCTGATTTCTCTAAAGCTACACTCACACGCATCACTCCCTCAGAAGATACCGTTGCCGTTCCCTATACGGTACTCCGGGATTCGCTGGATTTGTGCCTATATAACCTCATACCCAATACATATGTAGAAGGCACAAGATACATTCTTACCTTACCTGAAGGTCTCCTTACCGATATAAACGGTCTGCAAAATGACTCCATCACCGTCCCTTTTAAAACCCTCCTTTCTGAAGATTACGGAGCCCTTCATCTGCAACTGCAAAACGTACCCTGCCCTTTGATTGTTGACGTAATGAACGAAAGAAGGGATCAAATAATACGCACAAGCCGTGCCTTTACAGATACGACCCTCACGTTCCCTTACCTGAGAGAAGGAAAATTCACCATACGCGTTACAGAAGACAGAAACGGCAACGGATTCTGGGATACAGGCAATTTGAAAGAAAAAAGACAAGCAGAACGCGTACGTATGTTTCGCCTTCCCTCCGGGAGTTCCATCATAGAGTTGAAAGACAAAATGGAACTAAGTCAGACCATTGATATTGAACAACTTTTGAACCAAAATGTTACGCTTTCCGTTCCAGCCAGACAAAGGTAAAACAACCTTCCCGGTAAAAGCCAGGCCGACATCCCCCGCACTAACTTCCTCCGGGCAGAATTCCACATGCGGGATTTATCCTTCCTTGCTACGCTACCTTTTGTTCTGTATTTTATTCTTCATCACAACAGCCTCCTCCTTCACCGGCCATGCGGCACGTGCCCAAACGCGCCTTTCTGAGGAAAAAACTACGCGCCTTCAGAACCATCACTCCGAACTCCCCGACACTCTGGACGCGGTTGCTCTCCCAGACACCCTGAACATCACTGCCCTTCGCGATACCTTGTCTGCCGTCCTTCGCGACACCCTACCCACTGCATTGGAAGAAACACAACCCTTACCCCGGCAAGTACCCCTAAAACAACACTTGCTTGGAATTAGGGGCGGATACGCTTTTAACACCGTTCATTTTAATCCGGACAGAAAGCAAAAAAATGTTCCCTCCTGGATAAACGCCTCACTTTTATATACGTATTACCACCATTTGTGGGGCAACCTGCCTTACTTTGGAGTTCAGACCGGATTTACATATACTCAGCAGGCATACGATACTCCTGAACTAAAACGTACATACGAAGTACTACGTGTACCACTCACCAGTCAGTTTCATATAGATATGTGGAAAACGCGCTTGCTTGTCAACTTAGGATGCTTTGCAGGGTACCGCATGAGTGCCACAGATTATACAGAAGAACAACCGCAAGGCATACCCGTAACGTTTGACTGCAACCACATTTATGCAGACTACGGTTTTCAGGGAGGCCTGGGATTTGCTTTAGTACTCAAACCTTTTGAATTTCAAATAGAAGCAAACTATTTGTATTCCTTGTCTATGATAGAAAATCCGGCCCTTTACAGTAACGAATATTACACGTACGGTTACCCGGGACAACTGTTGATTACATTCGGTATCTTTATACACCTGCACAAATGAAAACACTTGCCGTAGTATGAAAACACATACCGTAACCGTAGGAAATCTGAAGATCGGAGGTGGACACCCCGTATCCGTTCAGACCATGTGCAATACAGACACCCTGGATATCGAAGCCTCTGTGGCCCAGTGCAAACGTGTAGCCGCTGCCGGAGCGCAATTGATACGCCTTACCACACAGGCACCACCTCAGGTCAGAGCTTTTGCCCGTATCAAAGACACCCTTTCCCAGCAGGGAATTCACGTACCTTTGGCAGCCGACGTGCATTTTTCGGCAGACACAGCTATGGAAGTCGCCCGTGTAGCAGATAAAGTCCGAATCAATCCGGGCAACTTCTCGCGCGATCCCTCGCAAGCCACAGCCCTGTTGGGCACATTAATAGAAGCATGTAACCAATACCATACCGCCTTGCGCATTGGGGTAAACCACGGCTCCCTTCCTGCACACATCCTGGAACAGTACGGAGACACCCCCGACGGTATGTGCCGAGCCGCCATGGAATACCTTACCATTTGCCGAGATTTACGCTTTACTAACGTAGTAGTTTCAATCAAATCCAGCAACACACGCGTAATGGTACAGGCTAACCGCCTGCTGGTTGAGCGTATGAAAGAAGCGGGAATGACCTACCCCATCCACCTGGGCGTCACGGAATCGGGCAGCGGACGCCAAGGCCGCCTAAAATCAGCAGCCGGCATCATCACCTTACTCAAAGAAGGCATCGGGGATACGTTCCGAGTTTCGCTCACCGAACCACCCGAACAAGAAATCCACTTTGGCAAACTCTTCCTTCCGTTGCTCAGCCGCCAGCATGCTGTCGCTGTCGCTGTCGCTGCTGCCGATTCGGCTCCTACTGTTGCAGCCAAAGCTTCCACTCCGGCTCCCACTACACCTGGTGCTACTTCTGCAGCTTCTGCAGCAACAGCCGCCACTCCATCTTCCATTACTGCTGCCACTTCAGCAGAAGCAACGGAAGCAACTCCTGCTGCTTCTGTTTGCATCGATACTTCTGCCACGCCCTCTTCAGACGAAGAGGTGCTTTGGAACCAACTGATTGTGTCTGCGTGTTATGAATGGGCACCCGGGCTGCTGGACGGCACCATAGACTGGAAAACCCTGCCCATGCCTTTTGTAGAAGCATCTTTTGCCACAAAAGAGGAACTGATAGACTTTTGCATGGATTTGCTGCAAGCTACCCGCTGCGTTTTCACCAAACCGGAATACATTTCCTGCCCAGGATGCGGCCGCACTAAATTTGATCTGGAAGAAACGGTACGTGCCGTAAAAGAAGCTACCGCTCATCTGAAAGGCTGCACTATTGCCATCATGGGTTGCATTGTAAACGGCCCCGGAGAAATGGCCGATGCACAATACGGATATGTAGGAGAAGGCAACGGTAAAATCACCCTATACAAAGGCAAAACCCCCGTAATGCGTGGGATTCCTCAAGAAGAAGCTGTCCAGCACCTGCTGGAACTCATCGAATCGGAACAGCAAAGCCCAGGGAACGGCGCACCTTAGATTGAATCTAAAACGCGCCAAAATGCAAAAAAGTGCAGCAAAGCAAAACAAAAACCAGCTCCTACACCTCTTCTACAAAAAGAGCCCCTCCTTCAATGCGTACGACTTTTACTTTTGTGTTTTTGGTAATGTAACCTACGGCGGCACGAGCTTCTACCCAGCGATCGCCTATGCTTACTTTTCCGGAAGGTCTCAGGTCTGTAAAGGCTACGCCTTCCTGCCCTACTTCAATGTCTTTCAGCTGGGGAACTCCCACAAAACCTGTTTCTGTGGTTAAGTCGGTACGTAACGCAATGCGGTTGAACAACCGTGTAGGGAATAAGTAATGAACAGAGAGCAGCATACCGGTAAGTGAAGTCAACCCTGCTATAGATACAATAGCTACCGGGTTCAGGAGGGCATACCACGGGAAAGGACCTTTAAATTCAAAAATCCAGTTATCTACCATAACCAGCACCAAGCCGGCTGCTATGGTCAGTATACCTGTAATACCTAATACACCAAACCCCGGGGTTACAAAGATTTCTATCCCCAGCAACACAAGACCCACTACAATTATGATTACTTCCCAATACCGAGCAATGCCTTCCAAAAACAACGGAGAAAAATAACCTATGGCACACAGTATGGCAACACCCAAAGGAAGCCCTACTCCCGGTGTCTTCAATTCAATGAAAACACCCCCAATCATCCCCATTAATAACAACGCTTGCACCAATGGTAATAGAAAAAAACCAATGATTTTATCCAGCGTTGTTTCTTTATATTCATCTAATTCACAGTATTCATACCCCAGCACAGCAAGTGCCTCTTCTACATCGGCTGCCTGCCCCTGAGCAAACTCAATGGCAACGGCTTCTTTTGTAGTCAGGTTCAGCACCTTCTCTCCTTCTACCATTTGTTGAGCCAGTTCAGGATCCCTTCCCGTTTCCTCAGCAGTTGCCCGCATGAGCGAACGCATATATGACTGGTACTTTTCAGGCATGGGTTCTCCTGTTGGGCCTACTACGGTAGCTGAACCAATGGTAGAACCGGGAGCCATAACAATGTGGTCACACGCAATAGACAACAAAGCACCTGCCGAGGCAGCCTGATGATCAATAAAAGAGACCGTAACAAAAGGAGCTTCCATCAAAGCTGTCCGCATTTTTTCAGCTGCGTCCAAAGCTCCGCCAAAAGTATTAAGACGCATCAAAAACACATCTGCCCTGCGGGCCTCCGCTTCTTTCAAGGCTTTTTCCAGCATTCTGGCAGATTTTGCGTGAATTTCGCTGTCAATCACCACCATAAATACACGACATGCAGACGAATCAACAGCAGATAGAGGAACCGAATCAGCATCAGATGCCGGAATCTGCTCCCTCTCCTGTGAAAGAAAAACCGGAGTCCATGCAACCGGACCTTGGGCAACTTGTACCAAAAACGCCGGTATCCGGCTTGCTGGAACTCCGGTAAGATTAATAAGAAAAGCCGACCCTGTAATTACAGCAGACAGTACGAACCATAGAACAAGGCCTGAGCGTTTCATTGTATTTTTATTTAGCTTCTAAAATTTTTCCGTGGTCTTTGGCTACGGCTTCTTTCCACTTTTGCGTGTAGCCTGCCTGAATGGGAGGCGCCGGGATACGCGGATCGTTACCGTTATTAGCAAAAGAACCATCGGGATTCTGACGTTTGGTATTCCCGTCAATGTATTTGACCATCAAATACTTATCCAGCTTATTCCATTTCTCCAACAAAACCTCAGCCGCTTGTACGCTAAAATCTGTCAAGTACTCACGAGCCGCCTCTGGTGATTCTTTATACAGCTCCATAGCCACACGGTCTGCCAAAGCTGTTTTTTCTATCATTAGGTTTTCCCACTCATCTACAACCCCACGTACTTCAATACCAATCTCGTTGTAACGCTGGTAAGCAAACTGAGCTACCCTGTTGAAAATCCAAAACAAAGACGTGTCTGAGTACTCAAGCATGCTTCCGTTCCCTTCCTCAATGCAATGCGCAATACGTTGCGATACGCTGTAGATGGGAATCAATGCAGAAGTACCGGCATCATCCACTCCAAACCAATACAATCCACCTAAATCCTGCGGCATATGGCTGCGGCACTGTCCAACGTACCACCAACCCGTTTGCTGAGTAACAATAGCCCTCTCGTTAACGTATGTTTTTCCATCCGCCTCGAAAGTAAGCGGTCTCCAACGGTAAGGCAAAGCATTTCCACCTGCTCCAATATCGCATGTCATATCCAAAGGCGTACCTCCATAATAATCACGCATCATATCGGCAAGGTCTTTAACAGACAATTTTGTTTTAGGCTTGATGTACAAAGGCATTCTGTTGGAAAGATTATGCCCCATGGCATAGTCCAGGTATTTCTCCATACCGTCGTGGTACTTGTTATAGAAAGCCCATACACGTGCTTCGCAAAAACGAGCACCGCTAAAATCCACAGGAGCGTACACGTCAGAAAAACTAAAATCCCTATCCCTACCGGAAAAAATCCCCACTTCTCGTGCATGAGAAATCACATCGGGACTGTACAGGCAGTTTTCCGGATCGTTAAAATCTATAGTAGTAATCCGTGCTTGGTTGGCATGAGCACATATATAACCGTCGGGAATACGCTTGGCAACCCAAACAGCTCCTTTATTCACGTTTACTCCTTCTACCAAACGGGGCGCTTTTGCCATCACTTCCATCACCCACACCTCATTGGGGTCTGCAATGGTAAAAGACTCACCTCCGGAACCGTACCCATACGTTTGCATAAGGTGATCCATCATAGCAATGGCTTCCCGGGCTGTTTTGCAACGCTGCAGAGTCACGTAAATTAAAGAACCGTAATCCATAATACCGTTTCTGTCACGAAACTCCCTGCGTCCTCCAAACGTTGTTTCTCCTATAAGTAATTGGTATTCGTTCATGTTTCCGGTAACTGAATACGTAACCGGTGCCTGAGGTATTTCCCCCTTATAGCGTCCGGTATCCCATTCGTATATTTTGAGCATGGTTCCTTCCGCCCATTTAGCGGCCGGCCAGAAATACAACTCTCCGTACAGCTGATGGGAATCGGCAGAATACGTTACCATAATGGAGCCATCTGTAGAAGCTCCTTTTGTTACAATCAAGTTTGTGCACGGCCAAACAGTCCCTGCACTTACTATAACAGCCAACAGGCTTAAAAAACATTTTCTGATAGTCATCGATAAAGATTTTTTTTAATGTACATTTTGTAAAATTACAAAAAACCAATTACATCAACGAAATTTTCTTACCTTTGTTCATCAAAATTATTTCACAATCATCCTTATTATGAGAAAATATTTAACAACCTTGATTGTTCTGCTTTTAGCAGGTATAACAGGTATTGCACAAATGGCCAATCCTCAGGAACCGCTTAAAAACGACCCTGCCATAAAAATTGGCAAGCTGGAGAACGGCCTCACTTATTATATCAGACACAATGCTAAACCAGAGCAACGTGCAGAGTTTTATCTCTTCACAAACGTAGGAGCCATACAGGAAAACGAACGCCAAGACGGATTGGCTCACTTTCTGGAGCATATGGCCCTTAACGGAACAAAAAACCTGCCCGGAAAAATGATGATCAACTATCTGGAAAGCATTGGTTGCAGTTTTGGTAGAAACATCAATGCTTCCACGGGTGTGGAACAAACCATGTACATGTTAAATAACGTACCTATGTTGCGCGAAGGCGTATTGGATACGTGCCTGCTTATTTTGCACGACTACTCGTACTTTGTAAGCAACCTTCCGGAAGAAATCGACCTGGAACGCGGAGTTATCATTGAGGAATTGCGTACACGCAGAGACGCTCAATGGCGTATGTTTGAAGCCTCGCTCCCCTACCTGTACAAAGGTTCCAAATATGCAGAATGTAACCTTATTGGAACTATAGAAGGTATTTCCACCTTTCCTTACCATGAACTTGTAGAATTTTACGAAACATGGTATCGCCCGGACCACCAGGCCGTAATTATTGTAGGAGACATAGACGTAGATCAGGTATATAATAAACTGGTAGCACTTTTTGAAGACATACCTAAGCCGGATACGCCCAGTCCCAAGAAACTGATTCCCATTCCGGAAAACGACGATCCCATCATTGGGATTATTACCGATCCCGAAGCCCAGGGAACAAGTGTAACGTTTGTTATCAAAACAGATCCCATACCCAACGAAATGCGTCCTTTGGGAATGATCTATATGGTGGATATGTTTAAATCGTTCATAACAAGAATGATGAACGACCGTTTTCAAGAAATAGCCAGCCAACCCAATGCGCCCTTCCTGGGTGCTAGTATGCAATTTGCATCCCTCACCACCTCTGCAGACGTTACTCTGTTTGCTGTAGCTGCCAAAGACGGAGAAAGTAGCCAATCCTTCCAGGCATTGCTCATGGAAGTAGAAAAAATGCGCCGCTACGGATTTACAGACTCCGAGCTGGAGCGTGCCAAAACCAACTACTTGCGTGGTCTGGAACGAGCAGCAGAAAATGCGCCGGATCGTATGAATGCAGAACTGGTACGTCCTATGATTAACCACTTTGCATATAACCAACCCATTTTGGATCCTGCTTATGAACTGCAAGTTGCCCAAGGGTACATGCCGTTTATTCAACTGGATCAGCTCAACCAAATTGCAGCACAAGTTATCACAGAAGAAAACCGGGTAGTGCTGGTCAACAGCCCCGAGCGGGAAGGATTGGCCATTCCCACAGAAGAAGAAG
Source organism: Bacteroidales bacterium (assembly GCA_012510445.1). Taxonomy (GTDB): domain Bacteria; phylum Bacteroidota; class Bacteroidia; order Bacteroidales; family UBA932; genus DMER64. The sequence continues at coordinate 115,301 of JAAZIA010000020.1, forward strand.
TGCAAGCCCTCATGGATTCTGTAGAAGAAATGGAACTGGAAGCTTACGAAGAAGAAGTATCTGACGAGCCTATTGTAGACGTACAGGCTATTGTTCCGGGAACCGTTGTTAAGGAAGAAGAAGGTGTTTTTGGCACCACCTTATGGAACCTTTCCAACGGCATCAAAGTAATAGTGAAGCCTACCGAGTATAGGAAAGACGAGGTGTTATTCACCCTTAAAAACGACGGCGGACATTCCATCATACCTGAAGAACTCCTTCCCTCTATTGAAAGCAATGTTTTCATGATGTGGAGTCAAAGCAGCGGTGTGGGTGCCTTTAGTCACACAGCCTTAAAGCGTAAACTTACAGGAACCATAGTACAGGCCTCCCCATACCTGGACGGCTACAGCCACGGGATCAGTGGCAGCGCCTCTCCTCAAGATTTGGAAACATTGATGCAACTTGTTTACGCACATATTGTAACACCGCGCTTTGAAGAAAATGAATTCGAAGCTCCCATGGCACAATTACGGGCTATCGTTCCCAATCTGGAACAAACGCCTGATTTTAAACTGCAAAAAGAGCTGGTAAAAACGTTGTTCAACAATAACCCCAGGAGCCAAATCGTATCTTCAGAATTGCTGGACAAAATATCGCTGCAAAACATTGAAGAAGCCTACAAAACTTGTTTTGCCAACATGAACGGTGCTTTGGTAACTATTGTGGGCAATGTAGACCTGGAAACTCTAAAACCCTTGGTAGAACGTTACATCGGTTCTCTCCCCGCAGACTCACAACCGGCTACCTGGATTCCCAATGATAACCGCATTCAAAAAGGTAAAATAGACAACCATTTCACTATAGAAATGGAGACTCCCAAAACTACCATCGTAAATGTTTACACGGCAGATATGGAGTACAACCTCAAAAATTCCATATATATGGAAGCTGTACAGTCCATCCTGAACATGGCCTATATCCAAAGCCTGCGAGAAGATGAAGGTGGAACGTACGGAGCTTCTGTACAGAAAATAATGGTAGATCGTCCTCAAGAATACGGTGCCATTATTATTGCCTTTGATACAGATCCGGAAAAACAGGAAAGAATGAGGCACATTGTAGAAGAAGACATAGTCAATGTGAGGGACAACGGTCCCTCAGAAGAGTATGTTAACAAAACCATAGAAAACTTCTTGAAGAACCGTCAGGAAAACCTTATTGCCAATAGTTTTTGGAGGCAAGTAATCACCAGTTATTACGACGACGGCATAGACACCTTCACAGACTACGAAAACATAGTCAAAGGACTAAAGCCGGCAACGTTGCAAGAATTTTTCAGGGACTTCCTCGGCCAGGGGAACTTCATAGATATCTCTATGTCTCCTGCTCTGTAAAGTCCCACAACATATGAATCCAAACAGGGCTCTTATCGGGTCCTGTTTTATTTTGTATAAACTCCAAACCTTTGGCCAACAGGCAAGCCATCCGTGAAAAAAAAGGTAGTTTTGGTTTTACCAGCTTGGCACCGCAATGGACACAAGGTTCTTCCTGCTCGTAAGACCCGTAAGGAAAACCAAACCGTTTGTACAAAGCATGAGAGAGCCGATTGGTCTTATACACCCCTTTTCCTGCAAAGTCTAGGCGGGAAAAAGGCCTGTCCCCAAAAAGAGAAAGCAAGCGCTCCCTGTCAAAAGAATGTACGTGTCCCGTTGTGGGATTTATTGTGCCACAATGCACACAACGCATGGCATGAACACGCAAGTCTTGCTTGTAAGGCACACCAATGAGCAGATACCTGCGTGTTACCCTCAAAAGTTCTTCACACGCCACTTCCAGCTTCTCTGCAGGAATGTGTTCCAACACCTCGGTACATACCACCAAATCAAAAGAGCGTGAAGCAAACTCCAAACCGGTAACATCTCCTTGTACGCACATAACACGCGGGTGCTCAATGGCAGGCAAGTGCAGATCCAGTGCCGTTACCCGGGGAAACCTCTCTGCCAACAAACACGTGATATACCCGTCTCGGCACCCCACCTCCAGCACTGTTTGTACACCTTCTCTATCGGCAAGTTGTACAGATTGCTCTGCAACACTATCTGCTGTGCCACCGCTCGCATTATCTGCTGCGTGCCCGGCAGGCGGCAGCATCTGCAAGAGAGACTCTACGCGTTTGCGCTCCTTCTCTTTACGTCTGTATTGCTTTACGTCAAACATGTTTCATTTGTACAGAAAGTCTGCGGAACAGTTGAAAATAAGGAAAAACTACCGTTCCCATACGCAGGTGTAGGTGTAAAAGAAGTCCGCAAATACGTATAAATCCCAACGACTGTTCTTCACAGTATTTCAAAAACCGCAATAAAATTTCGCTAGAAAAATTCCGGGAAACAAACAACTTTACCTGCTTGTTTTTATCATGCAATGCGGCACACCATAACAGTATATCACGCACAGATAAATTGCGTACTCCAATTCCCACCAATTGCAGGTGGGCTTGCAACTGGTCTTCCAAGGGTATAAAGCCCAGCCGCTGCAAAAGCACCTTATAAATACTTACTGCATAATTTTCCTGCATAGGTAAATGAGCTGCTGAAATCTGACCGGAACTCCTACGGTAATACGTAAAGTATTTTGGCAGAAGGGTGAAGTGGCCATTAAAAACTGCCCTGCTCCACAACTCAAAATCATGAGCAGCCTTAAGCCGAGGGTTGTACCACAAGTCTTTTTCTACCAAGAAAGAACGCCTGAGCATCATGGAAGAATGAACAAAAGAACAGCGGAAAAAAGTGGAGCATTTAATGGATTCCGGTTGTAAGGGAAAACGCAGTTTCTTTAGCGGAACACCCTCGCTATCTGTTTCATAGACATACGTTCCTACTCCCGCCACTTTCCGGTTCTCTTCCATAAAGCGTACCTGAGACTCAAGCTTCCCCGGATCCCAAAAATCGTCTGCATCCAAAATGGCTACATACTTTCTTCTCGATTCTTTTATAGCTCTGTTCCTGGAAAATGCTGCCCCGCTGCGCTTTTCATTTCTCAACACCTTAAGGCGTTTGTCTTTGTACTGTGCTAATACCTCAAACGTACCGTCATCCGACGCATCATCTACTACCACTACCTCATAATCCCCATACGTTTGGGAAAACACACTCTTTATTGCACGGGGAATGAATTCGCGGGCATTGTATGCCGCCATAATGACAGAAACCATATACAAATATAAGGTAAGCTGTCAGAATACCAAAGGGCTATTTAACGGAGTCCATGTAGAGCAGCATATCAATAATTTTAGAAGAATAACCCCACTCGTTATCGTACCAGGTAACAATTTTAACAAAATGAGGATTCAATGAAATGCTCGCTCCTGCGTCAAAGATGGAAGTACGGGGATCTCCAATGAAATCCGAAGAAACAACGGCATCTTCTGTGTAACCCAAAATCCCTTTGAATTCTCCTTCCGAGGCGGCCTTCATATCGGCTTTGATCTCTTCCATAGTAGCCGGTTTTTCCAAACGGCAGGTCAGATCCACCACAGAAACGTTAACTACAGGAACTCTGAAAGACATACCGGTAAGCTTTCCGTTCAACTCCGGAATAACCCTTCCAACAGCTTTAGCGGCTCCTGTAGAAGACGGAATAATATTCCCCGAGGCAGCCCTGCCGCCCCTCCAATCTTTAACAGAAGGCCCGTCTACGGTTTTTTGCGTTGCCGTAATGGAGTGTACCGTTGTCATAAGTCCTTCAATAATGCCGTACTTGTCGTTCAAGATCTTAACCACAGGCGCCAGGCAATTGGTAGTACAAGAAGCATTCGATACAATAGCTTCTCCTTTGTACAATTTATGGTTTACGCCGTACACAAACATGGGGGTATCGTCTTTAGAAGGAGCAGACATCAATACACGCTTGGCTCCGGCACGTATATGAGCCTCGGCTTTCTCTTTGGTCAGGAACAAACCTGTAGATTCCACTATGTAATCGGCACCCACTTGGTCCCAGTTGAGGTTAGCAGGATCCTTCTCTGCAGTAACCCGTATGGGCTTACCATTAACCACCAACTTATTCTCTTGCACTTCAATGGTTCCGTCAAATTTACCGTGAACGGTATCGTAACGGAGCATATAAGCCATATAATCTACATCTATCAGGTCGTTGATGGCAACTACTTCTATGTTTTCGTTTTTTTGGGCAGCACGGAAAACCAGGCGGCCAATACGGCCAAAGCCGTTAATTCCCACTTTAATTTTATTCATGATTGTATTTTCTTTAATTGTAAAAGTCCGAGACAAAGTTAATACATGCAAGCAAAAGCTCAAAAAAATTCATTAAATTTGTATCTTATGCAAATTCTCATAACAAACGACGACGGATATACCTCAAAAGGGTTAGAAGCACTTATAAAAATGGCAGAAGGCCTGGGAGAAATCACGGTAGTAGCACCGCAGCACCCTCAAAGTGCCATGTCTAATGCCGTGAGTTTTGGCAAACTTCTACGAATGAAAACGGTTCAAAATCCTCACAATAGCACCCGAAATGACATCCGGCACCACTACTGCTCCGGCACCCCTACAGATTGCATTAAAATAGCCCTGAATATACTTTTTAAAGAACGCAAACCGGATTTCATTTTATCGGGGATCAACCACGGTTTTAACGGATCCACTGCAGTCGTTTACTCGGGAACTTTGGCTGCCACTCGTGAAGGAGTTCTCAACAACATCCCTTCCATTGCGTTTAGTCTGAACGACCATCACCCAGATGCAGATTTCAGTGCCAGCATACACTACGGCAGACAGATTTTAGAAAAATTTATAGAGAGTCCTCCCAATTCCTATACCTATGTAAACGTGAATTTTCCCAAAGGCAGCATTGAAGAAATCAAAGGAATACGGTTTTGCCGCTTTGGTATGGGATCCTGGATAAAAGAGATTGAAACACGCCGTGATCCTTACGGACACCCCTATTACTGGATGGTAGGAGAATACAAAAATTTAGAGCCCAACGCTCCCGATTGTGACCAAAATCTTTTAGCAGACAACTATGTGACTGTAGTGCCTCATAAAATAGACAATACTAACTATCCTGAACTGGAACGCATGAAAAACATGTGGAAAGACCTTACGCAGTAAAGGAACAACTTACAATATTATGCGATACTTCATCATTGCCGGGGAAGTATCCGGCCATCAATACGCAAAACAGCTTATGAGCGCCCTTGCCCATGCAGATCTTCTGGCTGAATTCAAGTACAAAGGGCCGGATTCTAAAACTGCAATTATGGGTTTCGCAGAAGTAGCTGCTACATTAGGAACGTTTTTAAAATCCTTGGCTGCTTGCAAAAAAGACTTAGTACAATACAACCCCGATGCAGTCATCCTTATTGATTATCCCGGCTTCAACTTGCGTATGGCACGCTATGCTTCCCGCAAAGGCTATAAAACCTTTTATTACATAGCTCCCAAAACATGGGCTACCAGAGAATTCCGTAACAGAACTATCAAACGCTTTATAACGCAATTGTATGTAATTCTTCCTTTCGAGGCAGATTACTTTTCTTCCAAAGAAATCCATGCTGTTTATTTAGGAAACCCCGTCCCGGATCAACTGGCAGCCTTTAAATCAAACCTTTCAGAAAAAAAATCCTTTCGTGAGAAATTTAGGATTGGTTCCAAACCCATACTCGCTATCCTACCGGGAAGCCGTTTGGATGAAATTGGATTTTTGCTTCCCAGAGCCTCAGAGATTATAAGCAATTTCCCTGATTACCAATGGATTGTAGCAGCAACTCCAACGGTACCTATAGCCGTGTACGACAACATTTTAAAAGACTTGCCGGTACGAGTAATATACGGTCGTACGTACGACATTTTAAAAGAAGCTCAAGCCGCTATCGTATCAAGCGGAACAGCCACTCTTGAAGCTGCATTGCTCAACTGTCCCCAAATAGTATGTTACGGTGGGAACCCTATCTCGGCTTTTATTGCACGTCAAATGCTCAAGGTGAAAAATATTTCGCTTCCCAACCTCATTCTAAACAAAACCTCGGTCACTGAGCTCCTCCAAAAAAAGTGCAAACCGCAACGGTTAGAAGACGAATTGCGTTTGCTACTCAAAGGCCGTCAAAAGCGCAGAAGTGTCCTGGCTGACTACAAGCGGTTGCAACGCTTGGTGGGTGCAGACGGTACGGCAGAACGTGTGGCTCGTCACATATACACAGAACTTACCGGCGGACCGGAAACACCTCGGTACAAGATATTTACTCAAACCCCGTTAGGGAACTTCTACTTTTCTGCCAATTCTTTTGAACAACTCATCGCCTGTGGCTTTGAAGACAATTACGAATGTAGAGGCTTTTATAAAAGCGGAGAGCTTATGGGGCCCGAAGAACCCATACCTAACGTCCTTTTATATGCCATGCGCCAACTGGACGAGTATTTTAAAGGCACCCGCCGCACTTTTGATCTTCCGCTTCACATAGTAGGGACAGAATTCCAAAAGACCGTTTGGCAGGAACTCCGGAACATCCCTTACGGAACCACCGTTTCTTACTTACAGCTTGCCGAGGCCATAGGCAATCCTAAAGCGAGTCGAGCCGTGGGACAAGCAAACAACGCCAACCCCTTTGGTATTGTCATCCCCTGCCACCGAGTCATTGGAGCAGACGGAACGCTGGTGGGTTACGCTTCGGGGATAGAACGTAAACAAAACCTACTGGCCATGGAAATATCCTTTGCCCCGGAATCTAGTAACGCACTTTTTTAGTATATTTGTAGAATAAAGTAAACTCATATGAAATTTGTTGTATCAAGCTCAGAACTGTTAGGAAGACTACAATCCGTAAGCAGGGTTATCGCTTCCAAAAACACATTACCCATTCTGGATAACTTTCTGTTTGAACTGACTGCAGATGAACTTACCATTACTGCATCGGATCTGGAAACTACTTTACGTACCACCATGAAACCCAACCAGGTTATGGAAGAAGGGAGCGTAGCCATTCCTGCCCGTATCCTTACAGATTCGCTAAAAGAGTTTCCGGAACAACCGCTTACTCTCGAATTCAACAAAGAACAGAACATCATTGAATTTACCTGGGCTACAGGAAAATTTCAGGTACCGGGATTTCCTGCAGAAGATTACCCTGTAGTTTCACAACCGGAAGGCATTCATTCCATTACATTCTCTCCGGAAATTTTACTGGAAGGCATCAACCGTACCCTTTATGCTGTCGGTGACGAAGAATTGCGCCCCGTAATGAATGGAATTTTCTTTGACCTGAAAGCAGATGCTGCCAACATGGTAGCCTCGGATTCGCATAAATTGGTTTGTTATACACGTACAGATATAAAAGCCGCAGAAGACACCTCTTTTATTCTTCCCAAAAAACCGGCTAACGTCCTTAAAAGCTTACTGGTAAAAATAGAAGAAGACATTACCATCTCTTACGACAACACCAATGCATTCTTTACTTTTGGGGCTTTTGATATGATATGCCGCTTGGTAGAAGGAAACTATCCGGCTTATCGTAGTGTCATTCCTCAAAGCAACCCTAACAACATTGTAGCGGACAGGCTGGAACTGATGAATGCCGTACGCAGGGTAAGCGTTTGCTCCAACCAGGCAACTAACCTTATCAAACTCCTCTTTTCTGCCAACCAAATTTTTGTTTCTGCACAAGATCTTGAGTTCCGGATAGCTGCGCAGGAACGCCTTACTTGTCAATACGACGGGCCGGCTATTGAGATGGGCTTTAAATCCATTTTTTTAGCAGACATCCTGGCCAACCTTCCGGGAACCGAAGTCAACATAGCATTGAGCGATCCCTCTCGCGTAGGACTTATTACCCCAATTACTACTGATTCTGAATTTGAAGAGACCTGCGCTCTCATCATGCCTATGATGATTACCCAATAATGCCTATGAAATTACATTTAAAAAGACCCCTCTTATTTCTTGACCTAGAAACTACCGGACTCAACGTTGCCACAGACAGAATTATTGAAATCTGCGTGTTAAAGTTACACCCAGACCAAACAAATGAAATCAAAACACGCCGCCTTAACCCAACCATCCCTATTTCTCCTCAGGCTCAGGCCATCCATGGCATTTCTGATGAAGACGTAGCTAACGAACCCACTTTTAAGGAAATTGCCAAATCGTTGGCTAAGTGGATGGAAGGATGTGACATAGCCGGCTACAACTCTATAAAATTTGACGTACCTATGCTGGCAGAAGAGTTTTTAAGGGCCGGCGTAGACTACAATTTTAGAAAGCGCAAACTTATTGATGTCCAAAATATTTTCCACAAAATGGAACAACGCACATTAAAAGCGGCCTACCGTTTTTATTGCGACAAAGAATTGGAAAATGCACACAGTGCTCAGGCAGACACCATTGCCACCATGGAAGTGTTGGAGTGCCAGCTGGACAAATACCCCGACGATCTAAAAAATGACGTTACGTTTCTATCGGAATTCTCCACAAGAACGCAAAACTTAGATTATGCCGGAAGAATTGCGCTGAATGAAGAAGAACAACCGGTCTTTAATTTTGGAAAACACAAAGGACGCCTTGTAACGGAAGTACTTCAAACAGAACCTTCCTATTACGACTGGATGATGAGAGGCGATTTCACACTAGACACCAAAAAAGTCCTGACGGAAATCAAGCTCTCCATTTCCATTATATAGCCGATTTACCTGCCAACCTGCCCGTGGCAAAAGCTACCTGTAAATTGTAGCCCCCACTGTCGGCATCCAGATCCAGCACTTCTCCGGCAAAAGATAAATTTCCCACCAACCGGGAACGCATGGTTTTGGGATTTACCTCTTTCATGGAAATCCCTCCGGCCGTCACAACAGCCCTTCTCCATCCTTCATAAGAGGTAATGGGAAAAGCCCATTGTTGCATGGCCTCTACGGGATGCATCCCGCTCTCTGTCACATATTTAGAAAACGGATCTACCAGCTCCCGCGGCATAAACCCCCGGAGCTTCGCCTGCATTGCGCTGCCCGCCTGCATCGGCCCTCGGAGCTTTGCCTGCAGTGTACGCTGCCAGCGCTCCATCAGTTGCTCTTGGCCCACTGCCGGTTTCAGGTTCAGGTGAAGTTCCACCTTTTCTCCATTATTCAAAGCCGTCACAGCTCGCCGGCTCACACGAAACCCAATGGGTCCCTCTATGCCCAGATCCGTGAAAAACAGCTCCCCTTCTTCTTCCTGTTTGCACTGGCCGTTCACCATCAATTGAAGGGCCACGTTTTTGAGCTTTACACCGGTCAGGCGCTTGTCATAATGCAAAGGCATAAGGGCTGTCAAAGCGGGGAAAACCGGCACAATCGTATGCCCGGCCGCCTGTGCAAACCCGTACCCGTCTCCGGTCGACCCCGTTCCCGGGTATGACATCCCTCCCGTCGCCAAAATGAAATGATCTGCCTTTATTTCCCACTCCTCTCCGGCCTCCCCCGCCTCGGCAAATAAACCATTCGCTCCGCTACCGCGAGCACCAATTCCCGCGGAGCTACCGGAAGTACTAACACCCAACGAACTACCGGGAGTACTAACACCCACCGGACCACCGGGAATCGCGTTTTTGTTTCGCGTCACCTGCACGGCCTTAATGCGCGAAGGGGCCTCGGCATCCATAACCCATCCGGTCACACGTGTAGCGTAAATTAAACGAACCCCCAAGCCTTCTAACCACCTTACCAACACATCAATAACATCAAAGGCACGTCCGCTTGCCGGATACACACGACTGCCTCTTTCCAAAACGGTAGGCAGCCCAATGCCGTTAAAAAAACGTACCGTATCCTCGCTTGTAAATCCATAAAACGCCGGCTTAAAATACCTGTTTACCGGATGAACGTGAACGCTAAAATCCTCCCAATCTTTTACATTGGTAAGGTTGCAACGGCCCTTTCCCGTTATAGCCAGCTTACGACCGGGTTTATGCATTTTCTCAATAAGAGTAACACGTGCTCCTTGTTCTGCGGCTGTACCGGCAGCCAGCATCCCCGCCGGCCCGGCTCCAATGACTATTATGTGCTTCATACGGCGAAGTTTCTAAAACTGTGAAATGCAAAGATAACACGAACAGACAATCTGCAGGCCATGCTGCAAAACTTTGATTAAATCACAATCCTGTAGTACCTTGCCATCATTATGAAGAAAAAGATATTTGCAAATCTTGCCTGTATTGTTTTGCTGGGTTTTATTTCCTGTAAACAGCAGGAAACCACACTCCCACGTATAGGCATTGCCGGAATAGCTATAGAATGTAGCACTTTTTCACCGGCACAAACAACAGAAGATATGTTTCGTATTTCCAAAGAGGAAAACGTACTTACAAGGTATCCTTTCCTGCAGGAAGACTCGGTACTGTACAAAAAGGCACATTGGTTGCCGGCTATGGTATCGTCTGCTACACCGGGAGGAATTGTTACTAGAGAAACGTATGAATTTTTGCTGGAGCAAACCCTCTCAGCACTCCGGAAGAATTTGCCTTACGACGCCCTCTTTTTTGATATCCATGGAGCTATGAGCGTAGTAGGAATGGACGATCCCGAGGGCGATTTCATTATCAAAATAAGGGAGGTGATTGGAAACACCCCCATCGTCTCTACCTGTATGGACTTGCACGGGAACGTAAGCCCGCGCCTGGCAGAAAACATAGACTTAATCACCTGTTACCGCCTGGCTCCTCACGAAGACGCCATGGAATCTAAAAGACGAGCCGTAGCCAATCTGATAGAGCGGCTGGAAACAGGAAAAGGACGGCCCGGCTACAAAGCGTGGGTGAAAATCCCCATCCTGCTGCCCGGAGAACAAACGAGCACCCGCGTGGAACCGGCAAAATCACTCTACGCAGCAGTAGCCCCGGCAACAGAACAAAAAGGCATTATAGATGCCGGTATTTGGATAGGATATGCCTGGGCAGACGAGCCTCGTAACCACGCCGTAGTTATGGTAACGGGAGACAAAAAAAGCACCGTCAGAAAAACGGCCCAACGCCTGTCGCAACATTTTTGGGACGTACGCCATGAATTTGATTTTATAGCTCCTACGGCCTCCCTGGAAGAGTGCTTGGAAGCTGCTTTGGCAAGCGATAAAAAACCCTTCATGATAAGCGATATGGGCGACAACCCCACTGCCGGAGGTGCCGGAGACGTAACATGGACCCTTACCAAACTATTGGAACGGGAAGAATTCAAAAACCCTTCCGGGCCGAGTCTCGTTTACGCCTCCATTCCCGGATCGCAAATGGTTAAAAAAGCCATAGCGGCAGGAGTAGGTGCAAGAGTGCAAGAGTACGTAGGAGCTATGGTAGATGACCGCTACGCCCCGCCTGTACTGCTTAGCGGTACGGTTCAGTACATAAGAGAAAACCCAACAAACTCAGAAGTAGTCATCAAAACGGGCAGCATGCACGTAATTGTTACAGAAAAAAGAAAGCCCTACCATTACGAAAGAGATTTTGAAAACTTGGGTTTCAAGCCAAGAGAAACAGACATCATCATAATAAAAGTGGGCTATTTGCCTGTAAGTGTGTACAACATGCGTGGCGACTGGATGATGGCCCTTACCAGAGGCGGCGTAGATCAAAACCTTATGGAACTGCCTTACGAAAGGATAGACAGACCCATGTATCCGTTAGATAAAGATATGCCCCACCCGCCTCTTGAAGTAGTCTTTATTCCGTTTGTAAACTAGATATGTAAAAAAAAACTATCTTTGTTTTCCAATTAGAAGCCTTCTTAGCTCAGCTGGTAGAGCAGCTCATTCGTAATGAGCAGGTCGCGGGTTCGAGTCCCGTGGAAGGCTCCAAACAAAGTGGTTTACCACGTAAAGTACTGTGATCAAAAAAATAAAGGTCAGGTTGCTACGAATGACTCTTATGGGAACTTTCGTAGTACTTTTTACACTTGCATTCCAATCTTGTCCACGGAAAAAAGTCCGCACTTTTGATCCCTATACTCTTAGGAGTGAATGTCTTAGGGACAGCTCCGCTGATTATATCTACACCCCCAGGTATGCCCATAATTTTTGCATTGTCCGTGAAGACGGAGAAAAAATTTTGTACCTCAGAAACCCGGTAACAGAAACGGAAACAAAACATGCTGTAAAGAAAGCCAACCGAGTAATCTGTCTTTCTTCCACACACGTAGCTTTTCTGGATGTACTTAACGAAACAAACTCTATAGTAGGCGTCTCGGGACTTCAATACATTTACAACAAAAGACGATTAAAAGCTAAGGATATAGGATACGAATCCGGTATAGACTACGAGGCACTTCTTCAATTGAACCCAGACGTGGTCTTTGCTTACGACATCCCGGGGCAAGCTGCAGAATACCTTGAAAAAATACGCGAATTGGGACTGAACGTCATTGAAATACCCGAGCATCTGGAAGAGCACCCCCTGGGCAGAGCCGAATTTCTGGTAGCCTTTGCCACCTTCTTTAATAAAGAAGAGCAAGCCGCTGAAATTTTCTCTTTTATTCTTCAAGCCTACGAAGACTTCCGCACCCTCGCCCTCCAAGCCGCCACCCTCGCCCATAAATCCGGTGCCCGCCCCTCACCTGGCCCATCAAACGGAACCCATCACTCTTCATCCACTGACTCATCACTCATCACCCGTCACACCTCACCCACGGACTCATCACTCATCACCCGTCACCCGTCACCCACGGACTCTTCGCTCTCAACCTCCTCGGCCTGGAAAAAATGCGGAATTCCACCCGTCAAAGTCCTCATCAATGCTCCGTTCAAAGACATCTGGTACATCCCCGGCACGGAAAGCCACCAAAACATATTTGTAGAAGATGCAGGAGGCGTCCTTCTGGGTACAAAACCGGGAAGCAAAACAGCAGTTATAAGTACAGAACAAGCGTACCTCTACGCCCTTGAAGCCGATTTTTGGATCCATCCCAACCAATACAGCAGCCTAAGCGAACTGCTGCAGACAGATCCACGCTTTGCAGAAGTACCCGTGTGTGAAAGCAAACAAGTATGGAATAATAACCGCCGTACCACCACCGCTCAAGGCAGCGACTATTATGAATCGGGCGTGGTAAACCCACACTTAATCTTGGCTGACCTCATAGCCATCTTCTATCCCAACGCCATTCCCAACCACAAATTCACCTACTACCGGCAACTCCGATAAAATCGCACAGATTTATTAACTTTGTTCCTTCAACACATGCAACCATGAAAGGAATCATTTTGGCCGGAGGCTCAGGTACTCGACTTTACCCGCTCACTATAGGGGTTTCTAAGCAATTACTGCCCGTTTACGACAAACCCATGATCTATTATCCGCTCTCTGTCCTTATGCTGGCAGGGATCCGGGAAATCCTAATTATTTCCACCCCGGAAGATTTGCCTTCTTACAGGCGCCTGCTGGGAACAGGAGAAGCGTTTGGTGTACAGTTCCATTACGCAGAACAACCTAAACCGGAAGGACTGGCACAGGCTTTTCTCATAGGCCGTGACTTTGTGGGCACTTCCAATGTATGCCTGGTGCTGGGCGATAACATTTTCTATGGGCAAGGCTTTGGAGCCATGCTTAAACAAGCGGCAGACTCGGCAGGCAAAGGCTTTGCACATATTTTCGGCTACCCCATAAAAGACCCGCAACGCTATGGTGTAGTAGAAGCAGGACCGGATGGCATTCCCATATCTATAGAAGAAAAACCACAGACCCCCCGCTCCAACTTAGCCGTTACTGGCCTGTATTTTTACCCCAACAACGTACTTGAAGTGGCCGCCGATGTACGACCTTCGGCACGCGGAGAACTGGAAATCACCAGCGTAAACGACCATTACCTGCAACAACGCCGCCTACACCTTACTACTCTGGGCCGAGGCTTTGCCTGGTTGGACACAGGCACGCATTCCTCGCTAGCGCAAGCCGGAAACTTTGTGGAAACCATCCAAAAACGCCAAGGCCTTACCATCGCCTGCCCGGAAGAAATTGCCTTCCGTAACGGCTGGCGCACCGCAGACCAACTCCGGGCCCACGCCCACTCCATGCGCCATAATCCCTACGGCCAATACATCCTGGAATTGCTGGGCACCGATGGCACAAATGGCGCAGCATCTCAGAGGTAGCGCGCCACCTCAAAACATTTAAACTTGTAACAAACTGAAAATATGACAGATAAAGAAAATCAGATTTCCAAATGGCGCACTACCTCTGAGATGCTGCGCCACATCCTCATCACCGGAGGCTGTGGGTTCATTGGGTCGCACGTGGTGCGGCATTTTGTGAAAAACTATCCGCAGTACCTGATTGTGAACGTAGACAAGTTAACGTACGCCGCGAATCCGGAATACCTAAAAGACATAGAAAACGAACCCAATTACGTATTTGTAAAAGCCGATGTATGCGACCACCAAAGAATGAAGGAAATTTTTAGCACCTACGCCATTGATTCTGTCATTCATCTGGCAGCCGAAAGCCATGTGGACCGCAGTATCGCAGACCCCTTTGCTTTTGCCCGCTCTAACGTGATGGGAACGCTCACACTGCTGCAAACGGCAAAAACCTTCTGGGAAAAGAAACAATACAAAAACAATATATTTTACAACATATCCACAGACGAGGTATACGGAGCCCTGGGCTTTGACGACGGGCCGTTCCTGGAAACTACACCGTACGACCCCCGCTCGCCCTATTCGGCATCCAAAGCTTCGGCAGACCACTTTGTAAGGTCATTTTACCATACGCACGGACTGCCCGTAAAGCTTTCCACCTGTTCCAACAACTACGGACCGTGCCAGTATCCGGAAAAACTAATCCCCGTAATCATTCACAACATCGTCCACAACAAACCCCTGCCTATATACGGCAAAGGAGAAAATATACGCGATTGGCTGTACGTAGAAGACCATGCAAAAGCCATAGACCTGATATTTCACAAAGGACAAACGGGAGAAACCTACAACATTGGGGGCAACAACGAGTGGCAGAACATCACACTAGTCCGTAAACTGATAGAAATTACCGATCGCCTGCTGGAACGCCCGCAGGGCTACTCCCTACCGCTCATCTCCTTTGTAACAGACCGTCCGGGCCACGACCTGCGCTACTCCATAGACACCACAAGAATAGAAACCCAACTGGGTTGGCAACCGCAAATGTCCTTTGACCGCGGACTGGAAATAACCATCCGCTGGTACTTGGAACTGTTTAAAACATAAAATTATGAACATAGTGATAGTTGGAACGGGGTACGTAGGGCTTGTGTCGGGAGCTTGTTTTGCAGAGATGGGAGCTCGCGTAACGTGCGTTGACATAGATCAAGAAAAAATAAACGGCCTTACGCAAGGCATCATCCCCATTTACGAACCAGGCCTGAAACCCATAGTTCAACGGAACGTACAAGCAGAAAGGCTCCGCTTTACTACCGATATAACTATGTGCCTGCACAAGGCAGACATTGTATTTAGTGCCGTAGGCACGCCGCCCGAAGAAGATGGCAGCGCAGACGTAAGCCAAGTGCTGGAAGTAGCACGGACGGTAGGACGTCACATGACCGGTTACCTGCTATTTACCACCAAAAGCACCGTCCCCGTAGGAACGGCTGCCAAGGTAAAGCAAGTCATCGCCCAAGAACTGAGTAAAAGAAAAGCCGAGATTCCTTTTGACATTGCCTCTAACCCCGAGTTCCTAAAAGAAGGAGACGCTATCCGCGACTTTATGAGTCCCGATCGCGTTGTGGTAGGTATAGAAAGCGACCGAGCTCGCATGCTCATGGAGAAACTCTACCGGCCCTTCCTGCTTAAAAATTTCAGGGTCCTCTTTATGGACATCCCCTCGGCCGAGATGACAAAATACGCAGCAAACGCTATGTTGGCCACACGCATCTCGTTCATGAACCAAATAGCTAACTTGTGCGAACGGGTAGGTGCCAACGTAAACAGCGTCCGCACAGGCATTGGATCTGACAGCCGCATTGGCCAAAAATTCCTCTACTCCGGTGCCGGATACGGAGGCAGCTGTTTTCCTAAAGATGTAAAAGCGCTCATACAAACAGGCCGAGAAACAGGATACCCCTTAGACCTTATAGAAGCTGTTGACCGCGTAAACGAAGAACAGAAAAAGGTCCTTTTCCAAAAACTGCACAACCATTACAACGGTAAGTTAAAAGGAAAAACCATTGCCCTTTGGGGACTTTCCTTCAAACCGCAAACAGACGATATGCGTCAAGCTCCCTCGCTTGTGCTCATAGAAAAACTGTTACAAGCCGGTTGCCACATACGCGCCTACGACCCTGTAGCCATGGACCGGGCCCGCACACTGCTGGGCAAGACCATACACTATGCAAGCGACATGTACGGGGCAGCCCTCAACGCAGACGCCCTCATACTGGTTACGGAATGGAAAGAATTTCGCATGCCGCACTGGGACCGCCTAATGGAAACCATGCGCACCCCACTGGTCATTGACGGTCGCAACATCTACAGACCCGCAGAACTAAGGGAAAAAGGATTCACTTACATGGGCATAGGCACAAACAGCACCACCCCCTGAAACAACAACAATAACAACACAGCGTAACACAGCAGCAGCACAATAAATCAGACCACGCACTTTTATGACGGAGCTTGACCACAAACGACGCATAGCCAAAAACACGGCCGCCCTTTACACCCGCATGCTGGTACGGCTGGCCGTTACGCTCTACACCTCGCGCATTGTGCTGGACATCCTGGGCGTAGACGATTTTGCGCTTTACGGCATTGTAGGTGGTATTGTGACCCTGTTTGCTTTTATTCAAACGGCCCTCAACGCCGCCACTCAACGCTTTATGAGCGTTGAACTCGGCAAAAACGACTTACCACGCCTACAACGCGTCTTTTCCGTAAGCATGACATTGTACGTGCTGGTTGCACTTCTTGTTATACTGCTGGGCCTCACGGCAGGCATGTGGTTTCTGAAAACTCAGCTCGTCATCCCGCCACACCGCATGGACGCCGTGGTAGGAGTCTTCCTGTTTACCCTTCTGACAACAGGCGTTAACCTTATTCAAACTCCTTACAACGCCAGTATCATTGCCCATGAGAAAATGTCTTTTTACGCCTGGATAAGCATTGCTGATGTACTGCTCAAACTGGGGGTTGTGTTTTTACTAACCCTGTCGCCTGTTGACAAATTGACCACCTACGCAGCCCTGCTGTTCGTAGTATCGCTCGTCATTTATGGTATAACGCGTGCCTACTCCCGCCGCAAATTCTCCGTTTGCACCTTTCGCCCGGTATGGGATAAGCCCCTGCTGCGCCAAATGGCCGCCTTCTCGGGATGGACCTTATGCGATTCGGGAGCCCAGTTGGCCGTAACGCAAGGACGCATTTTCCTACTCAACGTATTTACCCCGCTTGTGACAAACGCCGCCATGAGCATTGCCACGCAAGTAAGTACCGCCGTGTACAATTTTGTCATTTACTTCCAATCGTCTTTCAACCCACAAATCACAAAAGCCTCGGCTCAAGGCAATAAAAAATACCTACAAGACCTAGTAAACCAGACCTCCAAGTTCTCTTACTACATGCTTTTTGCCCTCACTTTACCCATTTTGCTCAACATGGAAACCATCCTGAACATTTGGCTTAAAGAGGTGCCGGCATATACCGTTGTCTTTTGCAGCATCACCCTGTTTTACTACCTAGTTGAATCGTTCAGCGGACCGCTCTGGATCACCACATGGGCTGCCGGTAACATCCGCAGGTACCAAATCACCGTCTCGCTCATCCGTCTGCTTACCCTTCCGGTTACCTGGCTACTCCTTAAGTACGGTATGGCCCCTCATTGGGTGCTTGTAGTTTGGGTAGTTGTCAACGGATTTTGTTATATTTATAGATTGTTATATGCAGGTAAGCACAACGGAATCCCCCTGCGTGTTTATGCCAGAGAAGTACTTGCACCGGTGCTCTCCATTACGGCCCTTGCCGTACCGCTCCCCCTGCTCACCCACCTTCTGCTGAGCGGGATCTGGATAGATTTGATGGTCACCACACTCGTTTCCCTGGCAGCCACAGGCATTTTAATTTGGGTTATTGGACTTACCCACACAGAAAAGAAACATATTAAACAAGCGGTGAAAAACCGCCTTACTATAAAAAAATGAAAGTATCGGTTATTGTACCTATATACAATACAGAGCCTTATATAGAAAGATGCCTCAACTCTGTATTACAACAGTCTTACAACAATCTGGAACTGTTGTTGATAGATGACTGTGGCACCGACCGCAGCATGCTCGTGGCCTCTAACCTGCT
This sequence comes from Bacteroidales bacterium, assembly GCA_012510445.1. Taxonomy (GTDB): domain Bacteria; phylum Bacteroidota; class Bacteroidia; order Bacteroidales; family UBA932; genus DMER64. Next base: position 133,565 of record JAAZIA010000020.1, read on the forward strand.
GCAGCAAAGTCAACAGAACATAAAAATTCTGAGGCATGAAGAAAACCGAGGCCTCTCGGCAGCACGCAACACAGGCCTGCAAGCAGCCACCGGAACGTATGTCTATTTTTTGGACAGCGACGACGAGCTTCCCCCTCGAGCCATTGAAAACCTGGTAAAAACAGCCACCCTATATAGCCATCCGCACCTGGTATGTGGAGCCGTAGATGTATTACCCCCCGGTGACCATGCGCAACACATTCATGATAAAGTACCTGCTTACGTAGAAGGCAATAAAGCCGTTTCACGCGTCCTTCTTACCCGGCAAATTCCTATTATGGCGTGTAATAAGCTAATAGACAGAGATTTCCTTATATCAAACAAGCTGTATTTTGAAGAAGGTCTTATACACGAAGATAATTTATGGACCTTTACCATGACCCGCTATATACACAACATGGCCATTACTCGTCAAATAACCTACCTGTACCACATACACAAAGCCGGACTTACACAAGAACGCGTAACGAGTCAACGCATAGAAAGCATACAAACCATCATCACACATCAAATCAAAGAACTGTCTGACCAAAGACCGCTTCGCTCGTTGCAACAAGCTTATATTTACTTTACGGCCGGATGGTTCCTGGAGTTGCTTAACAGCCAAACACATCAAGACTACTACAAAACAAGGCAATGGATCCGTACTACCCTCAGCCCCTTTGTACGCGAACAACGTTACCACACCCTTAAAAATCGCCTGTTGTACAGAGCACTGTACATGCCACCCGGTGTTTTAAAAACAGCCAAACGCATCAGAAACAGCGCACCTTCTTCTAGCAAATAATCTTAGCAAACAATCATTAAAAATTTTATAAACAATATGTTACAGCTATTCAAAAACCCACGTGGCGCACTATCCCTACTATGTAGTGCCCTATTTCTCCTGATTTTACAAACCACCCCCCTCCGGGCAGACGAAGGCATGTGGCTTCCCATGCTCATTGGACAAAAGATTGACCGTATGCACGAATTGGGCTTCAAGCTTACTGCAGAAGACATTTACAGCGTAAACAAAGCCAGTCTTAAAGATGCTATTGTTCACTTTGGCGGAGGCTGTACCGGTGAAGTCATCTCGGCAGAGGGACTGCTCCTTACCAACCACCATTGCGGATACGGACAAATTCAAGCCCACAGCTCCGTTGAAAATGACTACCTGAAAGACGGATTTTGGGCCCGCACCCGGACAGAGGAACTACCCAACCAAGGCCTCACAGTCACGTTCATGCGCCGTATGGAAGACGTTACAGACTTGGTCCTGCAAGGCGTAACAGATGCTATGGAAGAAAAAGAACGCCAACAAATCATAGATAAAAACATCAAAGACCTCACAGAAAAAGCATTGAACGGGCTGGACAAACGGTACAACACCGTTCGCATTGCTCCCACCTACTTTGGAAATCAATATTTTCTGTATTTGAACGAAATTTTCCGTGATGTCCGTCTGGTAGGTGCTCCGCCCTCTTCCATTGGTAAATTTGGAGGCGACACAGACAACTGGATCTGGCCTCGTCACACCGGCGACTTTGCTCTTTTCCGTATTTATGCAGACAAAGACAACAATCCGGCCGAATATAGCCCTAACAACGTACCTTACCGTCCAAGATACCATTTCACCATCAGCAGTAAAGGCGTGAAAGAAGGCGATTTCACCATGGTCTACGGTTATCCCGGGCGTACCCAGCAATACGTCCTTTCCCCGGCTGTGGAATACATAGCCCTGCGCTCCAACCCACAGAAAATCCATTTGCGCGGCCTTAGACTAGACGTAATGAACCGCGAACAAGGCAAAGATCAGGCCGTACGCATTCAATACGCCAGCAAAAACGCAAGAGTATCCAACGCATGGAAAAGATGGCAAGGAGAAGCCCGAGGCATCCTCAACGCCGGCACCATAGCCAAGAAAAAAGCCTTTGAAGAACGCTTTCAACAGTGGGCAGAAACTACAGGACGAGATGATTATATCACCTTGATCTCCAAGATGAAAGAACTGTACAACCGCCTGGAACCTTTGCAATATGCATCGGAAATGTACACCGAGGCCCTTATGGCCACAGAACTCCTCCAATTTGCAGACAACCTGGAACGCCAATTGGCTCGCAGGGGACCGGAAGAAGCCCTTTCTCTGGCCCGCTCTTTTTTCAAAGACTATTACCAGCCTATTGACGAAGAAATTTTTGAAATCCTTTTTGCCGAGTTTTATGCCGCCCTGCAAGACACCCCGGACCTGCTGCCCACCCCGGACCTCTTGCCGGCTGCAGCACCCGCTGCACGCACAACCCAAGCACCTGCAGCACACACAGCCCAAGCACCTGCAGCACACACAGCCGAAGCACCTGCAGCACGCACAGCCCAAGCCGCACACTGCCCTGAAAACATCAGGACGCTCGCACAACACCTCTTTTCCACCTCGGCTTTTACCCGCGAACAACAAACCTTGGACATACTGGCAAAAGACTCGGAGCAGGCACTGGAGCTTATCCGCAACGACATTGCCTTTAAGCTGGTCCGGCCGTTTGTTGAAAAAAACAGAACCGAAATCCAGCCGCTTATAGCAGCAATCAACCAGGAGCTAAGTCTCCTGTATCGTACATGGATGCAAGCCATTATGGAATTTGACAAAGACCGCGTATTTTACCCCGATGCCAACTCCACCCTACGTGTAGCTTTTGGTACAGTAGCCGGATACAGTCCCGTAGATGCTGTAGTATACAAACCGGTAAGTACCATAGAAGGCATTATGCAAAAAGACGATCCCAATAATTTTGACTACAACATCCCACAGACCTTACGCAATATTCATGCAGAACGCAATTACGGCCGTTGGGAAACAGACGGCACGGTTCCTGTCTGCTTTATAGCCACCAATCATACCAGCGGAGGCAACTCCGGTTCCCCTGTACTCAACGCAAACGGTCACTTGTTGGGGTTAAATTTTGACCGCGTATGGGAAGGAACCATGAGCGATATAGAATTTGATTCTTCCGTTTGCAGAAACATATCGGTAGACATCAGATACGTACTTTTCCTTATAGATAAGATAGGAAACGCAGATTATTTGCTAAGAGAGTTGGATATATCACAAGATTGATTATTTTTGTAAAGCTATATTAGTTTTTATTAACCCCTAACCTATTACATCATGGAAGCACTTTTCACTTTAATTGAAAATTTATTTGGATTCATCTTTGAAATTTTAGAAAAAATAGTTACATACTTTATGGGTCTTTTCTAGAAAAACAATTGTTTTCCACCATGAACCTTTCCAATTTGGACTTCGAAAATATTATTTTCTGGATTACTCTAATAATTACTGTTCTAACTACAATTGTTGGGGTTTTAGAAACCTTCACAAATAAATAACTATAACTCAGAACAATAACAACTTATAAAATAATTAAACAATGGAACAACTATTTACGTTTTTCTTCAAACTTTTTAATTTAGTAATAGACTCATTTCTTGAACTTATACAATGGATCCAAGGTCTATTTCAAACTACTGCTGTTTAGTTAATAATTAACTCAAAGCATTAATACTACAACTATGAATATTGCAGACGTTATTAAATGGCTTTCTTTGATAGTGTCTATTTTATCTGCAGTCATTGGAATTATCCAATTATTTGTACCTAAAGGAACCAAATAAAAAAAAGCTGACTTTATTGGTCAGCTTTTTTTTTGTGGATTGTTTTATAAAGTTCAATCCTTAGGTTCGTTTTCATTTTCTGCTTCCGGTTCTTCAACCGGAGCTACAGGTGCGGCTGGACGATCGTGGGCAACAGCTACATTAATGGTTCTTCCCATATGTTCAGATCCGTTCAATGCTACAATAGCTGCTTCACCTTCTTCTTGACTTGCCATTTCTACAAAACCGTAACCGCGCGAACGGCGCGTTTCTTTATTAAGAATAATACGGGCAGAGAGTACCTCCCCATAAGGAGCAAATAGATCAATTAGGTCTTCTTTTTTAGCCTTGAAACTAAGGCTGGAAACAAAGATGTTCATGAAGTTAGGGATGATTTGTTAGGTTAAATGTTCTCAAATATAGTATTTTTTTCATTCTCCACAACCGACCCCATCAAAACAATACGTACATAAATCTTCTTTGGGCAACCCTATAGAGTTTATTAAATTCTCTATACTACTGTATTTCAGCGTGGTGAAGCCCATCTCGTCACAAATCCCCTGTATCATCGCTTGGTGTTCCTTAGACCCCTCATCAATAAATGCTTTTAAATCATCTGACTGCGGCAATTGCGCTGCCGACTGCTTCTGCGGTGGCTGTTGTGCTATTGACTGCGGCTGTGATGCGACTTTTCCCTTTTGTTGCAATTTGTATATGATACGTCGCGTAATCAGTTCCATTTCTGTACGTGTGCTCGTAAAACTTAAGTACGGACAGGAATTGATAATAGGCGGACAAGATATTCGGGCATGGATCTCTTTCACTCCGTTCCTAAAGAGCACCTGCACATTGTTCTTCAGCTGCGTACCTCTTACAATAGAATCGTCACAACACACCATTTTAGCCCCTCGCAACACATCCGGATTGGGCAGTAACTTCATTTTAGCCACCAGCCTCCTGCGTTCTTTATCGTTGGGCGTAAAGCTTCTGGGCCACGTAGGCGTATACTTGGCCACTGCCTGACGGTACGGAACATCTTTCCCTACTGCATACCCCATGGCCATCCCCGTTCCACTGTCTGGAATGCTACAAACGGCATCTACCTCTACATCGTCTTCCTTTCCAACCAAAACACCGTTTCTAAACCGTACCTCCTCCACATTGATTCCTTCATAAGCCGAGGTTGGAAACCCAAAATACACCCACAAGAACGAGCAAATTTGCATCTTTTCCCGCGGCGGAAGAATTTGATGAAACTCAGAAATATTGCGCCAGACATCCTTCCCCTCCAACGCTGGAACCTCCTTTCCCTTTAACGCTGGAACCTGTGGCTCTTCTACAAAGAAAGGCCGCTGTCCTTCCAAAACAGAGCAGAAACTCGGAGACTCTTGCACCAAAACCGCTTCTCCAGGCCCCAAAAACCCCACCAATTGAAAATCCAGATTGGGAAAACTACAACTCTCGCTCGCAAACGCCACAGCCATCAACTCAGCCCCACCAGCCATCGGCTGCCCACCGTTCTGCCCACTGCTCTGCACTACCTGCTGTCCAACACTTTGCACAACTTGCTGCTCACTGCTCTGCAAGGCCTGCTGTCCACTGTCCTGCACATCCAATCGCCCACTGCTCTGCAAGGCCCGCTGTCCACTGTCCTGCACATCCAATCGCCCACTTCTCTGCACGACCTGCTGTCCAACACTTTGCACAACTTGCTGCTCACTGCTCTGCAAGGCCTGTCGCATGCTTGCCTGCGCGGTCGATTGCCCGGTCTGCTGCTCACTGTTCTGCATGACTGATTGCTCGCCTCGCCTCGGCAAGTCTGCATCAAACTCAACGGTTGCCGGACGGCTGTATTGGCTGCAGCGGATCCCTACCGCTATGGGCGTTCTTCCGTACTTATCGCGCGCAGCTATGATGCCATCCTGAGTGAGTATCAGCATACTGCAGCTGCCCCTCACCTTATCCTGGACCAGCCGAATTCCTTCTGCAAAAGTTTGCCCCAAAGTAATCAAATGAGCAACCAATTCTGTGGCATTGATTTGCCCGGTACTTAATTCAGAAAAATTAACCCCCTTATCAAGCAGCTCTGCACCCAGCTCCTCAAGATTATTGATTTTACCTACCGTAACAATAGCAAAAGTTCCCAAATGCGAACGCAAAACTATAGGTTGCGGATCTCTGTCGCTTATCACCCCAACGCCTCGGTTCCCCATAAATTGACTCAGTTCATCCTCAAATTTATTCCGAAAATAGCTATTCTCTATGTTATGAATGGTCCTCTTAATAATTCCCTGCTCATTCATAGTAGCCATTCCCGCCCTCTTATTACCCATATGTGAGTGATAATCAGTCCCGTAAAAAAGTGTGTTTGCGCAAGATGTCTTAGATACAACCCCAAAAAAACCGCCCATAATGATATTTAGATTTTGCGCCACAAATATACAGAAACTTCAGAGTTTTCGCACGCCGGCTGCCGGTTTAGATTCAATCTAGCGCGCCAGCTTTTTTCAACATCCTTACAACACTTTGTGTTCCAAATAAATACAATTTTTCGGATTTTTTTTGGCGCGCTAGATTGAATCTAAAGTGCGCCATTTACATAGAAAGCAACCTGCGCAGACTTGTTTCTGGAATTCCAAAAACCCTGCTCAATTGCCTGACAGATACCGACCGGCTCTTTCTGAATCTCCGGCATAATGATACCACCTCGTCGTTATTTAAAGAAAGTATGGTTCTTGGTTTAATAAGTTCTACTACTTTTTCGCTAAGCAGCAGATCGTTCATTTTTATTTTTATAGGAGTTGGATGTTTCCCATTGTTTGCAATAATTTCTTTTTCTGAAGGTGATGAAATTTTCTGCAAATAATTGGAGTAGGGCTTCAATATGTTTTCTACTATCCTGAAATCCAAAAAACTACGCGGATAAATATGCCCTTTAGAGTCAAGTAGAAAATGTTCCGGAATATAATAATTGCTATTGTTAAGCCTGCACTTCCTTCCTGCCAATTTCAGTTTTTCAGGATCATACATATTACGCTCTTTAAAAAAATAAAATTGAGCAGAATTGTAGGGATCGCAATACGGATGCTCTTCAATTCCATGTTTGACAGAATTTCTCAAAACGTAAATCAGTCTGTCTTCCAATTTGGTATAGTTTGAAATTGTCCCGCACGAATAGTGATGCTTTCCAACAGAACCTGATGTATTGTATTTAGAATTAAAGTACTGTGAATAACTAATCCGGAACCCACGCATAAAATCTGTTGGCTTTTCACAGGCTACTATCAAATGGTAATGATTTGACAAAAACTGATAAGCAAGAACACTTACTTTATGCAAATGACTATAAACTCCCAAAAGGTCAATGGCATGAAGTATTTCTTTATTGGTCCAAAACATACTTTGCCCCTTATTTCCTTGTACACTAATATGAAACCACATAAAATTTCTTTTTTTGGCGCATTTTAGATTCAATCTAGTGCGCCAACTTTTTTCAACATCTTTATAACACTTTGTATTCCAAATAAATACGTTTTCTTAAATTTTTTTGGCGCGCTAGATTGAATCTAACCGCCGCTCTCTATGGTGCAATACACAATAAAGGTACAGCGTACACCATAATATGAGTAGCTGCTCAATTAAACAGGGCTGATAGTCAATAACACTAAAAGGCAGAGAAAGGAAAAAGTTCACTACCCTATCCATTACATCTGCCAACCCATGCATAAAATCTGTTATGGCCCGCAACAATACTAAAGTATACACACTGCAAAAAGCTATCAGGTAGGCCAGAAATGAATACAGAATTAAAGTAGCAAGCGGTACTATGATCATATTGCAAAAAAGTGAATAGACCGGCAGCGTACCAAACGTTCCCCACGTAAGCCACAAAGTCCCAATTTGCACAGACAACGAGCAGCAGAAAAGCTCCCACAAATACCTCGGAAACACTTTTCGGATGCTTAGCATGTTACGAAACAAGGGGAAAAATAATATCAGGCTCAATACTGCAGTAAAGGAAAGTTGGAACCCCAAATCAAACAAATACTTAGGTTCAATAATGACAAGTACTAATGCTGCAATACACAAAACGTTCAAACCAGAGGCTCTGTGGCCCAGGATTTTAGCAATACCATAAACCGTCAACATCAAAGCAGCACGTACTACGCTGGTACTCAATCCAACTACTAATGCATACGCCCAAATAAGAATGAGTGCCGGTATATGAACCCACACACCTCGCTTAATTGAATACGTTTTAAGTACAAGTTTCTGCCACAATAGAAGTTCATTTTTTGACAGGCTCGGTTTCGCAGATTCAGCAAACTGCGTAGGTTGCCTATGTTTTCTTGTATGCCTGTAGCGTCTTCGCTCCCTTAAACGACCTCCGATTCCTAAAATCCAAACCAAACTTCCATACAACGCTCCCACATGCAAACCGCTAACCGCCAGAACATGTCCCGCCCCCGTCTTGTTGAATCGATCCCGAACCTCTTTCTCTAAACCGCTTCTGTCCCCAAGGCAAATCCCCGCAAGCAACTTACCTGCCCGCTCACTTCGCTGCGCTGACTGCTGGTTGCTCTGCTCTGCTGTTGGATACTGCGCTTGCTGCTGTGCCGCTGACTGCTGGTTGCTCTGCTCTGCTGTTGGATGCTGCGCTTGCTGCTGTGCCGCTGTCTGCTGGTTGCTCTGCTCTGCTGTTGGATGCTGCGCTTGCTGCTGTGCCGCTGTCTGCTGGTTTTTCTGCCAAACTTGCTGCTGTACCCATGTATGCGTATTTCGTTTGCTTGTTTGCCGAGTCGTTTGTTGCCCCCAGTTGGCCGTTAACGGAACTCGCAGTCGCAACAATCGCTCTTTAATCGTTAACTTTCCATCGATACGCTTATAATTATATACGTAAGAGCGATAGTAAAACTCCCTGTCGGCCATGTATTCTCCATAATCAAACTCACGTTTTTCGAAAAATGGTCTTGCTGCTGCATGCTTACTCTCGTTTTGTTCTCTGAATGAAAATGCTTTACTGTATGTGACAAACAAATCCCCGGGGAGCCATGGCTCTTTGGTCGTACCAAGCTCTTTCGTCGCATTGTGCTCTTTAGTCGCAGCAGACACTTTGGCCTCACCAGATATTTTGGTCGCGTGTGACAGGTTGGCCACCTCGGCCACCTCGACCTTCTTGGCCTCCACGTCATCCGCTACATACACCACCAGCTTTTCCCTACCCGACCACTGACGGTATCCGTCCCAAGAATACGATAACAGACGGCAATCCATACGCTGATAGCGCCTCCCTTGCTTGGTTACCACTTCAACAGGAAAATCAAGCACCCGCAGAAACATAAACACCTTTTGATCCGGCGAGGGCGAAAAAACCGACTTGGCAGGCAAGTGCGTTTGTGGCGTTTGCGGTGGCGACACCTCTGCATGCTGCCTCTCCGACCGCTGCATCTTCGAAAGCTGCCTCTCCGACCGCTGCATCCTCGAAAGCTGCCTCTCCG
>JAAZIA010000021.1 GCA_012510445.1 Bacteroidales bacterium
CTTCTGGCATTGCACTACCTGGCTTTGCATCTGGTAGAGCACTTTCGGGTTTTGCTTCTGGCATTGCACTACCAGCATTTTCATTTGGTGTTGTACTATCGGCGTTTGTTCCCGGGCTTTCCTTGTGGTACCACTTGCCTTCTTTAGTGGCAATCAGCCGGAATGTAATTCCGCCTTTGGACAAAATATGCTGGGTTACTTTACTGATGTTATCCATCATCCCCGGTACGTTGGGAAAAATAGAACTGTTTTTCCGTTGCAGAATGTATTTCTGCTTTTCGGAAGTTTCTACCAGAAATGTATCGTTTATGAAACCTTCTCCCAGAGTTGCCACCCGAGTGACACGCTCCGGGATACAGAAGTGTGTAACAATCAACTGTGTATCAGTCATGTTGGACCAATGATCAAAAGGATTGCAAAGATACTAAATAAATAGCTCAGGGACAATCTTTTTTATCAATCCCGTTAACACTGCTCCCGGTCCCAGTTCGGTAAAGGTGCGGGCTCCGTCAGAGACCATATTGCGTACGGTCAATGTCCATCTGACGGGTGAGGTAAGTTGTTTTTTTAGGTTCTCTTTGATCTCGTCCGGGTCTGTATGGGGCAGGCCGTCCACATTTTGATAAACGGGACAAACCGGAGTGGTCAGACGGGCGTTATCAATGGCAGTTTCCAGCGATTGACGGGCTCCTTCCATGAGCGGAGAATGAAAGGCTCCTCCTACAGGAAGCACAAGCGCCCTTTTGGCACCGGCTTCTTTCATCAACCGGCAGGCAAGCTCCACAGCGGCTACAGTTCCTGAAATAACTATCTGTCCTGGACTGTTGTAGTTGGCGGGAATGACTATACCGGTAGACTGTTGTACCTGAGCACAAATTTCCTCCACTTTCTCCTCGGCCAAATTGATAATTGCCGCCATGGCAGAAGGTTCTTTTTCACAGGCCAGCTGCATGGCTTGTGCCCTTTCGCTGACAAGCAATAGCCCTTCCTTAAACGACAAAGCCCCTGTAGCGGCGAGGGCAGAAAACTCTCCTAAGGAGTGGCCTGCAACCATATGGGGCGCGAAATCTTCTTGACAAGCTGCCGCAGCCACAGAGTGTAAAAAAATGGCCGGTTGTGTGACTTTTGTTTGTTTTAATTCTTCTGCAGATCCGATAAACATGATTTGGGAAAGAGAAAAACCCAAGACCTCATCGGCTTCTTCAAAAAGCGCTCTGGCTTTGGGGTTTGCATCGTACAGCTCTTTTCCCATACCGGTAAATTGGGCACCCTGGCCCGGAAATACGTATGCATTCATGGGTCAAATATACATTTTTTTTCAAAGTTGAAGTTTCTACGTATCTTTGCCATCCCTTGAGAAACGGCCCAGTAGTTCAGTTGAATAGAACGTCAGATTCCGGTTCTGAAAGTCGGGGGTTTGAGTCCCTCCTGGGTCACACCACAAACCTAAACCTAATTAAAGAAAGCAAGGCTGCGGAAGCGAAATCCGCAGCCTTGCTTTTGGGGACATTTGAGTGCGGCTGGGGTATATGCTTGCTTGGCTGGTATTGAATTGCCGTTTGGGCATATCTGGAAGTGGTTGGCTGGGGGTATATGCTTGCTTGGCTGGGAGCACTTGAGCGTGTCGGAATGCGCCTGGGGGCATTGGAGTGCGTCGCACTCGGGGGTTAATTTGCTGATTGACTGCAGGTTACTAAAAACGTGCCCCTAGGGCACGTTTCGAGTAATCAGCTATAATACAAGGGGTTAAGTGCTTAGTGCGACGCACTAATTTTCTGCAATTTGGTGAGAGAGGATAGGTAGGTAGGAGGGTGGTAAGTAACAATATTGTTGTATAATTACGTAATGCACTGTCAGCCTATTAGTTAGAGATGTTTTTCCGTTTTTAACTACTTACCACTTTCCACAGCCGTTCCATAATAACCGCCTCTGACGTCTGGTTGCGTCGAACTGTAGCTGCATCACGTCCGGAACCGGGGATGCAGCACATGCATATGTAAAGGTAGGAAGTTGCTATTTTTTGCGAAATCGTGTAACTCGCTATATGTGAGTGTATAAAAGGAAAGGCGGCGTTTTTTATCACCTCCTACCTTTACATGAATTGCCACTTTTCCGGAAGGGTAGGAAGTAGCTATTTTTGACGAAAAGATTGTAATCCACTGTGTATGTGGATATAATAAAATTGACAGTGCTTTTTAGCACTTCCAACCTTTACAGTGTCAAATCAACCACTATGGCTAGAATACCCAATAAAATCAAAGACGATATGATTTCTCAATAGAATATATTACTCCTGTTTATTCTTCTCTTTTCTTTCTTGATGACGATCAAATAAGTAAAACACTAAGACCATAATAAATGAAACTATGACAACAGAAATCATATGACGCCAAGCAGGTCTATCGAATAAGAATATACTCAGTGTTAGAAATCCAGAGTAAAAGATAAAAAAAACTAGGTTATATTTTATTATATTCATAACTAGTTTGTATTGTATCAGATTTTTATAAGCTATTAAGGACACAAACTGGGTCACCTGGAATGTCAGATGGTACGTTATTGGAAACGAGAATAGGGCTAATGTCGAAAATATGTTTACATTGTATTTAATCCAAGTATTCCTGTGGTGACATATATTTGAGCCTGTTTATCATCCACTCTCTATTGTAGTTTCCGATGAAATCTCAATAATGCACTGTAGCTGCTCCATTGAGGAGAACCGTTGGATGCTGAGTTCTTCCTCACTGATAGTCCTGTTAAAGCGTTCAATGCAACCGTAGCACTTACTGTGGAGTGAAGGCTTACAGTTCGGTGCGGAACCATTGTGATGTGCGGCCGAGCATGCGCATGCCGCCTACAAAGCCACGGAGTTTCATAAGGTCATCGCCTTCCAGTCTGGCAAAGCAAGAATATGTTTTGCCGGATTCGGGATCGTAGATGGTGCCGTCTTTCCATTCATTCCTCCGCTCGTTGAATACAAAACCGTCCAGAAGCTGAAGACCAACAATCGAGCGGCTTTGCAGAGCCGGATCGGGATTGTTCTTGTCCTTGGGAGCTTCTCCGTTTTCGTACTTTTCGGGGATCATATAAACAACGGTACCAATGTACTTTCCATCTTTTAGCTCAACGTGGATTTTGGTTGTCTTTTCTTCATTCCACCAAATGCCTTCAATTTTGTTGGCATTTTGTGCTACCAGGGGCATAGAGAACATGCCTAAAACGAATAATAAAAGTAGTTTTTTCATAACGTAAAAGTAATGATTTAAGAAACAAATTTAGAAAAAACACGTGATTTGCAAACTAAACCGGCTATAAGGTACGCAAAACCGGCTCCCCACAAGACAAAAGGGTATCCGACTTCTACGGCTACGATGGTGGCCAGGGCGGTACTTATGACAGAAAACGTACCGTTAACTCCCCAGGCCCAGGGAATCATTTCTTCTTCTCCTCCCAAGGATAGTACACGAATACCACAGGGGAACATCATACCCATAAGGAATGCAACGGGACCAATCAGAAAAACACAAAGCAGTCCTTTTACCACAAACGGAGCTCCCGTTGTAGCGTTAAGCACAACGGGCAAACCGGGAGCCAATAAGGAAAGTACTACTGCAATGGCTATGGCCAGTACTTTCATACGTTCTCCGGAACGGAGTATGCGTTGCGAGAATGCAGCCCCTGCCCCGGAAAAAAGGAGCATGGCCCCCAGAACGACCGAAGCTGCATAAAGCGTGCTTCCAAAATATTGAGAGAATTGCTGAATGAACAGGATCTCGGCAAACATATACCCCGTGCCTATGGCTGCAAAATACAGCAAAGGAGGCCATTTGGTACGGCCCGGGATTTGTTTAAAAAATAAGGGAACCAGAATCAACACAAAAGCCAGCAACAGAACCTGCGCCAGGGTAAGCCACACAATCAGATAGCCTACTTCAAAAAAAGGCGTGGAGGCTATACCAAACGAATCCCTTATTTTTCTCAAACGGCTTAGCTTTAAGAACTGCGAAAAGAAAGGACGGGAATCGCGTGCAGGCTTGATGTTAAAATCGTACTGCCTGAACAAAGCACTTTGCTTGTACAACGCGTTTTTCTTGTGTGAAGCATTTGGTATGTGTAAAGAGCTTTGATTGTGCGAAGTGTTTTGACTTTGTGAAGTGCTTGGCTTGAGTAAAGAGCTTTGATTGTGCGAAGTGTTTTGACTTTGTGAAGTGCTTGGCTTGAGTAAAGAGCTTTGATTGTGCGAAGTGTTTTGAC
>JAAZIA010000022.1 GCA_012510445.1 Bacteroidales bacterium
AAATATGAAACCAAGTCAAAATAATAGACTCTTTATAAAACGTAAGGTTGGTGTATTCATAACCGCTTTATGGCTACTTTCTTCCGGCTGGGGGCTTTTTGCCCAATCTGCAGATCAGATAAGTAAAAAGGCAGCCGATGTGATTGACCTTTCTTCTATGACTATGGATTTTACCATAAACATTCGTGACAGCAGAGGTAGCGAGCGGGTAAGACAACTTACTATGATAACCGGCCAGTTTAACGACGTTACTAAAACGCTGATTCGCTTTACGGCGCCGTCCGATGTAAAAGGGACAGCCTTGTTAATTTACGATTACGAAGAGAAAGAGGATGATATGTGGATCTACATGCCGGCTTTAAAGAAAGTTCGCCGGATTATTAGTGCGGAAAGAGGTAAAAGCTTTATGGGCTCGGAATTTACCAACGCAGACATGAGCAAACCCAACCATGCTGACTTTCATTACGAACTGAAAGGGTCCGATACATACGAAGGCAAGGAATGTTGGATTGTTCAGGCAGAAGGAAAGGATCAGGTCATCAAAAGAGCTAACGGATACAGCAGGTCTGTGAGCTATATAGATAAGGAAAACTACCTGTGTTATAAAACAGAATATTACGATTTCTCCGATAAGTTGCACAGGATTAGGATTACTTCTGATTATAAGAAAATTACAGAAACCTCTTATTTTGCATACCATACGACTATGGAAAATGTCAAAAACGGTCGCGTGTCCGAGATGATAGTAAACCAATTAGAAACGGGACAAAAATACCGGGAATCCCTTTTTTCACCTAACGCTTTACCGCAATGAGAATTGCTCCATCATTATTTATCTTGATGGTTTTCATGTGTGTTTCCCAATCTATTAAAGCTCAGGTTTTAGAGATCACCATATCCAACGTGCAAAATACGTCGGGGCGTTTATGTATAGCCATTTTTGATAATGATCATAATTACAGGGAAGAAAAACCCTTTGCTGCAAGATATCTTGATAAAGATACCCTTATGTGCACAACCGTGAAGGTTGATATTCCTGTTTGTCCGGGGACTTATGGGTTAACGGTACTGGACGATGAAGACGGTAACGAAAAACTTACCTTGAATTTTCTGGGTATCCCAAAGGAAGGCTTCGGCTTTTCCAACTATACCCTCAAAGGCCTTCGAAGGCCACATTTTGATCATTTTTCATTTACGGTTAACCGCGATGAAAGACTTGCCATTCACGTTATCATGAAATATTTTTGAGTTAGAGTAACAGCCGTTCTTCTGCAGAGTAAAGAATTTTTTCTAAAACAGGTCTTAAAAAATCTTTAAAAACATAAACTAAAAGCAGGCATAAAATCAATAGTAAAAGGATAGTCAGGAATACGGCTACTCCTTTGCTTGCTTTGCGATCCGTTTTGACTTCACCGGCCGTGGTTTTTGTACCGCCTTTGCTTTCAGTTTCTTGTTTCTCTTCCCGGGTATCTTCCTGCAGTGGGTCTGAAAGCGTACATTTTACTTTTGAGGGCGTAGAGAGTGGACTCATAGACAGTGGGACAAGACCAAACTCGTTGGGATTAACAGAAACACTCTTATCCATTACAAAAAAGACATCTCCTTCCCGTGTACGTCTTAGTCTGCCAAAACCCTCCAGCGTAACCGATTTTTCGCGGGTCAGCTTTCTGGAAACTTCTGACAGCAAAGTCTTTAGCTCTTCCGGATTATCATAGGCTTTCTCTAACAATCCATCATTCCAGGTTTCACTTTCTCGGAAAAAAATCCGCCTTCCCGGTGGTAGCAGCACATGTGCATTATGAGTGAGTGTGGCCGGAGTATCTTCCGCCATAAAACTTCCCATGTTTCCTAAGGAAACCCTGTTGTTTGTGCGAAGCAATTCTATACAATGGAGTGAAAGCAGAGATGTATCCATAAGTTGGACAAATTTACACTTTTTTTGAAAAGATTTTGCTCTTTCAGGAAAAACCGTTTATATTTGCACTCCTTAAGAATTCCTCATTAGCTCAGTTGGTTAGAGCACCTGACTGTTAATCAGGGGGTCCAAGGTTCAAGTCCTTGATGAGGAGCAGTTCAAAAAACTTGAATATGTATCTGGAAAAGCGCTTGTAACGTAAGTTGTAAGTGCTTTTTTCTTTGTACCTTTACCTTCTAAACGGTAGGTACTATGTCTTTTTGGAGGGCTTTACTGGCTATTATATGTCCGCCTCTTTCTGTTTTAGGAAAAGGCTGCGGATCTATTTTAATAGTCTTTTTGCTGACGTTGGCCGGATGGGTTCCCGGTGTAATAGCTGCACTTATTATACTTAATAAAAAATAAAATGGCTTTTAGTGCGGATGGCTCAAGTGCTCAATCAAGATTTTCACACCTATCAAGAATAAAATAATACCTCCGGCAAATTCTGCCCAAGTGCTAAAACGTTTGCCAAAAACATACCCCAGACGAACACCAATAAACGAAAGAACGAAAGTGACTGCTCCAATCAGGAGTATGGCAGTAATTATATTCACATCTGTAAAGCCCAAGGTAATACCTACGGCTAGTGCATCTATACTGGTAGCTACGGCCAGTACCAGCATGGAGCGGGTTCCAAAGGAACAATTGGTTTCTCTGTTACAGCGGAAAGAGTCTACTACCATCTTTCCTCCAATAAAACCTAAAAGACCAAAAGCAATCCAATGGTCAATGGCCTGAATCATGTGGTGGAAGCTAAGCCCGGCATGGTATCCTATTAGCGGCATAACGGCCTGAAACAAACCAAAATACAAACCGGCTTTAAAGGCATTGGTCCATTGCATTTTAGGTTGCCCCATTCCTTTGCATACAGATACGGCAAAGGCATCCATAGCCAGACCAATAGAGAGAAGAACAAGATTCAGCAAATCCAAAAAATCCTTATTTTTGCGTAAAGTCAACAAAGATAAACAAATAGATTATGTCTGTAAAACGTGTTCTCGTCTTTCTTTTCCTAATGCTTTGGATATTAGAGTCTCATGCTGTAGCTCACAAATCCCATGCGATAATGTACAAACCCAAGATCTGTATCATAGCAACGGGAGGAACTATTGCCGGCATGGCTTCTTCTATCACAGAGGCTGCCTATAATCCGGCGCAGCTTACCGTGGAAACTCTTATTGCGCAGGTTCCTGAAATAACGGAACGCGCACACATTACCGGATTACAACTGTGCAACATTGCCAGCCAACATATAACCGTAGACCTATGGATACGGATGGCTCAAGTAATAGATTCACTTTTTATCCATTCTCTGTGCGACGGAGTAGTCATTACGCACGGTACGGATACCATGGAAGAAACGGCCTTTTTTCTGGACCTTATTCTAAGGCATAACAAGCCGGTTGTCTTTACCGGATCTATGCGCCCGGCAAACAATCTGGGAGCAGATGGGCCGGCCAACCTGTACAATGCCGTTTGTCTGGCCACAGAACCCTCTGCAGGGACAATGGGTGTGCTGGCCGTTATGAACGATTATATTTTTGCTGCCTCTGAATTTACTAAAATGAATACGGTCAACCCCCATGCCTTTGAAAGCCCGGATTTTGGGCCGATGGGTACCGTCAGAGGAGGCCGGGTTCAGTTCTTTAGAACGCAGGCTTTGGGAGCGAAAACAGCTCTAAAATGCACAACAGAGCAGCTGAAGCAACTGGCACAGGACCTCCAACGCGGTGTTTTCCCCAGAGTAGAAATAGTAGCTTCATATGCCGATGCTCCTTCTACGGCGCTGGATGCCTTGTTGGCAAGCGGAGTAGATGGGATTGTGATTGCCGGAGTAGGGCACGGGAATTATTCTCGCCCCATAGAAGCAAGTATTTACAACTGCCTGGAACAAGGCGTTTTTGTGGTGCGTGCCACACGTGCGTCACAAGGCGGAGTAACGTATGGTGTAGAAGATCCCTTTGCGGGCCAGTTGGTTAGCGGTATGCTCAGCCCGCAAAAAGCCAGAATCCTCCTTATGCTGGCTCTTACCCGTTATCGCTCCTTGGAGGAGCTGGAAACTATATTCAATGATTATAGTGCGTCGCACTAAGCACTTATTATTAACTTTGCATTGAATTTAAACACTTAATAATAGTAACAATGGAAATTAAAAAAGGCCCTGTTTCTCAGTTTTTAGAAACCAATTTTCTACATTTCAATGCTGCTACCGTGGTGGATGCTGCCAAAGGTTACGACGCACATTTGACGGCAGGGGGAAAAATGTTAATCTCGCTTGCCGGTGCTATGAGTACGGCTGAACTGGGTATATCTCTGGCCGAAATGATCCGTCAAGGGAAAGTGGATATTATTAGTTGTACCGGAGCCAACTTAGAGGAGGACGTGATGAATTTAGTAGCCCATTCACACTACAAGAGGATACCAAACTACCGTGACTTAACACCGCAAGATGAGCTGGAGCTTTTATTAAATAAATACAACCGTGTAACGGATACCTGTATTCCCGAAGAGGAAGCGTTCCGTAAGATTCAGCATCATATTGAAAAGATATGGAAAGATGCTCAAGCAAAGGGCGAGCGCTATTTCCCTCACGAATATATGTACAAGCTTCTGTTGAGCGGAGTGTTAGAAAACGATTACGAAATAGACCCAAAAAACTCGTGGGTATTGGCGGCAGCAGAGCGTAACTTACCCATAGTTGTTCCCGGATGGGAAGATTCAACCATGGGCAATATTTTTGCTTCATACGTAATTAAAGGGGAGTTACAAGCATCTACTGTAAAGAATGGTATTGAGTACATGGTGTGGTTGGCTGATTTTTATGAAAAAAATGCCATTGGACAAGGTATAGGATTTTTCCAAATTGGTGGCGGTATAGCAGGAGATTTTTCTATGTGTGTAGCCCCAATGCTTGAACAAGATTTAGAGAAAGAAAACATTCTAAAATGGAGGTATTACTGTCAGATTACCGACTCTACTACCTCTTACGGTTCATACTCGGGCTGTATCCCAAACGAAAAGATAACCTGGGGTAAATTAGATGTGGATACGCCCAGCTACGTTATTGAATCAGACGCAACCATTGTCGCACCTCTTATTTTTGCTTGGGTATTGGGCAAATAGTGCCGTGCTACTCTTCTGTGATCAGGCGCAGCTTCTGTGTGTTGGTGCGTGTTTTCATCCACTCCTTGATGATGGCCAGGTCTTTGGCGGCAGGGATGGAATCAAACTTGATAACAGCAATAGTAAGGGTGTCTGCTGTTCCGCCGGTACTCCCTGCCGTTACATTAACGGCATGTGAGATGGATAATTCCTTGGCTGCCGGATAAAGCACTACCAGTTCTTGCATAAGCTCGTTGCTCAACCATTCGTAACGTTTGTAAGAAGCAAGTTTATCCTGAAGTGTATCAATAGCAGCCTGGCGGTCAAGCAGTTGTTGCTCGCTTTTTTTATAGAAATCTTCCATGACGGAAGAACGGATGGCATCTAAGTTGAGCCTTTCTCCACCCCCCTGTACAATGGTAAGGCGCGAACCCTGCAGACGCCTGTATTCTTCCATTTGTTTCTTGGACAAAGACAAGGATTCTTCCGGTACTTCGTTTCCTATGAGCATTATGTCTATGCATTTGTCTTTGTAGGAAATGGTACGGCTGATAATTTGAGTACCCGGATAGGAAAAAGCCTTATCAATATAATGGTTGGCGTCGCTTTCGTAGAAGGTTGTACTGATGATATTGATGGTTAAAATTAACGAGGGAACCATAGTAACAATTACAATAGCCAGAATGTAACGTTTCACGGCCAGTTCTCGCCGCTTTTCCTGGAAAACCTTGGGAGAATAACCTCGTATGCGGGTACCCAGAAAAGTAGCCACCACAATAAAAACGGTATTGATAAAATACAGGTAGAAAGCACCCAAGAAGAACCGCATACTGCCAATAGCAATGCCGTACCCGGCAGTACAGAGCGGAGGCATAAGGGCTGTTGCAATGGCTACTCCCGGGATTACATTGCCTTTGTCTTTTGTAGATAAGGCTATAAACCCGGCCAAACCTCCAAGCAAGGCAATAAATACATCGTAAATAGTGGGAGAGGTACGGGCCAAAATTTCTGATTGAGGTTGGTCAAAAGGCGATACAAAGAAGAAAATCGTAGCCGTTATGATACTGATGACGGTGGCTACCGAATAACTCTTCATAGACCTTTTTAACAACTCATAATCGTTGATTCCCAGTGACAGACCCATACCAATAATGGGGCCCATAAGCGGTGAGATTAACATGGCACCAATGATCACGGCTGTTGAATTAATATTCAACCCCAGAGAAGCAATGAGTATGGCAAAAATAAGGATCCACAAACTGGCACCTTTAAACTCTACTCCGGCTCTGATATTGGCTACTGTTTCCAGTTCGTTTTCCTTGTCTTTTCTCAAGTAAAAGTAATACCTGACAAAACGGCTGAGGGAATTATTTCGTCTCTTCTGTTTTTTATTAGTTGACAACGGATCCATTTTTCATTTCTTTTTCAGGTGAAACAATGCTCATAGAACCGTCCGGTTCCTGAGCCATGAGGATCATGCCCTTAGATTCAATGCCGCGTATTTTTCTGGGTGCCAGATTGGCCAGCATGCACACCTGACGTCCAATGAGATCTTCCGGCGAATAATGTTCTGCGATACCCGATACAATAACACGTGTGTCCAATCCGGTATCTATAGTGATTTTTAGCAATTTATCTGTTTTGGGTACTCTCTCAGCCGCAAGCACTGTGGCCACGCGGATATCCATTTTGCTAAATTCTTCAAAAGTACATTCGGGAAAAGCCGCAATAATTTCTGTAACGGCAGCAGCAGTGGTTTCTGTTGCGGCCGAGCCTTTTGTTAAGCGGTCCACTTCTGCCTGAACGGTAGTGTCTTCTATTTTTTCAAACAGCAATACCGGGTCATTCAGTGTAAAGCCCGGGGCTAGCAATACCTCGTCCCGAAAACGCGACCAAGGTAGGGCCGCAGGCATGTTCAAGATACCACGGAGTTTTTCCGTGGTGAAGGGCAGGAACGGATCCAGAGCAATAGTAAGCCGGGCACAGATCTGCAAGGCAATGTTCAGGATGGTTTGTACTCGCTCCATATCTGTTTTAGCTACCTTCCAAGGCTCTGTGTCGGCCAGGTATTTGTTGCCCAGCCGTGCCAGGCTCATAGCATCTTTCAGAGCTTCCCTAAAGTGGTAATGTTCCAGGTGAGACTCCAAGGATTCTATAGTCTTTGGGATTTGAGATAAAATTTCTTTATCGTATTCTGTGAGCGCATTGCATGTGGGTACTACACCGTCACAGTATTTGTGGGTAAGCACTACGGCACGGTTTACAAAATTGCCGAGTATGGCTACCAATTCGTTATTGTTGCGGGCCTGGAAGTCTTTCCATGTAAAATCGTTGTCTTTTGTTTCCGGCATGGTAGCGCATAGCGTGTAGCGCAATACGTCTTGCTTGTTTGGGAAGCGCTCTAAATATTCATGCAACCAGACGGCCCAATTGTTAGAGGTAGATATCTTGTCTCCTTCCAGATTTAGGAATTCGTTTGCCGGTACGTTATCGGGCACAATAAATTCACCGTGGGCTTTAAGCATAGACGGGAACACAATGCAATGGAACACAATGTTATCTTTACCAATAAAGTGGACCATTTTGGTATCCTTATCTTTCCACCATTTTTCCCACGTATCCGGGAACAATTCAATGGTATTGGAAATGTATCCTATGGGGGCGTCAAACCAGACATACAACACTTTTCCTTCTGCTCCTTCTATGGGAACAGGTACTCCCCAATCTAAATCACGGCTTACAGCCCTTGGTTTTAAACCGTTGTCCAGCCATGATTTGCATTGGCCGTACACGTTGGGTTTCCACTCTTTATGCGTTTCCAGAATCCACTCTTTAAGCCACGGTTCGTATTCGTTTAAAGGAAGATACCAATGCTTGGTTTTCTTTTTTTCCGGTACCACTCCACTCAACGAGGAACGCGGGTCTATAAGTTC
The DNA here is from genome assembly GCA_012510445.1 of Bacteroidales bacterium. Lineage (GTDB taxonomy): Bacteria > Bacteroidota > Bacteroidia > Bacteroidales > UBA932 > DMER64. Next base: position 7,993 of record JAAZIA010000022.1, read on the forward strand.
CTCTGCAGAAAGGGTAGAGCCGCATTTTTCGCACTGGTCTCCGTAAGCATGGTTGTGGTTGCACCTTGGGCACGTACCTACAATGTAGCGGTCTGCCAGAAAGGTTCCTGTACCCGGATCAAAGAACTGTTCTGTTTCTTTCTCAATAAACTTTCCTTCGTCGTACAATTTTTTAAAAAAAGCCGAGGCGGTTTTGTGGTGAATCTCGGAAGTAGTTCTGGAGTAAATATCAAAAGAAATACCCAGCTTACTAAACGATTCTTTAATTTGCGTGTGATATTGATCTACGATTTCCCGTGGAGTAACACCCAGCTGTCTGGCTTTGATGGTTATAGGAACGCCGTGTTCGTCTGATCCGCCAATAAAGCAGACTTCACGTCCTGTCAGGCGAAGGTAACGTACATAGATATCTGCCGGAACATAAACACCGGCAAGGTGACCAATATGGATAGGACCGTTGGCATAAGGTAATGCCGAGGTTACCAGGTAACGTTTGTATTCTTTTTGCTTCATCACGTATGTATTTTATTAGCTCAGTCTGTTCAATTCTTTGGCAAATGAATTTCTTACTTCCATCATGACTGTTAGTTTTTGCATGATCTCTTTCATGTTACTTTCTTCCCCTTGCATTTGGGCTCTGCGTAATTCTCCCGTAAGCTTATTGCAGGTATGGGAAACTACACGCAACTTATAAACCAAAACAGCTTTGGTAACGTTTTCTTTAAGCAGAGATTCTTCTATGGGCAGGCTGTCTTTGAGTACCTTTAGGTTTATATGATGCGGCTTGTTTAACAAATCCAAGGCATATTGGGCCATTTCAAGGTTGGAATGGTTCATAAAATGCCTCCTTCGAGTCAAATCATCGCCCGAAAGTTGGATGTATTCACGAAACATATGTAACAACAGGGGATCCTGAAATTCCAGCTCGTCTTCTTCCAAAGCGCCTATGATGTATTCTGCTACCGTAGTTTCTTCATGTAACGGACTTTGCCCAAATTTAAGCAAGTAATACAAAAGCTCCCTTTCGCATCGGCTCACCTCGCTTTTTCCCTGCAAACCCTCAGAGGGTTTTCTTTGGAAAGCAGCTTCCGCATCTTGTTCCGCTGCTTTTGCAGGCGTTGCTTTTGCTCTTTGTACTTGCTTGGAATAGTTTCTCTTGCGTATTCTTGACACTTCGCGTGTAAGGATCAATTCCTCTATATCTAAGTGTCGGCTACATTCTTCAATATATACGGTACGGGTAATGACATCAGGGATTATGGCAATGGTATTGATTACTTCGCGTATGAGAGAAGACCGTTTTATGGGATCTTTCATTTCTTCTGCCATCAGGGAAATCTTGAAATGAATGAAATCCACTTGGTTATTTTCTAAAAAGTGGAGTATTTCTTGTGAACTGTGCGTACGGGCATAAGAATCGGGGTCTTCGCCCTGCGGGAAACGTACTACCTTTACTTGTAATCCTTCTGCCAGTATCATGTCTATACTCCTGATAGAAGCTTTTATGCCTGCATCATCTCCGTCATACAGTACAACAACTTGCCGGGCAAATCGTTTGATCAACCGTATTTGTTCTTCTGTAAGCGAGGTTCCGGAAGAAGAAACTACGTTCATGATCCCGGCTTGATACAAAGACAGTACATCTGTATATCCTTCTACCAAGTAACATGCCTGTTGTCTGCTTATATGTTGTTTGGCAAAATACAACCCGTATAGCGAACGGCTTTTATCGTATACTTCACTATCGGGTGAGTTCACATATTTGGCAGTCTGTTTACTGCTTTGCAAAGACCTTCCACCAAAGCCAATCACCCTTCCACTTAACGAATGAATAGGAAACATGACCCTATCCCGGAATCGGTCTGCCCATCCTTCTGCTCTTCCCGCAGCGGCAGGATAGTGAATGGTTAGCCCGGTAGCGATCAACAACTCCTGTTTGTATCCGGCTGCCATTGCCGTTTGTGTGAATGTGTCTTTTTCCGAAGGGGCAAACCCCAGTCCAAATTGCCTGATAATGGACTCTGTAAAACCACGTTCGGTTAGGTAACTCAATCCTATGTCTTTTCCTCTCTGTTCTTCCAGGAGGTATTGGCTGTAAAATTTTTGTGCATATTCATTGACAACCAGCATGCTGTCTCTGCGCATGCGTGATTGAGCTTCTTCCGGGGTCTCTTCTCTGTCTTCAACGGGGATGTTGTATTTGTTCCCCAAAAATTTCAAAGCTTCAACATACGACAAATGTTCGTGCTCCATGATAAAACGGATCACGTTACCGGCTTTACCGCATCCAAAACATTTAAATATACCCTTGGAAGGAGATACGGTAAAAGAAGGTGTTTTCTCGTTATGGAAAGGGCAACAAGCCACCAAGTTGGCGCCACGTTTTTTTAAAGTAACGTATTCACCAATAACCTCTTCAATAGAAGCTGCATTCAGGATGCTCTCTATAGTGGTCTGGCTAATCATTTAGAACAGTTTGACTCCCATGGCTTCCCGTACTAATTCCAAGGTTTGGCGGGCAGAGGTGCGGGCTTTTTCTGCTCCCTGTTCCATTACTTGTTTAAGGTAGGGTTCGTTGTTGTAGATTTCTTCAATTTTCGCTTTTATAGGGAGTGTGTGTTTGCAAATATCGGCTGCCAGCTGCTTTTTCAAATCTCCGTAGCGTATGGTACAACTGTTGTATTGTTCCTTGAAATGGGTTACCACATCCGGTTCCGAAACAACAGACAGGAGGGTAAACAGGTTGGCAATTTCCGGTCCCATGGGGCTGTTTGGTTTCACAGGCCCCGAGTCTGTAACGGCTCTCATCACTTTTTTTCTGATGGTTTTCTCGTCATCAATTAAGTAAATACCGTTGCCTTCACTTTTGCCCATTTTTCCCGTTCCGTCCAAACCGGGGATTTTTACCAGGTCTTCCCCAAAATTATAGGCTTGGGGTTCCGGAAAAACAGAAACACCGTACATGTTGTTAAACCTGCGAGCCAGTACACGCGCAATTTCAAGATGCTGTTCCTGATCTTTCCCTACCGGCACCCAGTGGGCTCTGTGAATGAGTATGTCCGATGCCATCAGGACCGGATAGGTAAGCAGTCCGGCATTTATGTTCCCTGGGTTTTTTCGTATCTTGTCTTTAAAAGAAGCCGTACGTTCCAACTCTCCCTTGTATGCCAACATGTTTAGCAGTACAAACAACTCACTCACTTCCGGAACGCTGCTTTGAATGAACAAAACAGAAATGTCGGGGTCCAGGCCGGATGCCAAATATTCCGATAAGATGATTTTTATATTGGAACGGTTGTCTTCCGGTTTTGGATGCGTGGTCAGGGAGTGAAGGTCTGCTATAAAAAAGAAACAACGGGCTTTATGCTGCAGCTCTATGAAATTTCTGAGTGCACCAAAATAGTTGCCCAAATGCAGGTGACCGGTAGAACGTATGCCGCTCAATACAGTTTTCATAATAAAGGGTTAAAATCAAAATTTATCTCACAAAGTTAGTCTTTTTTAGGTAAATGTTATCTTTGCATATCTATCTATATATAAAACATGATTACAATATCAAACGGTCAATTAAAGGGTAAGGTTTCTTTGCCACCATCAAAAAGCATGAGCATTCGGGTTTTGGCAGCCATATTTTTGGCCGGCCGTGAAACCTTATTAAAAGGAGCTTGGCCCAAAGACGGAAGGCAAGTGTGTGAAGACGTTCAGGCAGCCTATCGTGTGGTACGTTCTGTGGGATCTCAATTTGTAAAAGAAGACATATGGCCCAATGTGGCACCTCCGGGAAGGGACTCTTCACGTCGTCAACTGGATTGCGGAGAGTCTGCATTGGCGTTGAGAATGTTTGCTCCCATTCTTGCTTTATCGCCTTATATATATTGTTTAAGAGGGCGAACAACGCTAATTTCCAGACCTATAGACTTTGTTATTGAAGGGTTGAGGGAGTTGGGTTGCTGGTCTGAAAGCCTGAATACGCTGCCGGCGTTGTCTATTAAAGAAAATTTAAAAGAAACGGGACGATGGGAATCGGGTGATCCTTCTTTGAGTTTGTCTCGCCCTATACTCCTAGTACAAGGTCCTTTGCGTGGCGGAAAGTACAAAGTTAACGCGGGAGGCAGTTCGCAATTTCTGAGCGGTTTGCTTATGGCCCTTCCTTTAGCAGAAGAAGACTCCATATTGGAGGTAGAACGTTTGGCAAGCCAACCATACATAGACCTTACCTTAAACGTAATGGAATCTTTTGGAGTGAGGGCAACGCACGATAATTACAAAGTGTTTCACATCCCGGGCAGGCAGACTTACAGGGCTCGAAAGATTGCTATTGAAGGAGACTGGAGCGGAGGAGCCAATTTCATTGTTGGGGCTACCTTGTTTGGTGATCTGCGCGTTGGACCGTTGTGGGCAGACAGCCTTCAGGCAGACAAAGCCATTTTGGAAGCCATTGGGAGGGCCGGAGGCTCATGGGCGTGGGGCTCGGCAAATCAATTGAAAGTGTATAAAAGAGAGAATTTGCAGGGCTTTACCTTTGATGCACAAAAATGCCCCGATTTGTTTCCCCCGCTTGTAGCTCTGGCGGTTCATTGTAAGGGGACCACCAGCATACACGGGATTGACCGGCTGTTCCACAAAGAATCCAACAGAGCACTTGCTTTGCTGGAGGAGTATAAGAAGGTAGGGGGCAACATTTGTTTTGAAGGGAACAATATGGTTATTGAAGGAGGAGCACTTCCGGGCGGCGCCACCATCTCTGCACGGGGAGATAACCGCATAGCCATGTCGCTGGCCATAGCAGCCCTTGGAGCTGACAAGCCTATAGAAATTGAAGGAAAACATACGGTTGCTAAATCGTTTCCCGATTTTTGGGTAGAATTGGAAAAAGTAACCAAACGATAATATGAATTCTTTTGGAACCCTTTTTAGAGTGTCTGTGTACGGAGAATCACACGGCCCCCGTGTAGGAGCTCTGTTAGACGGAGTTCCTGCCGGGATTCCTTTGCAGGAAGGTGATTTTACAGAAGATATCAACCGTCGCAGGAGCGGAGCCCTTGGAACGACCGCCAGAAAGGAAAGCGACAGACCTCATTTGCTGAGCGGGGTATATAATGGCTTTACTTGCGGTACTCCGTTATGTATTTCTTTTGAAAACCATGACCAGCGTCCACGAGATTACCATTTCGGCAAAGGCGGGAAAGGCCTTCCTTTTAGACCGGGGACAGCCGATTTTACAGGAAGTGTTAAATACAAAGGGTTTCAGGACCCGCGCGGAGGAGGACATTTTTCCGGTCGCCTGACACTACCGTTGGTAGCTGCCGGTGTGGTAGCCAAAAAAATCCTTACTCTCACTTCCCCGCAGTTACAAATCAGGGCTTTCCTTACCCGGTTGGGAGGTTTTTCTGTACTACGTCCCGGACCGATGGGAACGGTTCTAACAGGGCAGGAGTTGCCGCAAGCAGTACAGAAAATGTTACGCCAAGCTATAAAAAAAGGAGACTCTTTGGGCGGCGTAATTACTTGCCAGGTAACGGGCGTACTGGCCGGTTGGGGAAATCCTTTTTTTGATTCTGTGGAGTCATGTCTCTCGCACGTTGTGTTTGCCATTCCGGGGATTAAAGGTATAGCCTTTGGATTAGGGTTTGAAGAGTCGGACGTTACCGGCTACCACAATCCACATATGGGAGGTATTGCCGGCGGTATTACCAACGGAGAACCCCTTACGTTCCGAGTAGCCGTTAAACCTACCGCAACGGTGGGAGGCAAAGGCAGGCACGATGCTTGTTTTGCGTTACGGGTTCCTATAGTAATAGAGGCAGTAACTGCCGTGGTCTTGGCAGATTTATCGCTACAGCCCTGATGTATGCAAGTAGGTATTAATTGCTCTGCTCTTTAAGAGCTGCTCGTACTTTTGCTTCCACTTCTTCTTTGAGCTCCGGATTGTCTTTAAACATTTGTCTGACAGCCTCACGGCCTTGGCCAATACGTGTTTCTCCGTAACTGTACCACGATCCGCTCTTTTTAATGATATTAAAATCTACCCCAAAGTCTATCAGCTCTCCAATGAGTGAAATGCCTTCGCCAAAGATGATGTCAAACTCGGCTTTTTTAAACGGCGGAGCCACTTTGTTTTTAACAACCCTAACACGCACGTGGTTCCCCATGGCTTCGTCTCCGTCTTTAAGCTGCGTAGTGCGACGCACATCTACCCTTACAGAAGAGTAGAACTTCAGAGCGTTTCCACCGGTAGTGGTTTCCGGGTTGCCAAACATAATACCAATTTTTTCCCTTAGCTGATTTATAAAAATAATGCACGTATTGGTACGGCTTATGTTGGCTGTCAATTTTCTGAGGGCCTGTGACATCAAACGAGCCTGAAGGCCCATTTTGGAATCCCCCATTTCGCCTTCAATTTCGGCTTTTGGGGTAAGGGCTGCTACAGAGTCAATGACAACAATGTCCACTGCACCGGAACGGATCAGATGGTCAGCTACTTCCAGGGCTTGTTCTCCGTTATCGGGCTGAGAAATGAGCAGAGTTTCTACGTTAACACCCAATTGTTGTGCATAATTGCGATCAAATGCGTGTTCTGCATCTATGAAGGCAGCAATACCTCCCAGTTTTTGGGCTTCTGCAATGGCGTGAATGGCTAAAGTGGTCTTCCCGCTCGATTCCGGGCCATAAATTTCTACTACACGTCCTCTAGGGTAACCGCCAATGCCCAAAGCATGGTCTAAACCTATTGAGCCCGATGGAATAACCGATACGTCCCACGTAGGTTGATCTCCCAATTTCATAATGGTCCCTTTCCCAAAGTCCTTCTCAATCTTGTCCAGGGTTGCCTGGAGCGCTTTCATTTTTTGCTGATTGGCAGCTCCTCCTTTTACTTCTTCTTCACTTACTTTTGCCATAATAAATTTGATTAATGATTAGTTGACAAATATACAAATACCCCTGCAAAAAACCCCTATCTTTGTGGGGTGAAAACATGGTTACTTGGAAAAACTTTGCAAGAGCTTCAGGATGTAGCTTCTGCTCACGGTATGCCTTCTTATGCTGCAGGACAGATGGCACGTTGGCTTTACAAGAACAAGGTGAGAAATATTTGGGAAATGACCAACCTGAGTAAAGCAGCACGCGAAAAACTGGAGGAAACCCGGCAAGTGGGAGGATGGGACCCGTTACAAGAAGACGTTTCTGCAGACGGAACAAAAAAATATCTCTTTCCTGCTTTGGCAAGTAAGGGGACAGGAATAGAGGCGGTGCTTATTCCGGAAGGTAATAGAAATACGCTTTGCCTTTCCTCGCAGGTAGGCTGTAAACTGGGTTGTTCTTTTTGTATGACGGCACGTATGGGTTTCTTAGGCCAGTTGACTGCCGGAGAGATGGTAGGACAATTCTTGCGTATCCCGGAAACAGACAGCCTTACTAACGTGGTATATATGGGTATGGGAGAACCCTTGGATAATTGGTCGGAAGTACTCAAATCTTTGGAAATATTCACTTCTGATTGGGGCTTAGCCTGGAGTCCGAGCCGCATTACTGTTTCTACTTCGGGGATTTTGCCGGTATTGGGCGAGTTTATGGAAAAAACAAGAGTGCATTTAGCAGTGAGTTTGCACAGTCCTTTTGATGCAGAGCGTGCTCAACTGATGCCTGTACAAAAAGCCTTTCCCATCAGTCATATAATCAGGGAATTACGCACCTATGATTTTACAGGGCAACGTCGCTTAAGTTTTGAATACATTCTTTTTGAAGATTGGAACGATACGCAAAGACATGCTGCTGCTTTGTTGCAATTGCTCCGTGGCATACATTGTCGGGTAAACTTGATTCGCTTTCATCCCATCCCCGGCTTTTCTATGCGCCCCTCGGGGGAAAATGCTATACAAGCTTTCAAAGACCGCTTACAAAGGGGCGGGATTATAACAACATTACGTGCCTCACGGGGGCAGGACATTCTAGCCGCTTGCGGCATGCTGAGTGTACAAAAGAAGCCCCGGTAAAAAAACAATACAAGACGAAACAAGGATGAACTTATGAGCGAACAGAAGAACCATAAAGAAAAAGAGGCACAGAGTGCCAAAGAAAGATGGCAGAAACAGGTGTCCCGTATGATGGCTTTGTGTAGCCGAGGTGAGAAATGTAGGCAGGACATTCGTAGAAAATTGATTAAAAGTGACTTGTTGGAAGAAGAAATAGAAGAACTTTTGACTCTTTTGGAAAAAGAGGGATTTATTGACGAACAGAGGTATGCCATAGCATATGTAAGAGATAAAACCCGGCTTCTGGGATGGGGGCCGGTTAAGGTAATGGCCGGACTTAGGAATAAAGCCATTCCGGAAAAATGCATACAAGAGGCTATGAAAGAGGCAGATGATCAGCACTATATAGAAGTCTTGCAGGCTGCTCTACAAAAGAAAACTGCTCAGTTGAAAGAACCTCATCCCATTAAACGAAGAGAAAAATTGGTGCGTTTTGGTCTGGGCAGAGGGTACACGTACGAACAGATTTACAAGGTCTTAAAACAGGATCACTATAATTAATGTACAGAATAATATTTTGTTGGAATAAAATTCTTTTTATCTTTGTATGCAATAAAAGCGCCCATTTAATTATTAACTTAACATATTATTGTCATGACATTTTTAGCAAACAACTTAGGCCCTTTTTGGCAATGGTTAGCCGAAATGTGGGATAAACTTCTTGGAGGGTTTGATTGGGCATTACCAATTCGTGAGTTCTTGGTAGGATTTATTAATATCTTCAGGGACTTATTTACTTTTACATTCTAAGAAAATTTACATTCTCAGCGCTGAATTATAAAGCTGTCTTCGTACGAGACAGCTTTTTTAATGTATGAAAACCCTAGAGACAAACGGTATTTCTTATATTCTTTATAAGGCTTCCCGCAAATCGGTGGCTATAACCGTAAAAAGGGATGGGTCTGTACACGTAAGGGCGCCTTACTGGATGACCCGTTCACAGGCAGGACGCTTTGTAAAACAAAAAACAGACTGGATTCGTGCCCGGCAGCTGGTCTTGCAACGAGAGCCCACTCTTCCTCCTGCCGGCCCGGAACGGGAATCATTGAAAAAGCAAGCAGTAGAAAAATTCAGGAAACTGTCGCTTCCCTGGGAGCGTAGGTTTAAGGAACGCTACGGCGTAGCCCCACGAAGGTGGACCGTAAGGCTAATGGACACTCGTTGGGGGAGTTGTTCCTTTAAAACCGGAAGAATTACCCTTAATGTAAGGTTGTTCTATAAACCTTTAGAATGTATTGAATACGTGATAGTACATGAATTGTGTCATCTGATAGAACAGGCACACGATAAAAATTTTTACGACCTATTGACAAAAGAGCTTCCCGACTGGAAATCCCGTAGAAAAAAATTAAATGATTAACTTTGCAGTACTATGAACTACACGCCAGATAATTATAAAAACCTGTTGCAGCGGGAGCAACGGTTGAGGAGGTATCTTTGACGTTGATGCCCAGGAAAAAGAATTAGAAACGCTTGATAAAACCCTACAACAAGAAGGCTTTTGGGACAACCCAAAAGAAGGAGAAATACTATTAAAAAAACAAGCTTTGCTTAAGGGGATACTGGATGGATATTACAAGATCAGGGAAGGTTTGGATGATCTGAAGGTATTGTCGGAATTAGAGGCACAGCAAGAAGAACTGGACCAGCAAATAGCCAAAGTTCAGGAATGGATTACTGAAGAAGAACTTAAAAGTATGCTTGGTGGTGAGGGTGATGCTATGGGTGCCCTTCTAAAAATCAATTCCGGAGCCGGAGGTACGGAAAGCAACGACTGGTCTGCCATGCTTATGAGGATGTATACGCGATGGGGAGAAAGGAACGGGTATAAAGTTAGGGTGCACCATGTGATTGACGGAGACGAGGCAGGGATAAAATCCTGCATCCTTGAGTTTGAAGGGAGCTATGCCTATGGATACTTAAAAGCAGAAAACGGAGTTCACAGGCTGGTGCGGATTTCTCCTTTCAATGCTCAAGGTAAAAGACAAACTACCTTTTCCTCTGTTTTTGTATATCCGGCAGTAGATGACACCATAGAGATTGAGATCAATCCGGCAGATTTAGAGTGGGATACGTACCGATCCAGCGGAGCGGGCGGACAAAACGTCAACAAAGTAGAAACAGGCGTACGTGTTCGTCACATTCCCACAGGAATTGTGGTTGAAAATACAGAATCGAGAAGCCAATATGATAACAGGCAAAGCGCATTGCGCATCCTCAAATCACACCTGTATGAAATGGAGTTGGAAAAAAGAAGGGAAAAAGAATCTGAATTGGAGGGACAAAAAAAGAAAATTGAATGGGGGTCGCAGATCAGGTCCTATACACTTCACCCGTACAAAATGGTTAAAGACCACCGTACCGGATTTGAGATGACAGATACACAAGCCGTCCTGGATGGAGATCTAAAGGGCTTTATTCAGGCTTATCTTATGGAAGGTGCTCATCATGGCACTTAGCGTTTATAAAGCTTCTGCAGGTACAGGAAAAACTTACCAACTAACCTTGGCTTACCTCACCTTTTTGCTGGGTAATCCAACGCATTTTGATCCGCATGCTTTTTACAGGATCTTGGCGGTAACCTTTACCAATAAGGCTACTAATCAGATGAAAACGCGTATTTTAGATACGCTTGCCTTGTTGTCCAAGGGAGAAACTTCTTGTATAACAGAGGATTTGTGCGAGGAAACGGGGTTGTCCCACGACCAGCTGGTTGTCAGAGCCAAAATCGTTCACAAGGCTCTTTTACATAATTATTCCCGTTTTTCCGTTTCTACACTCGACGCATTTTTCCAACGCATTTTACAATCATTTGTCTTGGAAGCCGGACTCGCACAGGGGTATTCTATAGATACAGATACTGATTATTTGATAGATAAGACGGCCCGCAGAATGGTTGCCGGAATTTCTAAAGACACATCGTTACGACAATGGTTTATAGAACTAATCCATGAAAAATGGTCCCGTTCAGATCGTTGGGATACCCTGCGTTTGCTAAAACAAACAGGGCAGCAGGCGACCCGGGAATCTTTCAGGATTATGGGTGAGGATTTTGCACAACATATTGGTGACCGTTCCTTTCTAAAACAAACCCTGCAAACGTACCAAAACCTCATATACGGTTTTGAAAATCATATGGCCGGGCTAGGTAAAGAAGCCCTGCGATTAATTAAGGAACAGGGGTTTTCCGTAGCCGATTTTCCGTATAAGAGCATGTCTTTTGCCGCCTATTTTCAGAAAATCACCGCTTTGCATCCCGCGGTGGAAGTTTTTATACCGGGTAAACGGGTATTGGCGGCAGCTGAAAGAGAAGAATCCCTTTGGTATAATAAAAAATCGCCCGAGGGTTTAGAAAACCTTCAAGAAGTGCTCGGATCTGTTTTGGAGGAAATACTGGAGTATTTCAACAACCACTACCGGGCCTATGCTACGGCTGTGGCTGTTAAAGAACAAATCCCTCAAATGGGACTGCTTGCAGATGTTATTACTACCATGCGCCAGATACAGGAAGAATCCAACACGTTGGATCTGGGAGATTCTACCTATCTGCTCAGTCGGTTGGTAGGTGAGGGAAACGTACCTTTTGTGTATGAACGGATGGGGTCTGCATACGACTCTTTTTTGCTGGATGAATTTCAGGACACCTCTGCTTTGCAATGGATCAATATGTATCCTTTGGTGTTGAACGGTCTTTCTCAAGGGTACGATTCTTTGATGGTAGGAGATGTAAAACAATCCATTTATAGGTGGAGGAATAGCGATTGGAGGATTTTGGGAGAAAGAATTGCACTTGATCCTGTGTTGAGGAAGCAAGGGGTGGATTTTTACCGTTTACATATCAATTACAGAAGCAGTCCGCAGGTAGTACAGTTTGTAAACCATCTTATAGATGGAGTGTCCCGCTCGTTAACCCGTGAATTGGAAAACAAACTGGATGAAAGCAGTTTGTTGGAACAAAAAGATAAAGAGTACCTGGGGCAACTCCTAAAAAGAGCCTATGAGGGGTATGAATGCAATACACCGCCACGGAAAGAATGTAGCCATCCCAATGGTGGGAGCGCTCAAGAAGGATATGTACAAGTCAACACTTTATATGCTACCCATGAAGACAGTGCAGAGCAAAGGGTGCTGCAGCAAGTACAGGACCTGCTGTTTTCTCTCTTAGCCAGGGGGTATTGTCCCTCAGACATTCTGATTCTTGTCAGGACCAATGCAGAAGCGCGCACCTTGTTGAGTTATTTCCTAAAACAAAAGCAGGAAGGCAAACAAGATGTAAGTGATTCTCTTCAAGTGCTTACAGAAGAGGCTCTTTATCTGGCAGCCTCGCCTTACGTAAACCTAACGGTTGCATTGCTTACACTTGCCTTGTTCCCGGCAGACACCTGTACTGCAGAAGCAGTCTCTTGCATAGCCTTGGAGATAGGGAATAAAGACGTAGCAAAAGACACCGAGTTTTTAGAAAAACTAAAGCTTTTGCCTTTACCCGATGCTTTCGAGGCCATCATCCAAAAGATGAAATGGTCAGATAAAGCAGAAGCATTTCCATACCTTCAGGAATTTCATGATACCATTTTAGACTTTTCGGGGAAAAATAGTGGAGGTATTTATGCGTTCCTTGTATGGTGGCATGAGCGGGGGAAAGAAAAATTGCTTTCTGTGGACACTTCACATCAAGCCGTCCGTATGCTAACCATTCATAAGGCCAAAGGGTTAGAGGCACCTGTTGTTATTGTTCCTTTCTGCAACTGGGCACTCGATCCCTCCGGGACAGACAACCAAATTATCTGGGCCGGTTCAGAACATATTCCGTTTAACAAGCCTGAATGGCTGCCCGTTAGGTACAGCAGCAAGTTAAAGCACACGTATTTTGCCAAAGATTATTACTTGGAATACAGCCAAAGGCTTTTAGATGCACTGAACCTGTTGTATGTGGCAACTACTCGGCCAAAACAAGAGTTATACGTGTTTCTTCCTTTTTCAAAGGAACCTTCTTTTAGCCACATTTCAGGCCATGTAAAAGAAGTGTTTTTCCCCGAGGAAAGCACACCGGAAAACCAGGAGTGGAGTGTAGGTACGAAAAACCTTGTGCAACCGGCCGTTCAGGAAGACGGAAAGGCAACTGTACAGCCGTACAAGCTACAGACGTATGGCTCGGGTGATTTTTCCACCTCTCTTGTTTTGGCCAGAGAAGAAGCCAATTTCAATTATGCGCCCCATGATTCCAGGCGTCAATGGGGGATCGTGTTGCACAAAGCACTTTCCCGTATACACAGTTACAAAGACATCCCTGCCGTCTTGGAAGACTTAGTAACAGAAGGGGAGCTTTCTGGTCATTTTGAACATGTAAAACACATGGCACAGGTCCTTGAAAAGTCCCTTTCTGCTCCCGGAGTATCTGATTGGTTTGACGGAAGTTGGCTTGTAAGAACAGAGCCAACCATAGCCGGACCGGGGGGAAACTTACGTCCCGACAGGGTAATGGAAAAAGAGGGAAAGGCAGTCGTTCTGGATTACAAATTTGGTCGACCGGATCCTGCGCATCAAGAGCAGATAGATCTATACGTGGCTGCACTTCAACGAATGGGCTATTCACAGGTGGAAGGGCATCTGTTGTATATTACTCTTAAAAAAAACATTTCCGTTTAAGGGAAATACAGAGTTTCATGACGCGGTGTAATATTAGAAGTGGTAAAAATTTCTAATCTGTCGTCTTTGTAATAAAAAAGAATGGCTTGCAGGTTGCTATGTGACTCCAGAAATTGAATGCTTTTATCCAGCCCCATAGAGAAAAATGCCAGGCTGTAGGCACTGGCCATCAGACTGCTCTCTGAAATGACAACAACACTAATAAGAGGGTCTTCTGCAGGATAACCTGTTTTGGTATCGAACAAGTGATTGTATACTTTTTTACCTTTAACATTCAAGTTAAGAGGACTCCCGTGTGCCGATATAGATTTGTCTTTAAGGTAAAGCACGTTGTCAGCAGCTTGTTTCAACTGTATACGCCAAGGAGCCTCGGAAGGATTTACGCCTTGGCAAACTACCACTTCTCCTATCTCTATCATAAAATTTGTCACGTGATAAGAACGGAGCATATCGGCAAAGTGATCTGCACTAAGTCCAACCCCCAGAGTGTTGAAGTTGATGTGAATGTGAGGGTGTTCTTTACTTATTATCCCATCTTTAAGGTGGATTTTATGAAACCCAATGTAAGGAAGCACGTTTTGGATTTCTTCTTCTGTAACGGTTTCGTAATTGATCAAATTATAGCCCCATAATTCTTGTAAAGGACGAGACGTAATGTTTAAAGCAGCTCCTGTGTGAGCAGCCACTTCTTTTGCTTTTAAAAACACGGTAGAAAAAATGGAGTCTGTTTCTACAGAAAGGTTGCTGTTGATTTGATTAAGTATAGACGATTTGTAATAGAGAGAAATGGATTTGTCTATTTCTTGTATATGTTTATTTAGCGCTCTCTTTATATCAGAGGAAAAGGTCGTAGGAGCATAGGGCGGCACTTTGTAAACAATTTTAAAGGAATGACCCATCGCCACCCCTGTGATGGTTTTATAACCTTCCTTGGAACTACAACCCGTATAGAAGAGAAAGCTTCCTGCAAGGGTTAATACCATAAGCACATGACGTTTCATAAGTCTGTATTGATATTGTCAGTAACAAAAGTTTTATATACCTGATTGTCTTCGTAAATCAGGTATGCCCCAAGCTCCGGATGGTTTTTTAAAAAATCAATAGCAGCACAGGGCCCCATAACCATAAAGGCAGTAGCATATGCATCTGCTGTCATACAATCGTCTGCAATTACTGTGGCACTTAACAAAGAATGAGTAACGGGAATGCCTGTTTTAGGATCTATGATATGAGCAATTCTTTGCCCGTCTTGCATATAAAAGTTTCTGTAATTGCCCGAGGTTGCCAATGCTTTGTCTGTAAGCCGTACGGTTACGTAAACGTTTTCTCCGGGGCTTACGTTGCCGTCTATGGGACTATCAATACCTATGCTCCAAAGTTTCTTTTTAGGGTTCAGTCCTTTACATACTATTTCTCCTCCAATTTCTACCAGGAAATCTGTAATCCCAAAACCTTGCAATGCAGCAGCTATATGATCACTGGCAAAGCCTTTGGCGATAGCATTCATATTCAGACGGCTGCGCGGGTCTTTTTTTTGGAGTTCAAACCCTTCCAGTCTAAATTTATCCATCCCTACATATTGATGCATTTCTTCCAAAGACGCCGAAGTGGGAGATTCCTTCTCTTGCTCTCCAAATCCCCACAACTCAAAAAAAGGACCGGCAGAAATATCAAAAGCACCGTTTGTTTTTTCTGAAATTTCTATTGCTTTTGAAAAGACAACACGAAACAGGCTGTCTGTTTCTTGCGAAAGATTGTTGTTAATTTTAGAAAGTAAGGAATGAATATTGTATATAGACATAGAGTTGTTGATTTGTTCAAAACACAATGCAACTGTTTCTTCAATACAGGGTATTAAGTCAGGCAAGGCCTCCGGCGGCTTTTTGAAAGTTACGGCATACGTAGTACCTAATGCTCCTCCTTGAAGAAAAACAAAATCGGAAGAGTGGGTACAGCCGGCAACACTTGCCAGAATGTATAAGGATAAAAGCAGGAATGGTTTTTTTGTCATTAACACAAAGCTACAAATTTTTAACTACATTTGCAGAACAATAAACGTATGAATAGAAAAATAATACCGTCACTTTTTCTCCTCTTTTTTGCATTTGTTGTGTTTATTACCGGATGTAAAAAAGAAGAACCAGATCCCAATTATTTGCTGGGAGCCCTGAAGTTTGATTTACCATCGTATTCTTTTAGAAAAGATACTTTTTACATAGAAGCTCAAGGAATATCTTCGCCGGGAGAAGATTCCGTAATCTATACTTTTTCGGGGAAACATTTTATTCCGGACTCTGTGGTTGGCAAAAGCGCTACTTTTACCGTTCCGGACAGCTTAGGTACCTTTACTCTTTACCTTATGGCTTCGGCAGAAGGGTATGCAAGCACTACTGTAAGTCGTACTACCACGGTCATTCACAGGCATTACGTGTCTATGTATGAAGGGATAAAAACGCCATCAGACTCCATTACTGATCCCAGAGACAAAAAAGTATATTATTACAAAACGTTTGGGAATCTGGAGTGGTTTACCCAGAACCTAAACTGGGAAGAAGCCGGCTTAACGTATTCAAATGCACCTGCATTGGGTACCATGATGGGAAGGTTATATACATGGAATCAGGCTATTTCCGGACAAGAACCCCCGGTTGAAATCCCTCAAATTTCAGTAGGACTGGGAGAAGGGCCTCAAGGAGTATGCCCTCCGGGATGGAGTATTCCTACAGCCGAGGATTGGGCAGACCTGGCCTCGGCTTTTTCCGAGACCCCGGTAGGTTTTTTTGATCCTTGGAACGGTTTGGGTAGGCAGTTTGCGGCGGATGCCAAAATCAATGAAAAGAAACTTTGGGAGTACCATCCCGATAATGAAAAAACAAATACAACCGGCTGGAACGCCTTACCTGCAGGGTATGCTATTTTGGGAGGGGAAACATTTTCCGGCTTTGGACAGACCTCTTTTTGGTGGGCTGCCTGTGCCAATGGAAACCAAGGATATTACAGACTGATTCATTATGCAATAGATAGATTCTCATGTGCTGCTGCAGATAAAACGGCTGTGTACGCTTCTGTAAGATGCGTACGTAAGCCAAAAGAAATACCGCAAATCTAGTAAATACAAATGGCTGCATTTTTTTCTACTCGTGATAAAAAACGTATTACTGCTGCTATTACAAAGGCAGAACAAACCACTTCCGGAGAAATAAGGGTACATATAGAAACATACTGTCCTTCTTCTTCTTTGGAAAGGGCAGTTTTTGTTTTTAATCAATTGAAAATGTACAAAACAAAAGATAGAAATTCCGTTTTAATATACTTGGCTACCGAGTCTAAAAAGTTTGCTATAGTAGGAGATACGGGAATTCATAAGGTAGTTCCTGAGGGGTATTGGGAATCTGTCAAAGAGATCATGTTGAATGCCTTTACAACAGGTGAGTTTGTGGAAGGCATTTGTGATGCAGTAAAAAAGGTAGGCAAGAAACTGGCTCGCTTCTTTCCTTACCAAGAAGGGAGTATAAACGAGCTGCCCAATGAAGTATCTATTGGAGAATGAGTAGCTGTAAGAGAATGAGAAAAACTATCAGATTATTATTTTGCACTGTCTTTTTAACAAGCTTTTTATCAGGCTTGCAGGCACAGGTGCCCGGACGTCCACTGGAACAGAGGTTGGTAAATGATTTTTCCAAAATACTGACTGCCAATCAAATAGGTCAATTGGAGGGAGAGTTGGTAGCATTCGATAACGCTACTTCTACCCAAGTATGTGTGGTTACTGTACCGGACCTTCAAGGGGAAGATATCAATATGGCGGCATACCGTATACTTTCTGAATGGGGGATAGGTTCTGCAGAAAACAACAACGGGGCCGTTATTCTTGTTGAGCACCGGCCGGGAACTTTGGGAGGAAGGGTAGCCATTTCTGTGGGATACGGTCTGGAAGGAGTGCTTACAGACGCTTTGTCAAAGCGGATTATAACTTATGATATGATTCCTTTTTTTAAAGAAGGGGACTATTACCATGGGATAAGGGCCGGAGCCACCTCTGTTATGGAGGTTGTTAAAAATGAATACGATGCTACAGATAGTGAAGGTATTCCCGGTATAGTAGCTTTCTTTATGGCCGGACTCATTGCGCTTTTATTGCTTGTTGTGATCATTGCTGTTGCCGGCAAGAAAAAAGGGCCTACCAACTTGGGAGGAAACCATAGGAAGGGTCCCAGCTTGCTGGAACTAATGATTTTAGCCAATTTGCTGGGAGGGAAGAGCCGGAATTCAGGATCTCGCTCAGGGACTTTTGGAGGCGGTTTAGGCTCCGGAGGGTTTGGCGGAGGCGGTGGCTTTGGTGGTTTTGGCGGGGGATTGGGTGGAGGTGGCGGAGCCTCGGGAAGCTGGTAACTGATGGAAAGCCGTCACAATCTTTTTAACCAACGGGTGACGGATAATATCAGTCGTGTCAAAACGTACAAAGGCAATGCCTTTGATGTTCTTTAACAAGTCCATACACTTTGATAAACCGCTGTCGCTTTTTCTCATCAAGTCTATTTGACTGGTGTCGCCTGTAATAATAAACTTGGCGTCTTTTCCCATACGTGTTAGAAACATTTTTAATTGTGAGAGGCTGGTGTTTTGAGCCTCGTCCAGTATAACACAGGCATGATCTAGAGTACGCCCCCTCATATAGGCCAGCGGAGCTATTTGCACAACCCCTTCTTGCATGAGTGTTTCTAGTCTTCTGGCGGGAATCATGTCTCTTAGGGCATCGTACAGCGGTTGCAAGTAGGGATCCAATTTTTCTTTCATATCTCCGGGAAGGAAACCCAATTGTTCTCCTGCCTCTACTGCCGGCCTGGTAAGTATGATCCTTCGTACCTCTTTATTTTTCCATGCCCTTACGGCCAAAGCTATAGCTGTATAGGTCTTTCCTGTTCCTGCAGGGCCTTCTGCAAAAATCAAATCGTTGCGCTCATAAGCCGATACCAAAAGCGCTTGGTTTTTTGTACGTGCCTTTATCAAGTTCCCGTTGATGCCGTAAACCAGAATATTTTCATGTTTAAAAAATGTGCCTTCCTCTGACTGTACAGCACCTGTTAAGATAGAAAGCAGACTTTCTTCTGTCAGGTGATGCCTCTTTTCAAGCAACGCCACGATGCTGTCCAGTTTTCTTTCAAAACGCTCAATCTCTTCCGGGGGGCCCTGAACTTTTAATTGTTCTCCTCGTGCAATAATCTTCAATTGAGGAAACGTCTCTTTTAGAAGAGGTAGAAACGGGTTCCCCGGTCCATACAGGACGGAAGGATGGATGTTCTCCAAAATAAAGGTTTTTTCGTTCATAAGGCTGATATCTTCTACGTTCAAAAATGCCATCCGGCATTTCACTCATATGTTTTCTAAGGTGGTTTACTGTTTTAACAATAAGTAGTGTGTCTGCAGGGTCTGTAACTATCTCTCTATACAGCGTAGGGTCCGAAACAGGAAGTACATGGTAGAGCATTTTGTGATCCGTCACAGGGCGCCAGGTCCAAATCCATTCGTACCACGGATTATCAATATACGTTTCTGTTGAGGTTACTACAAAATCAAAGTGTAAAATCATCCCCAGTCTTGGGATGAGATCTTGTTGATTGGAAATAAAATTCCCCAATGAATAAGCTACAAGAAAAGTGACGTCCCCATGGCTGTTTTTTTTTGTTTGGATAGGTTGCGGAACATGCGGATGCGAACCTATAACAGCCACTACCCCTTGTTGTCTGAGCCAATGAGCTAAAAATTGCTGCCGGGCAGAAGGAGTAAGCTCGTACTCAACGCCCCAGTGCATACAGCACACAATGCCATCTACCCCTTCTTTACGAACTTCTTCTATGTGTTTTTTTATGAGTAGCGTATCTGTGTAATTCATGGGAAAAGCATGGGGGTCGGTTTGCCTGTTAGAACCGTAGGTGTAGTTTAGAACGGCTACAGAAACTCCGTTTTTGCCAAGTATCACCCAGGGGTTAGTGGTCCCGCAGTGAAAGATTCCCAACGAATCGTACAAGGTCACAGTTTTGCTTGCACCGGAGCTGCCTTTATCCAGGATATGGTTGTTTGCCGTAAGAAATACGTTGGCACCGGCACGCTGAATGGCTTGGGCCAGTTGATTAGGCGATGAAAAAGAAGGATACCCCGTATAGGGAGGGCCGCTAAAAGAAGTTTCCATATTTACAACGGTAAAATCTGCATTGGTAAAGCGGTCTTTGATAAAAGCAAAGCACGTATCGTAAGAATAACTACCGTCCCATTGTCTGGCCGATCGGATTTGAGCTCCGTGCTGCATCAAATCTCCTGTAAAACAAAAACGAACACGGTGCTCTTGTTGTGAAAAAAGATACACAGGAACGCAAATCATCCAACAGAAAAAAATGACGAACCGTTTATTTTTCATAATGGATATGCAAGTTACCCTTTTTTTTACAGTTCACGTTTTTTTCATGTATATTTGTCAAATGCTAATCATCTAATCACTTTATTATGAAGAAAATATTCCCGTTGCTCATTGGAGTCATGTTGCTAGGCAGCTTGAACTCCTGCGATTGGGTTCGTTCCGTACTGGGAATGCCCACATCAAAAGAGCTGAAAGAGAAACAGGAGCAGCTGATAAAGGATTCTATAGAAAAAGCAGCTGCAGAGCAAGAAGCTGCGCGGCTGGAACAGTTGTACTTGGACTCTCTGGCTCAGGTAGAGGCCCAAAAAAAGGTGCTTAAAAGATACCATGTGGTTTTGGGAAGCTTCATCATGGATAATAACGCCCGGAGAATGATGCAGTCTATTGAAAAAGATGGCTATGAACCCATTAGGATAGAATTCAAAAACGGTTATTCTGTCATCTCTGCCTATCAGACCAACTCCTTACCGGATGCTTATAACAGGATGTATAAAATGTTTACCCTTGACATCACACCGTACGATGTCTGGGTTTATGATACCAACCAAAATCTACATTTTTAATTTATGAAAAACACAGTTTTTACCCGGTTCCATGAAGAACTGGGAGCCAAGATGGTACCCTTTGCCGGCTACAATATGCCTATTGAATACCGGGGTATCAATGCAGAACATATTCAGGTGCGCGAAAACGCAGGCGTTTTTGATGTAAGTCACATGGGTGAATTTTGGGTCAAAGGGCCCAAGGCTCTGGACTTTATCCAATACGTGACTACAAACGATGCTTCCCGATTAGAAGATGGTAAAATACAATATACCTGCTTTCCTAACGGACGAGGTGGTATAGTAGACGACTTGCTTATTTACCGAGTAGATTCTCAAACGTATATGCTGGTAGTAAATGCTGCCAACATTCAAAAAGACTGGGACCATCTTTGCAAGTATGCTCCAGACTTTGGAATTACCCCGGGAAAAGAACTTTACAACGCATCGGATGAAATCTGTCTCTTGGCTGTCCAGGGACCCAATGCTATGAAAATTGTACAGGAAATCACAGAGTCGCCCGTTACAGATATGGAGTTCTATACGTTTAAAAAGTGTACTGTGGCCGGAATCCCCAATGCTCTACTTTCTATTACCGGGTACACCGGCTCGGGAGGATGTGAAATCTATGTAGCGAATGAGGACGGGGAAAAATTGTGGAAAGCTTTATTTGCCGCCGGGGAATCTTATGGGTTGCAGCCGGTGGGGCTCGGTGCCAGGGATACATTGCGCCTTGAAATGGGTTTTTGCTTGTATGGAAACGATATTGACGACACTACATCACCATTGGAGGCCGGTCTGGGATGGATTACAAAATTTTCAGAAACAAAAGGAGATTTCATTGACAAAACGTTCCTTTTAGAACAAAAGAATCGGGGGATTCCACGTAAACTTGTAGGGTTTAAAATGATAGATAGAGGGGTGCCTCGTCAAGGATATCCTGTGTGCACAGAGAATGGAACAGAAGTGGGAACTGTTACTTCGGGGACCATGTCTCCTATGCTTAAAATTGGCATAGGTTTGGCATACGTAGCACCCGAGCATGCGGCATCGGATACAGAGCTTTACATAAAGGTAAGAAACCGTATGTTAAAAGCCGTTATAGTCCGACCGCCCTTTTATAAACCATAATGAAATATTTCTTAGTTGCGGCCTTTTGTCTCCTGAGCACTGCTTCTTTGCAGGCTCAGGATTCTTTTGAGAAGGCCTTGCAAGGGCATGTAAGAGAGCTGACGTATGCAAAGTACAAAGGCAGGCTTACCGGGTCAGAAGAAGAAGCCATAGCGGCAGCCTGGATCTCGGCCCGTTTTAAAGACAACGGTTTGGAATTGCTTTATCCTGGTGGAATTCAGGACTTTTCTTTTCTTGACCAAGCTACGGGAGATACTCTTTATTCTCAAAATGTAGTGGCTGTTGTACCGGGGTATGATCCCGTTTTACGCGAAGAATATATTGTCATAGGGGCACATTACGATCACCTGGGCACCTATACTATGAAGGTAAACGGTAAAGACAGCGTGTGCATATATCCTGGAGCAGATGCCAATGCATCGGGTGTGGCAGCGTTGATAGAATTGGCAGGAGCTGCTCAGAAGCAGCATTTTATGTATAAACGAAGCTTGTTGTTTGTTGCTTTTGGTGCCGGGGAAAAAGGGGCATTGGGTTCTTGGTATTTTATCAACAGAGCCTTCCCGCATACCGCTGTTAAACTGATGATCAATTTGGACAGAATGGGACGGTCTTCTTTTGATAACGTTCCTATGGCTTTCTGTGGTCAGCCTCATTACGAACGAGAGCTTTTACTTACAACCCTTACCATGCAACCTTTTATGCCGCAGGTACAAGTATATGGGTCTGACTATTTTTCTTCTGACCATCAAGCATTTATAGAAAAAGGCATACCTGCTTGTTTGTTTACAACGGGTTTGCATCCGTATCAGCAAACCATGCGAGATGTTCCAGACGGTCTGGATTATGAGAAAATGGATACTTTCTGTCAATACATCCTGCGTTTTATATGGGAAACCGCCAACGGTCCGGAAGAATTGTTTTCGCCTGTTCATACAGAAACTGGTACCCCTCTTTATACAGAAGCAGACGTTCCTCCAACGTTTATGAAAGGAGATATAGAATTTTTCCTGGATAACTGGGTGTATAAATACCAAAGGTATCCCAGAGAAGCCATACGCTTGGGTATCAAAGGTAGAGTAATGGTTTCTTTCCTTGTCAAAGAAGACGGAACGGTAGCTGACGTAACCATAGAACGGTCTGCTCATCCATTGCTGGATGAAGAGGCTGTGCGTGTTATTTCTGCATCGCCTAAATGGAAACCGGGAGAAAAAAACAACAAAAAAGTACCCGTTAGAATTACGATTCCCGTATATTTTGAATTGGCGCCAACGCGCTGATTATGTGAGTCAACTTGTTGATTATGTTTTGAGAACTTCAAAACCTGTCCCGTATACTCCGGAAACGCTTGCTTTAGAAAGGAAAGCGTGTTTATCAATTTCTTTTATAATTTTTGCCACCGCGTTGGCTTCCGTTCTTCTTACAATAACAAGCAGCACCTTTTGTTCTTTTTTTGTATACCATCCTTGTGACGTTACTACCGTTACTCCGCGTTGCAGCTCATTAGAGATCCTGTCTGCAATTTCCTGGTATTTTTCGCTAAAAATAAAATACTGTACAGAACGCTTGGCTCCGGAAAGCATCACATCTACGGTATAGCCAAAAAGTCCAATAATAAGGTAACCGTAAAGGACGGCTGCCAACTTAAGGCCCAGGGTAGGTTCGTCAGACACAAAGAACAAAGATGCAATAATGATCAAATCGCAGGCCATCATAAAACGTCCCGGTGAAATGTTTCTGTATTTACCAACAATTTGTGCCAGAATATCGGTTCCTCCTGTACTTCCTCCTTGTGCCATGACCATGCCAATACCTACCCCCGAGGCAGCGGCACCCATAAGGGCAGAGATCAATTTCCCGTTATCCAGAGCAATGGCTTGTATTAAATCTTGAGGAATGATATTGGGTATCAGCTGGAAAGCTACTGTTGTTATCCCTACACCAAAAATAGTTTTTATACCAAACTTCCATCCTACAGTACGCAGCCCTATAATGATCAGCACTACGTTAAAAGCAAAGAACGATAGGCTTATAGGCAGGTTGGTAGCATAGAAGATAAGTGTAGAAATGCCTGCAACGCCACCTCCTACCAAATGGTTAGGAATAATGAAGATGGTCCAGGCGGCCACGTAAATTAAAATTCCAAGGGTAATCAGCAGGTACTCTTTAACTATTTTCATATTACAATATTTATAATTTTGCCCGGAACAACAACTGTTCGTTTGATTTCTTTTTCTCCCGTATACTTATGAATTCTTTCATCTGCCAGAACGGCTTGTTCGATGGCTTCTTTGGAAAGGTCCACTGCCAGGTTTATTTTAAAACGAAGTTTTCCGTTAAATGAAACGGGATATTCAAAAACCTGTTCTTTTATAAACTCCGGGTTGTATTTAGGAAACTTGGCATTAGCAACAGACGGAGCGTTTCCTAACAAAGACCATAATTCTTCTGCTATATGAGGCGCATAAGGCGAAAGCAAAATGACCAGGGGCTCTAAAACTGCATGTTTGTGGCATGACAGGCCGGCAAGCTCATTGACTGCAATCATAAAAGCACTGACGGAAGTATTAAAAGAGAAATTTTCAATATCCTCTTCTATTTTTTTGATAAGCCGATGCAGAATTTTTTGTTCTTCGGTGTCGGGAGCCTCTTTAGTGATAAGGGACGTTCCTTCCTTATCAAAAAATAACCTCCAGAGCCTTCTCAGGAAACGATGTACTCCGTCAATTCCATTCGTATCCCACGGCTTGGATTGCTCTAGTGGGCCCAGAAACATTTCATACATACGCAACGTATCGGCTCCGTATTGGGCACAGATATCATCGGGGTTTACCACATTAAACATAGATTTGCTCATTTTTTCCACAGCCCAGCCGCAAATATACTGGTCGTCTTCCAGGATAAATTGGGCATTTGCATATTCCGGGTTCCATTGTTTAAAGGCTTCTATGTTCAGTTGATCGTTCTCTACCAGGTTGATATCTACATGAATTTCTGTAGTCTCGTAATCATCTTTTAAATTTAGGGAAACAAAGGTGTTGGTATTCTGTATGCGGTACACAAAGTTGGAGCGTCCTTGGATCATTCCTTGGTTGATCAATTTTTTAAAAGGCTCTTCCCGGCAAACGTACCCCAGGTCGTAAAGGAATTTATTCCAGAACCTAGAATAAATCAGGTGACCTGTAGCATGTTCTGTTCCACCAATGTACAAGTCTACATTCTGCCAGTATTGGTTTGCTTCTTCAGATACAAGGGCATCCCGGTTGTGAGGGTCCATGTATCTTAAATAATAAGCAGAACTTCCGGCAAATCCGGGCATGGTGCATGTTTCTAACGGATATCCTTTATAATTCCAATCTTTAGCACCGGCCAAGGGAGCCTCTCCGGAACCGGACGGCTGAAAAGAGTCTATATGTGGTAATGTAAGCGGTAACTCAGATTCCGGAAGAGGTTTGGCTATGCCGTCTTCATAATAAATGGGAAACGGTTCGCCCCAATACCTCTGACGGGAAAAAATAGCGTCCCGCAAACGGTAATACGTTTTACGCACTCCCAAGTGTTGTTTTTCTACTTCTTCAATAGCGGCAACAATTGCTTGTTCTACCGTCATACCGTTCATGAACCCCGAGTTGCAAAGGATGCCTTCTTTGGCCTCGAAACTTTCTTCACTCACATCGCATCCTTCTATAATGGGTACGATGGGCAATTGGAAGTGCTTGGCAAACAGGTAGTCTCTGCTGTCATGAGCAGGAACAGCCATGATGGCACCTGTGCCGTAGCCGGCCATGACATATTCACTTATCCATACCGGGAGTTTTTTTCCTGTAAAAGGATGTGTGGCGTATGAACCGGTAAAAACACCGGTAACACGGTGCGTTTCTGTCATCCTTTCCCTTTCTGTTTTAGTTTTTACATAAGAAAGGTATTGCTCTACTTCTTTTTTATGTTCGGGAGTGGTCAATTTGTTTACCCATTCGCTTTCCGGTGCCAAAACCATAAAAGTCACTCCAAACAGGGTGTCCGGTCTTGTGGTGAAAATGTCCATAGAATACTTTTCCGTCAAACAGGTTACTTGAAATTCCATTTCTGCGCCTTCCGATCTTCCAATCCAATTGCGTTGCATCTCTTTTAACGAATCTGACCAGGCAAGGGGTTCCAACCCTTCCAGCAGACGTTGGGCGTATGCAGAAACACGCAGTTGCCATTGTTTCATCTTTTTTTGTTCTACAAGATGACCACCCCGTACAGAAAAGCCTTCTTTCACTTCATCATTGGCAAGTACGGTTCCCAGGTGAGGACACCAGTTAACAAACGTTTCTCCCAGGTAGGCAATCCTATAGCACATGAGTATATCTTCTTTTTCGTTTTCAGAAAAATCATTCCATTGTGCAGCTGTAAAAGATTTTTCGCAATGATGTGCAGCGTGTATTTGCTCGTTTCCCCGGCGATTGAATATTTCCTTCAATTCTTCAATAGGTTTGGCTTTGTCAACTTCCGTATTATACCAATGATCGAACATCTTAAGAAAAACCCACTGAGTCCATTGGTAGTACGTAGGATCACAAGTACAAATTTCCCGATCCCAGTCGTAAGAGAACCCCAGCTTATCCAGTTGCTCTCTATACCTGATAATGTTTTGTTTTGTAGTTAGCTGTGGCGGTTGTCCTGTTTGGATAGCATATTGTTCTGCGGGAAGACCAAATGCGTCGTACCCCATAGGGTGTAACACATTAAAGCCTTTAAGCCGTTTATACCTGGCATATATATCGCTTGCAATGTATCCCAAGGGATGGCCTACATGCAGTCCTGCCCCGGAGGGGTAGGGAAACATGTCCAGTACGTAAAATTTTGGCTTGGTAGGATCTTCTGATACTTTAAAAGTTTTGTGATTTGCCCAATAAGAATGCCACTTCTTCTCAATTTCGGAAAAATTATACTCCATACTATTCCTTCTCTTTTATGAAAGCACAAAGGTAATAAAAACAAATTTTAAGGAGAAGTTATAAATTTCTTAGAAACGAAATGCTTAAATAATAAAAATCTTATTTTATTTTATGAACAAATGAAAAAATAAGAAGTTGATTGTAAGCTGTATAAACTGGACAAAAAGACTAGACAATTCTTATGATGGTTATGGCATGTAAATCCATTTTTAAATATACTTATGATTTGTAATTTTGACAGAACTTGTGCCATTATACCTAAAAATATAACTTTCCATGTTCTACTTTATTACAAGCCTGATTGCAGCTATATTTTATTTTATAGCTGCATCGTTGTTATTGGTAAAAATTAAAATCAAAGCTTCTTCTCATTATTTACCCACCGGAGCCTTGCGTTGTCTTTTTTGCTCACTGGCTGTTTTAGGAATTGTTTATTTTATGCGTGTAACGGTAGCTTATTGTAACCAAGAAATATTGAGTTTTTTTGTTAAAAAAGATTATTTTCTTCGTATTGCTGCCACATGCGCCCCGGCACTTTGTATTATGACTGCGTCTGTCACAGCCGGGAAGGTTAGAGAAATATTGTACAGAAAAAGCACATTTCTTTTTACACTCCTTACTACGGCTTTTTGCTTGGGATATTGGTGGATTAAAAGACAGTTCACTATTTACACCTTTTTATTGCACTTATTAAGTGCTTTATGCCTGACAAGCATTCTTACAGGCTTTATGCTGTTTTATGTACTAATAAAGAATCTCAAATTCTATAATACTATTTGCAAAAAAGAAATCATGTCTTTTAACACTATAATAACGCTCTTTTTTACCATGTCTTTAGTGTCCTACCTAAGTGCTTCTTTTGGAGTAGTATGGCCTTCCAGTATTCTTTTCACAAGTTCTATACCTCTACATATAGTGTTTATTATGGGCATAATTACAAAAGAGATTACTCCGGAACGCAAAGTCAGGCAGTTAGAGGAAGAGCCTCCGGAACAAAAATGCGAAACCTGGCAAGTGCTTAAAGAGGCTAACGAAAGGATCAACAAAGTATATCTGCAAGTATTTAAACGTATTGTAAAGTACATGGAGGCAGAACATCCGTATAGGTCGCCTTTTTTTTCAAGGGAAGAAATGGCTACTGCCGTAGGAACAAACACAACGTATGTGTCACATTCCATAAGGCAATATGCACAAGTTAATTTCAAACAATTTATCAATGCCTACCGGGTAATGTATGCACAAGAATATTTTTTGCAATTTCCTAATGCGCGTCTTATTGAGTTGTGTAATGTGGCAGGATTCAGATCCCTTTCTGCTTTAAATCAAGCTTTTCGTATGAATATAGGAATGCCCCCGGGAGAGTGGTGTAAAAGTCAAAGAAACAAAAAATCAGCATAAACTACGTAACCATGAAAAGAGTCATTGCACAGTCAGTAAACTGTGTAAAAGGTTGGTTTTTAACAAACCCCATATTGTTTTTTAAAAAAGATGCCGCCTATCCGGACAACCCGGAGGATATTGTTTACAGGTTAAATCAGTTAATGGTACAAAACGAATACTTTAAAGATCCTAATTTGACTATTGAAAAACTATGCAGAGCCACCAACACAAACCGTTCTTACGTCTCTAGAGCCATTCACAGGATGTATGGTACTCATTTTTGTGAGTGGGTAAATCTGTATAGAATAGAAGCTGCTAAAAAGTTTATCAAAGAGTGTATGGAAAACAGATTGGATTTGGAAGACCTTGCCATGGCTTGCGGTTTTAATTCTGCCAGATCCTTTTCGCGTGTTTTTAAAGCAAAAGAATTTTGTACACCACGCCAATATTTTCACAAGATTCAGGAACACAAAGACTATACAAAGTATTTATGAAGGGATTGCAAAGCAGTCGGAAGTGAAAAGACAACTACTTTGTCGTAGGGCTTAAGTTGTGTGTCTCCCCGGACTATAAGACCGGTATTTCCTCGTGTAACGCCTCCTATAATGGCCTGTCCGGGGAAATTCAAATCTCGTACTTTCTTTTGGGTAGCAGGACTTCCGGGTTTAACAATGAATTCTATTACTTCTGCTTCTGTGCCATGCAAGCACTTCATAGAGGGAACGTCTCCAATCATGGTAAAGCGAAAAATCCTGCTTGCTGTGATGAGCTTTTTATTAATGGTTGCGTCAACTCCAACGCTTTCCGCTAATTTAATATAGTCTAGGTTTTCTACTTGTGCAATCGTCTTTTTTACGCCGGCCCTTTTTGCTGCCATACAAGAAAGGATGTTTGCTTCTGAACTGGATGTTACAGCGACAAAAGCATCCATATTGGGCAGGTCTTCTTCTAAGAGTAAGTCTGTATTACGAGCATCTCCATGAATGATCAATGATTTTGGCAGCGTAACAACCAACTCCTGACAGCGGTTGTTGTCCAGCTCAATAACCCGTACTTTTTCAATGCGGGTTTCCATTTGCTTTGCTACCATTTGGCCAACCCTTCCTCCTCCCATGATCATGAGGTTGCGAACCACTATTTTTTCTTTTCCACTCAGTGCCATGGCCGCGTGAGTGGCTTCTTTTTTTGTGATGACAAATACTACATCGTTGATTTGAAAAACAGTGTTTTTACGCGGAATGAGGGTAGTTCCA
Source organism: Bacteroidales bacterium (assembly GCA_012510445.1). Lineage (GTDB taxonomy): Bacteria > Bacteroidota > Bacteroidia > Bacteroidales > UBA932 > DMER64. The sequence continues at coordinate 37,333 of JAAZIA010000022.1, forward strand.
TTTCTGGCAATAGCTACGGCTCTATAAGGGGGTTCACCTATGGCTTCTTCTGCCACTTGCTCCATAGTTTTGTTTAAAATAGAGGAGCTTTCCAGCAGTTTAAGCACAATGAGCTGCAGCCTGCCTCCTGAAAAATCCATAAACTCAGAAGTGCCCGACTGCTTTAGAAGGTCAAGAATTTCATAAGCGGCAATTTTTTCCGGATAGAACAGCAAATCTACTCCTAGCTCTGTAAATAAGATTTTGTTTTCAGGCGTTAGGTATTCGTTATTGTTGATTCGGGCTATAACTCGTTTGGCGCCAAGCTGTTTTGCTAAAAGAGCAGCTACAATGTTTACGTCTTGCCAAGTTGCCGGGCTTACAGCAATAAACAAATCACAGCGGTTCACTCCTGCTTTTTCTAAGGTAGAAATTGAAGTTACCTCACCTGTGATGGGTATTACATCAGACGTTTCTGCTATATAATGAAGTCGCGCTTCATCTTTGTCTATAATAGAAATTTGATGATTTTCATTGGAAAGCATTTTTGCCAAATGAAAACCTACTTCACCGGCACCAGCTATAATGATATTCATCAGCTCATTACCTAATATTCGTCTTCGTTAAAGAAAAAATCCTCCTTGCTGGGGTAATCAGGCCAGATATCCTCTATGCTGTCGTAAACTTCACCGTCGTCTTCCAATTCGGTTAAGTTTTCAATTACTTCCAGCGGAGCGCCCGAGCGAGTGGCATAATCTATAAGTTCCTCTTTGGTTGCCGGCCAAGGGGCGTCTTCAAGTTTAGATGCCAATTCAAGTGTCCAATACATTAATGCAAGGTTTTAAAAAAGTGAACAAAGTTACACAAAAAAGTCTTCTTTGCAACCTGTGGCTAAGGTAACAAACCGTGCCAAAGTGAAAAAAAAGTCAGAAAGACGGTTTAAATAAATAAACAAACTTGTGTTGACAGCATCTGTACCAAGGACAACGGTTAGCCTTTCTGTTTCACGGCAAACGGTACGTGTTATGTGAATAACAGAAGCTAGAGAAGGTTTTCCCGGTAAGATGAATGAACGCAATTGAGGAAGATCAGCTTGCATGCTATCAATAGATTCTTCCAGAGCGGTAACGGCTTTTTTAAAATCATGCCCAAGCTCGTCCTCTGTTTGTGCACAGGCCAGGTTAGCAGCCAAATACATCAGATCACTTTGTACGGTCTTTAAAAATAAGCCAAGCTCTTTTAGGGCTTCTATGGAAGAAAAATCCGGATGCGAACGAAGGTATCCTACCCATGCAATGAGTTCGTCTGTTTTACCATAAGCTGCTATGCGCGGATGGCTTTTTGACACCCTGCTTCCATTGGCTAAAGAGGTGTTTCCTGTGTCTCCTTTGCCTGTATAGATTTTGTTCATGAATTTTCTAAAACCGGATGTTCGTTTATCTGGTCGCTTTCAATAAGTCCGTCTCTCAACCGGATAACACGCCTTGCATAACGAGCAATGTCTTCTTCGTGCGTAACAATAAGCACCGTATTTCCTTTGGCATGAACTTGTTCAAAGAGCGCCATAATGTCCAATGATGTTTTAGTATCCAAGTTCCCTGTAGGTTCGTCAGCCAAAATAATAGACGGGTTATTTACCATAGCACGAGCAAGTGCCACCCTTTGTTTTTGACCTCCGGAAAGCTCATTGGGCTTATGATCCATTCTGTCTTCAAGATCAACATTTTTCAGTGCTTTTTTAGCCTCTCTTTCTCTCTCTTGCCTTGATAATCCTGCATAAATCAAAGGCAATGCTACGTTATTCAATGCATCATACCTGGGTAACAGATTGAAAGACTGGAAAACAAAACCAATTTCTTTATTTCTGATTTCTGCCAACTGGTCATCTCTCATTTGACTTACGTCTGTACCGTTTAGGATATATGTTCCTGAAGTTGGAGTGTCCAGACAACCTAGTAAGTTCATCAAGGTTGATTTCCCCGATCCTGAGGGTCCCATGATGGCAACGTACTCGTTTTTCCTGATTTCTATATCTACTCCGTTTAAGGCACGTACTTCCTGCGTTCCCATCTGGTAGATTTTTTTAATTCCCTCAACCTTGATAAGTATTTCTTTTTCCATAGCTGCGAATGTACAAAAAAAATGAATAGTATGGTGCTGTTTGCTTTTTGACTTAAGTTGCTATTAAAAGTTTAAGGACTATAAGCCTATTTTTTTGTATTTTTGCATACATTTAATCTGTTTTATGATCATGTCTCAAACAAAAGAACTGGAAAAACATTATAAAGAAATACTCAGGCTGCTTGGAGAAGATGAAGAGAGAGAAGGGTTGGTCAAAACACCATACCGGGTAGCAAAGGCTATGCAATTTCTGACTAAAGGGTATTTGGAAGATCCGGCCGATATTCTTAACTCGGCTCGTTTTACTGAAGAATACCAGCAAATGGTGCTCGTCAAAGATATTGAAATGTATTCCCTTTGTGAACACCATATGCTGCCTTTTTACGGGAAAGCACACGTAGCTTATATTCCCAACGGTTTTATTACAGGCGTGAGTAAGCTTGTAAGAGTGGTAGAGACATATGCAAGAAGGCTTCAGGTACAGGAACGTCTTACTGTACAAATAAGAGATTGCATTCAGAAGACCCTAAATCCTATGGGCGTAGCCGTAGTAATAGAAGCAGAGCACATGTGCATGCAAATACGAGGGGTTCAGAAACAGAACTCAAAACTGGTGACTTCTGCTTTTACAGGAGCTTTTCTGAAAGACGTTCGTACCCGGGAAGAATTTATGCATTTGCTTCATTAACGGAGCTACTTATCCTTATCAACAGGCTTGCTTATTCCAAGTTCACGAGCGCGCTCTTCCATCAATGCCAAGGCTTCTTCTGCATTGTTACCAATCTTACCATCTAGGATGGCTTCTTTGATATAATCTTTGATAAGGCCCACTTCACGGCAAGGCGGAAGACCGTATGTTTCCATAATCTTTTCTCCCGAGACGGGAGGTTGGAAGTTACGGATAGCATCTTTTTCTTCTACTTCAATCAACCTTTGACTTACACGTCCAAAATTTCCTATATGACGCCTGACCGTAGCCGGGTTTTTAGAAGTAATGTCTGCTCGGCATAGAAGCATTAAATCGTCTATGGTATCCCCGGCATCAAACAGCAGCCTTCTAACGCCGGAATCACTTACCTCGTCAACCAAAGCAATGGGGCGCAAATGAAGTTTAACCAGTTTTCTTACGTACCGCATTTCTTCTCCTAAAGGCAACTTGAGTTTACGAAAAACGGAAGGGACCATTTTGCTTCCCACAAAATCGTGACCATGGAAAGTCCAACCTGTTTTTTTATCAAAATGCTTAGTAGCCGGCTTTCCTATATCGTGTAGCAACGCTGCCCAGCGCAGCCATAGGTTGTTGCTTTCTTTGGCCACGTTGTCCAACACTTCCATGGTATGGCTAAAATTTTCTTTATGGCCTTTCCCTTCCATGGTTTCTGCCCCTTTCAAAGCAGATAGTTCGGGTAAGATTTTCTGTAGAAGTCCACTTTCTTCCAAGAGGTAAAAACCCAAAGAAGGCTTTTCCGAAGCCATGATTTTCTGGAGTTCCGCCGTAATCCGTTCTTGAGACACAATGTGCAGCCTGTCTGCATGTTGTTTAATGGAAGCAAATGAATCCCGGTGTATGGTGAATTGCAACTGTGTGGCAAAACGTATGGCCCGTATCATCCTCAAAGGGTCGTCAGTAAAGGTTTTCCTCGGATCCAGCGGCGTTTTTATAATTTTATCACGTAAATCATCCAATCCGCCAAAGGGGTCAATCAGGCTTCCGTAATCTTCTTTTTGCAAACTAAAGGCCAGCGCGTTGATGGTGAAATCTCGTCTTTTTTGATCGTCCTCCAGTGTGCCGTTTTCAACCGCCGGTTTTCTGGAATCAGACGTGTAAGATTCTTTTCTGGCTCCTACAAATTCTATGTCCATTCCACGGTAACGGAACATGGCCGTACCAAATTTTTTGAACTGTGTAACGCCAACGCTTAGTTTTTTAGCTACATTTTCTGCCAGCTCCAGGCCGCTTCCTTCTACTACAATGTCTACGTCTGTAGAAGGGCGTTTTAATAGAAAATCACGCACATAACCTCCAATAACAAAGGCCCTTACATTGTTTAGCTCGGCTTCTTCCGATATAATTTTAAAAATCCTTGATCGTAAAGGGGCTCTCATGGCCGGTACAGTTTAAGTAATTCTTCATAAGAAGGTATGTCTTCCATAGGTTCATAAGTACTTTTGGTTTTGTTGAACCTCCAGAACCGGGTGTCCGATCCGTTACTGGCTAAAAGGTAGTCTGCCAGAATTACTGCATTATAGCTTCTGATTTGTTCAATCACTTTGTGGTCGATTTTTACAGAAGGTGCCTTGAATTCAGCCAATACAAGGGGAATTCCTTTCCGGTCATGTACCACCAGATCTGCTCTTTGGTTCAAGTGCTGAACGGGGTATTCGCATACCATCAGATGCAAGGGAGCACCACAAACTATATTCAGGTGCTTGATGAGTTTTTGCCTTATTTCTTCTTCCGGTGTGCGATCAACCCATTTTTTTCTCACAACACAGTAAATAAGGGAAGGACTGTTCATTGTGCAAATTTATGTAAATTTGTTGTATGGCTAAAATAACCTCTAAAGATACCCTTTCTGTATACAACAAGATTATGAAAGACCTGGAAACAGGCAACTACAAGCCTTGCTACCTGCTTATGGGAGAAGAACCTTTTTATGTAAACAGAATAGCTTCTTACATTGCCGCTCATGCACTTACAGAAGAAGAGAAATCTTTTAATCAGATGGTCTTTTACGGGCAAGATGCGGCAGTAAAACAAATTATTGACAGTGCTATGAGGTATCCGGTAATGGCTGCAAGACAAGTTATCATAGTAAAAGAAGCTCAGCATCTTAAGGGGGTGGACGGGTTAAGCCATTATTTGAAATCGCTGAATCCTTCCTGTGTTCTGGTACTCTGTTTTATAGGGAAATCGGTGGATAAAAGAACGGAATTTTGGAGAACAGCACAAAAACATTGCGAAATCCTGGAATCTGTTTCTCCAAGGGATTACGAGATGCAGGATTGGATTGTTTCCTATATGAAAGAGAGAAACACCAACATAGAACCACAAGCAGCCCGTTTGTTAGCAGATTTTTTAGGTACAGATTTGCAGAGAGTGGCCATGGAGATAGACAAACTGTTTATTCTTGCTCCGGAAGACACATGGTTGATCACAACAGACATGGTGGAAAAATCTGTAGGCATAAACCGTGACTTTAGCCCATTTGTTATGTTTAGTCATTTGACCAACGGTGACTTTGCCAAAGTACAACCTATAGCACAATACTTTGCAGAAAACCCCAAAAAGTATCCGCTAGTTATGCTTATAAGCCTTTTCCACACTCATCTATCAAGGATACTGAAGTTCCATGCCTTAAAAATGGAGCGTCCTTCTTTATCAGATGCAGACATTGGGAAAAACATAGGTATCCATTCTTATTATTTTGTTAAAGAAACGGTTAAGGCTACTCGCTTCTTCACCTTTGAACGCACCTTAAGGGCCGTTCACTGGCTTTACTACTACGACAGCCTGTACAAATCTTCTGACAGGGGAGGGGCTACAGACGGAGAGTTGCTTATGGAAATGGTCTGCAGAATGATGAACTAATCATTGGAGGTGTAAATTGATTTTCGTTCCTGCTTGGTCATATGGAAACAATGCCTGCACAGAGGTTCATAAATATCTTTTTCCCCCAATTCTACCAACCGGGTACTGTCGCTTAGGCGGTGTGAATATTGTGCAGGATCTCCGCAGCGAACACAAATGGCATGTACTTTAGTGATGTGTTCTGCCACAGCCATCAAGTGAGGCATGGGACCAAAAGGATTTCCTTGAAAATCCATATCCAGTCCTGCAACAATTACTCGGATTCCGTTGTTCGCCAGCAGCTGACATACCCTAACCAGATTTTGTTCAAAAAATTGAGCTTCGTCAATAGCTACAACGTCTGCATTATTGGCCATAAGCAGAATGCTTTCTGCTGAGTCTACCGGAGTGGAAGGTATGGAGTGCTGATCATGTGAAACCACCTGCTCCGGTGAAAACCGACTGTCAACACGAGGTTTAAAGATTTCCACCTTTTGATTGGCAAACCGGGCTCGTTTTAATCTGCGTATAAGTTCTTCTGTTTTGCCCGAAAACATAGAACCGCAAATGACTTCAATGCGTCCGCTTTTCTTTTGCGCTTCCAGAAACATATAAGCAATCTTGTTTAAAAATGAACATCTATACGTCCGGTGTAAACACCTTTTGCTCCAGTTTGAACAATCATTACGTCTTGTCCGTCCAGATTTTTTTCCAGTAACGGTTCTTCAAGAAACGTATGCGAATGACCTCCAATGATTAGGTCAATATTTCTGGAAAGGCCAGCCAAATCAATGTCTTTTTGCACCCCCAAGTGTGTGAGGCAGATAATCAGATGACAGCCTTTCTTCTTCAGTACATTGGCCAGTCGATTGGCCGTTTTCACAGGATCTTTATATTGCATCTTCTGCAGTACTTCTCCGGATGTTAAACCGTTAAGGTCAATGGTCAGACCAATTATACCTATTTTTTTTGAGCCTGTATTATATATAACGTAGGGTTTTATCAGTTTTCTCAAAGGTCTGTACCTGATGTTGTAATTGGCGCATAAAGTGTAAAACTCTGCTTTTTTAAGTCTTTGCACCAAATCTTCCAGTCCGTTATCAAATTCGTGATTACCCAGTGTGGTAGCATACAACCCTAAGGCATTCATGGCCTCTACTTCTACCATTCCCTCAAACAAATTGTAATAAGGTGTTCCCTGGTTGTAATCTCCGGCATCCAAATAAAGCAAATTGGGATATTGTTTTCTTGTTTCTTCCAAATACCCCGATAAGCTTAGCAAACCTCCCGAACCTGCATTTCTTCCTTCCGTAAAAGCCTCTACCTGACTGTGGAGGTCATTGGTATGAACAATAACAAGATCTTGTGCTCTTGCAGGCAAAGCAAGAGCAATGCACACCAAGATAAGTATCAGGATGTTAAGTTGTTTCTTCATGATTTTTCGTTATTATTGATTACCACAACACGTCTGTCGATTTTGGCCGGAATGGGTTCTCCTTTTTGATAAAAAACATTTATGTATTCCAATATCAATGCCCTGAGCGTAATGCCGGAATAATCAACGCCCAAATTGTCAGCGAGTACAGTCATCCTGTCTCCCCCACCAAGCAGGAAATCAATAGTTGCCAGGTGGTATACTTTGTCTTCTTCCAGCGGTTTGCCTCCAATCAATAATTCTTCAACTTTTTGATTTTCAACCACCAATTTTACCCCGGCCAAAGCTTCTACACGGTGTTGGGCAAAGTGATCAAACAAGGCCTTTATCTGCTTACCTTTTAAGGATACAAGCACAAGCGAATTTTCAAAGGGAAATGCTGCATACACATAATAAAGCGTAAGGTTTCCTTTTGGAAAAGAGGTGCGGATACCGCCAAAGTTGGTAAATGAAAAATCTACTTTATCTTGGCCATAATGCCTTCTAGCCATTGATAATAGAGCATCTGCAGCCATATTGGATAATGTACTTTCCGGAGGGTGAGAATACATGGTCTGCGTTGTATAGCCTACTACCTGATTCATTTTTTCATGCAGCAAAGGTGCATAAGTGTTCAATAAGTTCACCATTTCTTCCGAGGCTTTCTGCCTGTATTCCATAGTGTCCATAAGTACACGGGAAGCTCGGAGGGTTTGCGCCCCGGAGAAAGATACACCAACGGTTGCCAGTAAGGCGGCTGTTAAAAAAAACTTTTTCATTTGTTTTTGTATCTCATCCATTTCCAAAGTTCTTTCCAGGTAATTTTTTTTCCATACATGAGGATTCCCACTTTGTAAATTTTTGCCGAGAAATGGACAGCAGCCAGAAAAGTAAGGAATAACAGCAACAAAGAACTGAGCAGTTGCCACAGGGGGACCCCTCCAAACGGCAGCCTGGCAAGCATAACCATAGGAGAGGTAAAAGGTATGATCGAGGCCCATACAGACAGAGAGCTGTCCGGGTGTTGAAACGTATGCATCATAATAAACAGTCCCAGAATAAGGGGAATGGTAATGGGTAACTGAAATTGCTGAGTATCTGTTTCTGCATCGGACACAGAACCTATGGCAGCAAACATAGAAGCGTACATTAAGTAGCCGCCAACGAAATACAGACAGAAGCTTAATAAGAACCTTACTGCATTTATTTGCGACAACGTACTTGCAATGGCTGTGAGCATCCCGTCGCCTGTATCAAAAGAAGCTATGGCACCGGAAAGACCTCCTTGAAGTTGAGGAGCAGCCTGTCCCATTTCAACAGCTGCGCCTGTACCTACTATGGCCATTACCACCAGTAGAATAATTCCTGTAAGTATGATCCACAGCAAAAATTGCAACAAGGCCACCAGCGCAATACCAATGATTTTCCCCAACATAAGCTCTACCGGTTTAACAGAAGAAACGATGACTTCTACAATCCTGTTTGTTTTTTCTTCAATCACACCTCTTATGACCATAGACCCGTACATGAAAATAAACATGTAAATAAGGAAGCTGCTTAAATAAGCTATGGCCATATATACTTCTGTAATGGTCTCTTTTTCATCTCCTGTTTCTGTCCAGGTAAACACTTTAATAGGAATGTTGGTTTTTATATCTTCAATAATCTCTTCCAGTTGCGGAATATTGTAAGAGGACAATTTGCGTTTTTCCACCTCGGCACTTACCTGTCTGGCTATGTACCTCTGGATTTCAGAATCAATTTGCCCCGTACTGTACATTTTAATATCAGGTACGTGGTTTTCTGTTTCTTCAATAACACATACGGCATGAATATCTTTAGAGTCAAACGTTCTTTTGTATTCTTCTAAATCCCCTATTTCATTAAATACAAAGCGGGTATACGTTCCATCTTCCAGAACGGCTTGGCCAATACCCGAGGGGTCCAATACTTCAATGACTTTTTCTCTGGTATCTTTTACAGCAGTCATAAGTATGGGAACGGCTATTAAAGCCGCCATAAACAAAGGTGTGAGGAAAGTGGCAATGAGGAATGATTTTTTCCTGACCCGAATAATAAACTCCCTACCAACGATCAGATTAATTTTTTTTAGGTTCATTTAATTTCCTCCTTTCTTGTTTACCAGTTTGATGAAAATATCTCTCATACTGGGGATGATTTCACTTACGGCAACGATAGTCATATAAGGCATAAGTGCCTCTAGGATTTCATTGGTGCTGTACCCTTTTTGTGGCTCAATAACCATTCGATAGGAACCGTCTTTTTCCCCATTAGATACAATGGTAAAGGGAGCGTTACTAAACGTAGGTTCTGATACCTGCTCGGTAGCTTTGTATAAAACTTCCAAGTGACTGTCTCCATGGATTCTACGGATTTCATGTAAGTCTCCTGCCGCAATAAGACGTGCGTTGTCTATCAGAGCAATCTGATCGCACATTTCTTCAACAGACTCCATGTTATGTGTAGAAAGAATAACAGACGTTCCTTGTTCCCTAAGCCGGCTGATCTCATTGCGTATGACCTCTACGTTAATGGGGTCAAAGCCGCTAAAAGGCTCATCCAAAATGAGTAACATGGGATTATGCATTACCGTGGTTACAAACTGTACCTTTTGTGCCATTCCTTTTGACAGTTCTGTAATTTTTCTGTTCCACCAGGACTGTATTTCAAAACGAATAAACCAGGATTTAAGGCTTTCCAGGGCCTTGGCATGCGTCATGCCTTTTAACTTGGCAAGGTACATGGCCTGATCTCCAATCTTCATTTTTTTGTACAAACCTCTTTCTTCCGGAAGGTACCCAATGCTATAGACATCTTTGGCAGCCAGTGGGCGCCCATCAAAAAAAACACTTCCGCTATCGGGTGCAGTTATCTGATTAACAATCCTCAGAAGGGTAGTCTTTCCGGCCCCGTTTGGCCCTAGCAGGCCAAAAATTTTCCCCCGGGGGACCTCAAGGCTCACTTTGTCTAAAGCCAAATGTCCTTCAAAACGTTTGACTACATTTTTAGTTGCTAGAATATTCATGAAACAAATATAGAAAAAAAAGCTGCTCAATGCAGATACCATCCAATTTTACGAGCTTGCTCTGTGCTTAAGATTCCGTCACGAACCAGGTGTTCTAAAGAACAGGAGTCGGGTCCAATGGATTCTCGATACCTTACAATACATCGGGCCAAGTATCTACCAATGTATAGGTGGTTTGCCAGGCGGTCTTCGCTTGCCGTTTTTAAATCCAGTTTCTTTATAAAAGAGGTGTCTGTAAACACATGGTCATAGAAGCCCTCTAGGCGTTCTGTGTCAAATCCCTTAATTTCAAGAAGTTGTTCAGGAACCGCAAATCCTCCCAATCGCGCCCGGTATTCCAGGATTTTGGTGGCATAATAAGGGCCAATACCATACAATGTTACCAGCTCTGCACTGTCTGCCGTGTTGAGCTCAACCCCCATGGGAGTATGCAAGCGATAGGTAGTCAACTGCTTAACGTGTTGTTTATTTTCAACGTGTTGCTCCTTTTCCCGGAAGGCAGAGCTTTCTGTCGGTTGTCGTGCAAGTTTTCTTTCCGGGCTAGGTGCAGACTGTTTTGCAGGCTTAAGAGCAGGGTGTTCTTGTGCCGGGCTGTCTTCGAATTCATCGTTTTGCCGGTGGTACAGAGAAAAAACATTTTCTTCCTGTTCCCGGAGCTTAACCCTCTCGTTATGAATTTGTCTTACAATAATTCGTAATAGAAGCAGGATTAGAATACCTGCAATCCCTGATGCATGAATAAGATACTTGTGTCTATTGCTCTTTTTTTTCATCCTTTCCTCTACCTTTCAGCACAATGACTATTTCTCCTTTTGGAGGGTTCTCTTTAAACCAATTACAGAGATGATCCAAGGAACCCCTTATGTTTTCTTCGTATATTTTTGTCAGTTCACGACAAACAACTGCCTGACGGTCTTTGCCTAAAACCGGAATCAGTTGTTCTATAGTTTTTAATAACCGATGAGGCGATTCGTACAAAATTACAGTTCGTGTTTCGTCTGCCAATGACCGGATTCGGGCATTCCTTCCTTTTTTGAGCGGAAGAAACCCTTCAAAACAGAAACGATCTGTTGGGAAACCGCTGTTTACCAGCGCCGGGATAAGGGCTGTAGCTCCCGGAAGACACTCTATTTCTATGCCGGCATCCAGACACTTCCTTACTAAAAGAAAACCCGGATCTGAGATCCCCGGGGTTCCGGCATCGCTAATCAGGGCTATCTGTGTACCGTCTTGTATTTTTTTAAGAATGGAAGTAATTCGTTTGTGTTCATTAAAGGTGTGGTAGGACTCCATGGGGGTGTCTATAGCATGTTTTTTCAGAAGAGTACCACTGGTACGCGTATCTTCTGCTAAAATCAGGTCTGCCTTTTTCAGCATCCTGATGGCACGCAAGGTTATGTCTTCCAAATTCCCTATGGGAGTAGGTATTATAATAAGCTTAGAACACATCTTTCAGTAATGTAAGAAATTTTTGTACGGCAGGTGAAAACAACTCCCAGTTGGGAAAAACCTCGGCCAGGTAAGTTTCTGCTTGCTGCAAATTTTCCAAAGACTGCAGGTGGTCTAAAGTGGATTCGTATAGTTCTGTATTCTCCGAGAATAGTACTTTGACGTATAAAAACTTATCATTCAGAGGAATGGCATCTTTCAGACGGCCTTTGTTCTTGTTTTTAGCCAACGAATCGGCCACGGTAGGACGATGTGCCATAGAAGCAAACAAATCCCCAACTACTGCAGGTTCGGTAGCTGCTACAGGTTCGGCAGCTACTACAGGTTCGGCAACTATTACAGGTTCGGCAGCTACTACAGGTTTGGCAGCTACTGCAGGTTTAACTACTTCTGCAGGCTCAACCAGCACTTCAAGCTCGAATTCCTGTTCGGTAGAAGCTCTGTAAAGAGTGTCTATTTTTTGCTCTAATTGGCGGAGCATTTCTTTTATTTCACGGTATTCCTTTTCTTTCACTACTTACATATTTATTGCGGAATAAAACGATAAACAATTTCTCCCGGTTGTAGGGGAGGTGCCTGTTCCGAGGCTGTAAAACGGCTTTGACGTGCAGCGCGTAAGGCAAATTCCTGGAGGCACCTGTCTTGCGACGAGAAATCTTGCAGAATGGCCACTTTTTTTACGAAACCTCTTCTGTCAACCTGGATGGCAACGGTTACGTCTCCTCCGCCCAGGCATTTGTACACAGGTATGGGTAGGCTAGTGGCTTTACGTCCTTCCAGAGAATATTCAAGTACGGCAGGGCCGGTATAAGGGTCTTCACGGGTCTGTTCCTCTTTGTCTTTATGTGCAGCCACCGCTTCTGTGCCCCTTTGTTCTTCCACTTCTTTTCTGGCAGCATCCAATCGCTTTTGCAACTCCTCGGCCTCTTTATACACTTGGCTCGGGTCTCTGTGTCTGTCGTCCCTTAGCATACGGTTTCGCAGGGTAGCATCTACCGGTACGTTTCTGGTCTGACTCTGAATTTCAGAAATCAGCTGGTCAAGCCCTTCACTGATTTCTGCTCTCATTTGTTCCCTGCGTTGTGTAGCTTCCCATTCTTCTTGTGGAGTAAAATCCAAAACAAAGGTGGATTCTTTCCTTACCAAAGACGAGATCTGTAATACCAGGAAAACAATAAGTATGATCAGATGTATTATGACGGTAAGGTAAATTCCTGTCTTTGTTTCTTTTTTCATTGCAGAAATTTTATTTGGAGCGCAGGACTTGTTCTATGGCAGAAATAAGCATTTTAATGGCGACCTTGTTGTGTCCTCCCTGAGGGATGATAATATCTGCGTATCGTTTGGTGGGTTCAATAAATTGCAGGTGCATGGGTTTGACTGTTTTCTCGTATCTTTCCAGTACTTTGTTTACAGATCTGCCTCTTTCTATAATGTCCCTGGTTATGACCCTCGAAAGCCTGTCGTCCGGATCTGCATCTACGTAAACTTTCATGTCCAGGCAATCGCGTAGCGGCGGGTCTGTAAAGATTAGGATTCCTTCCACAATAATAACGTGGGTAGGGGTAATGTGGATGGTATCTTTAGAACGAGTACAAGTAATGTAAGAGTACATGGGCTGTTCTATGGGTTTCCCGGCCTTAAGGCTCTGCAGGTGTTTTACCATAAGTTCCCAATCTATGGACTGAGGGTGGTCAAAGTTCAATTCCTGCCTCTTTTCCAGGGGCAGATGCGAGTTGTCTTTATAATAAGAATCTTGTGGTATTACGGTAACCTGATTTTTATCAAGGCTTTCTAAGATTTTATTTACAACCGTTGTTTTTCCTGAACCGGTTCCACCGGCTATACCAATAACCAACATAATTAAAATTCTGCAGATTTAGGGGTTCTTGGGAAAGGAATAACGTCCCGTATATTAGCCATTCCTGTAACAAAAAGGAGCAAGCGCTCAAAGCCGAGTCCAAAACCGGAGTGTGGAGCCGTTCCAAACCGACGTGTATCCAGGTACCAGTCCAGGGTGTCTTCTAAAAGGCCCATTTCCTTAATCCTGCGCCTCTGTATGTCCAGGTTTTCTTCTCTTTGTGAACCTCCAATAATTTCTCCAATTTTGGGGAAAAGAACGTCCATGGCTCGTACCGTTTTTCCGTCTTCGTTTTCTTTCATATAAAACGCCTTAATTTCTTTAGGGTAATCGGTAAGGATTACAGGGCGTTTAAAGTGTTTTTCTACCAAGTACCTTTCATGTTCGCTATGCAAGTCCACTCCCCAGGAAACAGGGAATTCAAAGTTTTCTTTGCTTTGCATAAGTATAGTAACGCCTTCTGTATAGGTAAGGCGGGCAAACTCCGTATTACAAACGCCTTCCAGCCTGTTGATAAGGTCTTTATCTACTCTTTGGTTTAAAAACTGAAGGTCTGATTGACAATGTTCCAAAGCGTAACGTACCAAGTATTTGATAAAGTCTTCTGCCAGGTCCATGTTTTCGTGGATGTCGTAAAAAGCCATTTCCGGCTCTATCATCCAGAATTCGGCAAGGTGCCTGGGAGTATTGCTGTTTTCTGCACGGAAAGTAGGACCAAAAGTATACACTTGCCCCAGTGCCATAGCACCCAACTCTCCCTCCAACTGTCCGCTAACAGTCAAGCTTGTCAGTTTTCCAAAGAAATCCTGTGAGTAATCTACCTTCCCGTCTTTTCCTTTGGGCGGATTGTTCAGATCTAACGTGGTCACCTGAAACATGGCTCCGGCCCCTTCGCAGTCAGAGGCTGTGATGATGGGCGTATGGATGTATACAAAACCTTTATCGTTAAAATACTTGTGAATGGCATAAGCCATGGCGTGACGTATTCTAAAGATACATCCAAACGTATTGGTTCGGGGCCTTAAATGGGCGATTTCTCTAAGAAACTCCATGCTGTGTCCCTTTTTTTGCAAGGGATATGTATGAGGGTCTGCTGTTCCGTACACTTCTAATTCCTGAGCGTTGATCTCTACAGACTGACCGGCTGCGGGAGAATCAACCAGCATACCCCGGACCCTTATACAAGCTCCGGTAGTAACGGGTCGCAGCTGATCCTCTGTGAAATCTTTCATATCACATACTATTTGTACGTTGTGAACGGTAGAACCGTCATTGAGGGCTATAAAGGTGATGTTTTTAATACCTCTTTTTGTTCGTACCCATCCTTTAACTTGCACAGGGTTTCCGGCCTGCATTTGCAGGACGTCTTTAATTTTGGTCCGTGATTTTGTCATAATCAATATCTGTAAAAATCGGGTTTGTAAGGTCCTTCTTTAGAGAACCCAATGTATTTTGCTTGTTTATCTGTCATGGCGGTCAGTTCTACCCCCAAGTAATCCAGGTGCAGTCGTGCCACTTCCTCGTCTAATTTTTTTGGAAGCAGGTACACTCCTGTTTTAAAAGGTTCTGTCCAAAGGCTTATTTGTGCCAGTACCTGATTGGTAAACGAAGTACTCATGACAAAAGAAGGATGTCCTGTGGCGCATCCCAGGTTTACGAGCCTGCCTTCTGCCAGAAGCAGGATGGAGTGTCCGTCCGGAAAGGTGAATTTATCTACCTGCGGCTTTATGGTGGTTCTTTTTATACCCGGGTATGCCAGCAGTCCGTCTACCTGTATTTCGTTATCAAAGTGACCTATGTTGCACACAATGGAATTGTCTCTCATGGCAGCCATATGTTCTGTGGTAATTACGTCGCAGTTACCTGTGGCCGTAACAAAAATACGGCCTTCTTCCAGACAGTTTTCCAGCTTACGTACTTCAAAACCTTCTACAGAAGCTTGTAAAGCACATATGGGATCCACCTCTGTAACAAGTACCCTGGCCCCGTACGAACGCATGCTCCTGGCACATCCTTTTCCTACGTCTCCGTAACCGCACACCACCACCACCTTTCCTCCCAGCATTACGTCTGTGGCACGTTTTATACCGTCTGCCAAAGATTCCTGACATCCGTACAAGTTGTCAAACTTAGATTTTGTTACAGAATCGTTTACATTAATGGCCGGGAAGAGCAATTCTCCCTTTTCAAACATTTGGTACAACCTGTGTACTCCGGTAGTTGTTTCTTCACTCACCCCTTTTATTTCAGCTGCCATACGGGTCCACATCCCGGGATTATCCCGTAATGTGCCTTTCAGCAGAGCGGCAATGGCTCTTTCTTCTGTGTTATTATTTAATTTTTCTAATATAGAAGGATCCTTTTCTGCCTGTACTCCTTTGTGAACCAAAAGAGTGGCATCTCCTCCGTCATCAACTATCAAATGAGGGCCAAGCCCTCCGGGGAAGGAAAGCGCCTGCAGGGTGCTCCACCAGTATTCTTCAATTGTTTCGCCTTTCCAGGCAAACACAGGAATACCGGCTTCTGCAATGGCCGCGGCAGCATGGTCTTGGGTAGAAAAAATATTACAAGAGGCCCAGCGTACGTCTGCACCTAAAAGGGTAAGGGTTTCAATAAGAACGGCAGTTTGTATGGTCATGTGCAAGCTTCCGGTAATTCTGGATCCTTGTAAAGGTTTCTGATTTTTGTAACGTTTACGCAAAGCCATAAGTCCCGGCATTTCCTGCTCTGCCAGTAAAATTTCTTCTCTTCCAAAACTTGCCAGTTTCAGGTCTTTTATTTTATAATCCATTGTCTTTACTTTTTGCAAAGTTAAGCAAAAAGAAACAGGTCTTAAAAACGCAAAGCTTCCTTAAGAGCAATATATCCTGTAGCGCTAATTCGAATGGATTCACCGTTTGTAAGAAAGAGGTATTGTTGCTGACCGCACCGTTCCAAACGGCTTATCTTAGAGATGTTTACAATAAAGGACCTATGCACCCTCACAAACTGCGAAGCCGGTAGGGTTTCCTGCAGATGTTTCATGGTCTCTTCTTTAAGCCAGAAACCTTCTTCGGTTACCAGACGAACGTAATCTCCGTCTGCCCGGATAAAAAGCAGGTCTGTTGTGGGAATTACACGTATTCCACTGCCCGAGCGAACCAATATATTTTCCGGTGCGTTGTTGGATTGTGTGCTTGTTTCGGGTACCGGAGGAGGGGTTTGTTCTTGAAAGTTTTCCCTGAGGGTTTTCTTCCGGAATGTAAATAACAAACACATCAGGAAGGTGAAGAAGAAGCGTAACGGAAGGGTGGGAAGGTACAGGTGAAAAACCTCGGCATCTAACATCAAATAGAGGGCCAGAGGAGGAATGCCGGCAACGCCTATGAAAAAAAGCAGCAGTTGCACAAAATCGGGCATGCCATACTCATGCATGCTTAGGGTAAAAAAGCCGAGGAGGAACAGGCTTAAAGCCAAAGCTAAAGCATCTGCAAGCATAAGTAAAGGGGGGAGGGATAGCAAGAAACCGGGCAAAAAAGCGGCCGGAAATGCCAATAAGAGGATGGCACCTCCGGTTAATGCCCTATTGTATTTACCTAATCTCGGCACCGCCAAAAACACATTCTACTTTAATAACCAACTTGGAGTAGGTATCTGTGACCTCTGTATAGGGTCTTCTGTCTTTACAGTCTCCAAAAACACATTCGCTCCGCAGCTCTATGTTCCAATGGGGAGGTACGTACAGCGTGATTCCGCCAAATACAGCAGAAAGCTTTAAAACAGAGACACCTTCTTGCAGGTTGGTTTTTCTTAAATCCAAAGTTATGCCTCCAAATACTGTTTCAATTTCGCCTCCACGAAACTCCGATTCCAAAAAAACATTTTCGGCTCCTCTGAAAACCTGAGAATAATAAACGTAGCCGTCTTTGCTCCGGCTGAAACTCCGGGAGGCGTGTCTGTAGGGATGGTATTCCTGATTTTTGTAGTGGCAACTCTCGCTTCTGGAACGAACAAAAATAAGCAGACCAATGGCTACTAACAGGAGTGGCCACATGTTTTTCCAGCTAAAATACGTTAACCACTTCCAATCAGACAGAAAAGGCAATCCTCCCAGCCTGGGGAGCAGGAAAAACAATCCGATAAACAGCAAGACAATGCCTTGCGTTTTCTGTTTCTGTATTAGCGAGAAAATCCCTATGGCTATCAACAACATTTGCCATGAAAGCAAGATGCGGCGCAAACCAAAAGAAATCCAGCCTGTATAAGATAAAAATAAAATAAGGCCTGCAGCTACAAAAGCCAGGCCTACAAAAACACCACCGGGGAAACGGTTTCTGTTCTCTCCCGGCTCATGAAAGTCCATGTTTCTGAAGTCGTGTTCCTGGTTGTCTAAAATTTCCATATCAATAAGGATTACTATGTATGGACACAAAAATAAGGGTACCTATACTTGAACACAACAGAAACCCGATGAATGCAGGGGTTTTCCCCGATGGAACCCGGTTTTTACACGTTAGAAAAGGAGGCCCATGGCTTCACAGATCTTTTTAGGTATGTCTGTGTTGTCCATTCTTCCGGCAAAAAGTTCGCTTCCGGCCCCCATAGCATACACAGGAACAGGAATGCCTGTATGAGAAGAAGTAGTCCATCCAATACGTGCTCTGCGGTTCATTTCTTCTATTTGTTCTACTACGTCTTTTTTATCATCATCCAATAGTTTGTCCTTAGAAGCATACTGTTCTTCCAGTTGGTCAAAATGCATGGTATAACGCTTTTCCCAACCTAGGGACAATCCGCCTGTTTCGTGGTCTGCTGTAACTACAATTAACGTCTCGTTGGGGTGTTTTTTTGCAAACTCAATAGCCACTTGTACGGCCAGGTCCATATCAATGGTTTCCAAAATAGTGGTGAGTCCGTCGTTTGCATGACATGCCCAGTCAATGCGTCCGCCTTCACTCATAAGGAAAAATCCTTTCTCGTTATCAAGGAATGAAATGGCGGCCCGCACAATTTCTGCATGCGTCATGTCTTCTTCTGTGCGATCAATGGCAAAAGGAATAGCTCCCAGGTAGTCTCTGTCTTTTTCCTGAATCAGTACCATCTTTTCTGCCCCGTGTAATGCTTCAAACTCTTCCATTCCGTAAGCTATGGTGTATCCGGCTTCTTCTATTATGGGAAGTACAGAGGGTTTGTCTTCTTCTTTTCCTTCCGGCTGAATGAACCCACCGCCACCAAAAAAGTCAAAGCCTGTTTCCGGAAGCTGTAAGGCTATATCGTAATAGTCTGAACGGGACGGAGCACTGGCATAAAAGGCTGCCGGTGTGGCATGATCCAAAGTTACGGTAGAAGTGATGCCTACTGCAAAACCTGCTTCTTTGATTTTATAAGTAATAGACTGCAGTGGCAGAGTGTCGGGACTCATACCCAACATATTGTTTGTCGTTTTCTCTCCTACGGCAAGGGCTGTGCCTGCAGCCGAAGAACAAGTTATTATGTTGCTGGCACTATGTGTTGTAGCAGTTCCGTATACAGGGAATTCAGAAAAACTAAGGGGGACAGATCCAATGTGACCTTCCCGATCTGCCAGCCAGGCTTCTGTCAAAGATACCTGAGCCAGTCCCATACCATCACCTATAAAATAAAACACATATTTGGCTTGGGGTGCTTTTTGCTGGCAACCCACTACAGTAAAAGCTAAAGTAAAAAGGATAAGTAAACGTTTCATAACAAGTATATTTTTGTTTATACAAAGGTAAAAAAAAAGACCGACCAAAGCGGAGTTTGGTCAGTCTCTTCTTATCAAATCTTTTGTCAGAAATCGTAGTGTTCAGATTTCCTTCTTGTAGAATACATAATTCTTAAAGCAGAGCATCTGCGAAGCTCTTGCTTTACATCAGTAACAATTCCCATACGCACGTTTTCATCTACTTTAAGTGCAACCGTCATAAAAGGGCGGTCAGACTCTGACATAGATTCACGCGATGCGGCAATAAAGTCACGGATATCGTCAATGTTGCTAAAAGCGTCATTGAGCTGAATTCTTGCATCTGTACCGTATTGAGACTGGAACGCAACTATAGGAGTACCTATGTTTATATAGCTTGCCAAGTCTTTTCTGTCTAATTTCGCAACTTCTGTAGCTTCCGGTAACCTTACAGTAACAACCCGTTCAGTTTGTCGAAAACTAACAGAAATCATGAAGAAAAACAACAACATAAATACGATGTCCGGAAGGGAAGCCGTATTTAGGGGTTGGAGTTCTTTACTTGAACTGGATCTAAATTTTGCCATAACTATTACCTCCTATCTTCTTCTTCTTCTGGTTCCTACTTCCCTGGGCTCTCTTTCAGAGAGGTTCATAGGAACAGCCTCTCTTACTATACGCTGCTGGTCATCATCCAGGGAACTGTATTTTTTTCCAAAATGTTGCATACCAAACTCATCCCGTACTTCGTTAAATGCTTTTACCAATTCGTTTTGAACCTGGATGTAAGCATCGTAGGAAGTACCACGGTCGTTTTGCAGAGATACAACGGCACGAGAAACCATGATGGAGCCAAGGCCTTCAATATCTCTTTCCCGCTTTTCCGGAAGATCCGGCAAGTTTGCGGGATTGATAATGAACTCCTTAACTTTGTCTTTCAGCATGGTAATATGCATTTCCTGCCCGCCTGCAAACAAGCGGTCACTCTGGTTGATCAACACTACCATAATGTTTCTCTTGTTGATTTGCTCCACCTCAGTTTGCTGGTTTTCATCCGGCATGGGAGGTAGACGGCGCTGAATGCCTGTTTCAACATCCATGGTAGTGGTTACCAGAAAGAAGATAAGCAGCAGGAACGCTATATCCGCCATTGAACCTGCATTGATTTCACCTGCTGGTTTTGCCATAATTATTATAAATTTACCAAATTAGTTTTTTCTTAGTGCATTATAGACAGAGCCACCTACAATGGCAATGCCTGAAAATATCACCAGAATGTATGTCAAATAAAGGGCAGTATCTGTAATTTTTACTACAGAGCCTTCTACCACAGTACCTGTTGCCAGGGTTATCGGAGTGCCCGGAGCCAGCAAATAAGCCCCACCTACCAGAACTATGGCAATAGCCAAGGTTATCAATAGAGGTTTTAGTCTTATGCTTCTTTGCTTGATGGTTAGTATGGGCAACAGGATAATAAGAACAATGGCCAGGCCTATCATCACATAAGCCCAGTTCAGGTACGTGTAGGTCCATGCATCCAGTTTAGTGCCGTTTAAATTGAGAAAGTACAATATAGTGAGCAAGATACTGATTGCAAAGAGTACCCATAAGGTTATTTTTGAAATCTTCTTCATTGCAATGTCTTATTTTTCGTATTTAACCAAAATGTCAACCATTGCTATGGAAGCATCTTCCATTTTTAATACAATGCCGTCAATTTTGGCAACCAAGTAATTGTAGAACAATTGTAGGATAATGGCCACTATAAGACCAAATACAGTAGTAATAAGAGCTACTTTAATACCTCCGGCCACAATGTTGGGAGAAATGTCTCCTGCTACTTCAATGGCGTCGAAGGCCGCAATCATACCAATAACCGTTCCCATGAACCCCAACATAGGAGCAATGGCAATAAAGAGCTGAATCCAGGAAAGACCTTTTTCAAGCTGGCTCATTTGAACAGAACCGTATGAAGTAATGGATTTTTCAACAATTTCAAGCCCTTGATCTGCGCGCGACAGACCTTGGTAGAAAATACTTGCTACCGGTCCGCGTGTGTTGCGGCAAACATCCATGGCAGCAGATACTCCACCTTCTTTTATGGCGCCTTCAATTTTATCTAGCAATTTTGCAGTATTGGTTTCTGACAGAGTTAGGTAAATGATACGCTCAATAGCCAGAGCGAGTCCAAATACCAAACAAAGTAGAATAACTGCCATAAAGCCGGCACCACCTTCAATAAATTTGGTTTTAAGTTGTTGGTGAACGGGTATTTCAACCTGTTCTGTCTCACCCGTAGGGGTGGCTGTTTGTGCAACTGCGTACTGAGCAGAAATGGTAATGAACCCAAGGACTGCTAAAAATACGAAAAACTTTTTCATTTCTGTTGAATAATTAGAGTTAAGAATTTATAGTTATCAAACGTTTTATATATATATTATGCGGAGAGAGTGGGATTCGAACCCACGAAACCCTTTTGGAGTTTACGCACTTTCCAGGCGCGCGCCTTCGACCAACTCGGCCACCTCTCCTTGTAAACAAGTTAAAAACATCGCAAGTTACTTAAAAAAGTATAAATGCAAACATTTGTGTTAAAATTCTCCACTCAAAGGAATGTCTAAAAACCTTTTAACATTCTCATTGCTAGTGTATAATCCTGTTAATAACATGATTTTAGTCAAAGCAGCCTCTGTGGTCATGTCGTAGCCGCTTATGACCCCGACCTCTTTTAATCTGGCTCCGCAAGCATACGAATCCATAGACACCCGTCCGGCCGGACATTGGGTGATATTCAGTATGATGATGTCCCCGGCTACGGCTTTAGCCAACAAATCAAGTAGCCAATCCAGGGAAGGAGCGTTTCCCTGTCCGTACGTTTCCAGCACAACGGCCCTTAAGCCCGGAGTATGCAACACGGCTTGTACCACTTTTTCTTCCATACCCGGAAAGATTTTAAGAATGGCTACATCTGTCCCAAGCCGGGTGTGAACTTTTAATTTTTTGCCCCAGACGGCCGGGTAGCTAATAGCATGGCTGTTGTATTTTATATGAATTCCCGCTTCTGCCAGGGGTGGATAATTGGGCGAACGAAAGGCCCGGAACTCTTCTGCATTGTATTTAAAAGCCCTGTTGCCACGGAACAATCGCTCCTGAAAGAAAATACATACTTCGGGTACCATAGCGTGTCCGTCTTGGTTTTTCTTAGCTGCAATTTCTACGGCAGAAATGAAATTTTCTTTTCCGTCTGTTCTGGGCATACCAATGGGTAGCTGGCTTCCTGTAAGGATCACCGGCTTTTCTAAATTTTCCATCATAAAGCTAAGGGCAGAGGCCGTGTACCCCATAGTATCTGTACCATGTAAAATGACAAATCCGTCGTACAAAGAGTACTTTTCTTCTATCAGAAGCGCTAATTTAACCCAGAATTCCGGAACAATGTTAGACGAATCAATGATAGGATCAAAGGAATAGGTATCTATTCTAAATCCAAATTTTCTAAGTTCCGGGACTTCTTCAAGTACGTGTTCAAAGCGGAAAGGGACCAATTCCCCCGTAACCGGATGGGCTTTCATGCCAATGGTTCCTCCCGTATAAATGACAAGAACGGATAGTTTATTCATAAGCTTTTGTGAAAAACAAAGATAATGCATTTTGCGTAGTAACGGCAACTACGTATTCTTTGTTTGTACCTTTAACTTGAGCCAGTCTATCTGCAATGTACACCAGGTAAGCACTCTCGTTTCGTTTGCCTCGGAAAGGTTCCGGTGACAACCAGGGAGCGTCTGTTTCAAGCACAATTTGGTTCAGTTGGGTCTCTTTGACTACTTCTGCAAGCCGTGCATTCCTGAAGGTGAGAACACCTCCAATACCCATATAAAAATGGCCGTAACGGTTGGCTTCCCTAAAAACCTCCACTCCTCCGGACCAGGCATGCAAGATTCCCCTCATGTTGGGATGGCTACATTTTTTAAAAGTCTGAAGCAATTCCGGAAATGCAGAACGGGAATGAATGATCAAAGGCAAATCCAGTTCTTTAGCCCACTGGATTTGCTCTTCCAGGGCAACTATTTGTTCTTTCTGAAATTCCCTTGAACGATAAAAATCCAATCCTACTTCTCCAATGGCAACTGCCTTGTTAACGTGGGTACGTGCAAAATCCAATTCTTCTTTGTAATTGGAACCTATCGATCCCGGATGGACTCCCATGGCTTTGAATGTCCAATTGGGGTATGATTTCAGGCACGCTTCCATAGCCTTGTAGGTACTCCTTTCAATAGCCGGAAGGATGCATCGGGTAACTCCGGCTTCTTTGGCCCTGGCTACTACCCGGTCCCTGTCTTTGTCATACGCTTGGTCGTATAAGTGTACGTGTGTATCAATCATAGGTAGTTCTGAATTCTTTATTTTCCATACATTTAATAAATCCTTTCACCTGTAGCAGGCTTACTATAGCTGAGAGCTCGGGGAGTGGCATGTTTAGTTTTTCTCCCAAGGCATTAATATCCCCTCCTGTTTCGTGTATTTGGGCAAGCACTTGCCTTTCCTGCTCTTCTAAAGTGTCAAACAACTGCTGCTGAACAGCCAAAGGATCTTCTTCCGGAATATCCCATTGCAACATATGAGCCACATCTCTGGCACACGTTACCAGAGCTGCTTTGTTGTCTTTTATCAAGTGGTTGCACCCTTCAGATCTTACGTCTGTGGTTCTGCCCGGAACGGCCAGCACGTCTCGTGAGTATCCCAATGACAAGTGCGCTGTAATGAGTGCTCCTCCGTTTGCAGCAGATTCTACCACCAATGTGGCGTCTGATAGGCCTGCAATGATTCTGTTACGTTGCAGGAAGTTTTTTTTATGGCCTTTTGTTTCCGGCGGGAACTCACTTATTACCATTCCTTTTCTGGCAATTTCTACGGCTACGGACCGATGACTTGCCGGGTAAATTTCGTCTATTCCCGTAGGAAGTACGGCTACCGTGGACAAATGATTATCCAGTGCTGCTTTATGAGCCGTAACGTCAATACCAAAAGCCAGGCCGCTCACAATAACCGGAGCCAGTCCCAATTTGGTGAAACCGGAAATAATATCATGGCACAAGGCTTTTCCGTACGCTGTTGCTTTTCGTGTTCCTACTACAGACAGCACGCGAACCTTATTCAATTCCGTTTTACCCGAAGCATACAAAAGCAAAGGGGCATCCGAGCACTCCTTTAACCTATAAGGGTAGTCCGGATGGTACAGAAAAACAGAACGTACTTTTTTAGACTGTAGCCATTGAACTGTACGGGCTGCTTGTTTGGGCAGTTCCGGGTCTTTCAACGCTGTCAGAAGGCTTTTTCGCATGCCTTTATGTTTGGCCAGTTCGTGTGGAGGTTGCTCAAAAATGGCTTGGGCACTGCCATAACAGTCGTACAGCCTTCTTGCCAAACCTCCTTCATACCTCAAACACAGACTAAGAGCACAAACCCACAATTCCTCTTCATCACAAATCATACCCAAAGATAAGAGATACAGGTTATATTATCAACATAGCATCTCCGTAGGCTCCAAATCGATATTTTTCTTTTATGGCAGTTTGATAAGCATCCATCACCATTTCGTAACCGCCAAAAGCTGCCGTAAACATAAGCATGGTAGATTGCGGAAGGTGAAAATTGGTGATCAGTGCATGGGGAATACAGAAATCGTAGGGAGGGAAAATAAATTTGTTAGTCCAACCTTCAAAGGTACTCAGTTCTCTTTTTGTGGTTACAGAAGTTTCCACGGCACGCAACACATCTATTCCAGTAGCAAAAACAGAATGATCGGCACGTTTTGCTTTGTTGATAACACGTGTACTTGCAGAAGAAATGACCATAGGTTCAGAATCCATTTTGTGCTTTGACAAATCTTCCACATCTACGGCCCTAAAATGTCCCATACCCATATGCAATGTGATTTCCGTTGTTTTTACTCCTTTTATTTCCATACGTTTAAGAAGTTCTCTACTGAAGTGAAGAGCCCCGTCCGGAGCTGCAATGGATCCTTCTACTTTTGCAAATACAGATTGGTAACGTTCTGTGTCTATGGGGTCTGCCTGTTTGCGAATCCACTTAGGAATGGGCATTTGTCCCAAGCGGTAGAGGGTGGCTTTAAAGTCTTCGTACGTTCCGTCGCATAAAAACCGCAAAGTCCTTCCTCTGGAAGTGGTATTGTCTATCACTTCTGCTACCAGGGCCTCGTTTTCTCCAAAGTAAAGTTTATTTCCTATCCGTATTTTACGGGCAGGGTCTACCAACACGTCCCACAGGCGCTGCTCTTTGTTAAGTTCTCTTAAGAGAAACACTTCAATTTCTGCTCCTGTTTTTTCTTTGTTACCAAAAAGACGTGCAGGGAAGACCAGAGTGTTATTAAAGATCACCACGTCCTTTTCATTCATGTGATTAATGATGTCTTTAAAGATCTTATGTTCTGTCTCTCCTGTGTCTTTATGGAGAATCATCATGCGGGATTCGTCCCTGTTGTGAACCGGATGACTGGCAATCAGTTCGGCCGATAAATCAAAATTAAATTGTGAAAGCTTCATACAGTCGTTTTAAGAGAAGGGATAAACGATGTATTATACGTAAAATATTTAAAAAAGTTTCATTTAATGGAAAAGAATTTCAAATTCCTCCATGGAAAAAGCGTTTTTAGACTTATATTCACCTGACTGTGAGCGGTGTAAAGAAATTAAATGAGCGCCACTGTTTAAAGCCTCTCCCAGATCGCGTGCCAAGGAGCGGATGTACGTTCCTTTGCTGCATTTTATCTTTAACAGAAGTTGAGGAGGAGAAAACTCCATGATTTCCAGTGCATATATTTCAATGCTGTTTTTTTTCATTTCCGGAATTTCCACTCCTTGTCTGGCCAATTCATAAGCTCGTGTTCCGTCAATTACTTTAGCAGAATATACGGGAGGTAACTGGAGTTGCTTTCCCAAAAAACCGTCCAATATGTTCAAGAGCCCGGCTCGGTCAATATGTTTCCAGGGGTAGGTGGCGTCTATAGGGTGCTCCAAATCGTAAGATACTGTTGTAGCACCAAATTTTATACCGGCGTGATATTCTTTTTCCTGTGCTTGAAACAAATTGGCCAGGCGGGTAGCTTTTCCAACACAAAGAATCAACAAACCGGTGGCCAGCGGATCTAACGTGCCGGCGTGGCCTACTTTTATCTTCTTTATGTTCCAAAGACGTTGCAACCGAAACCGGACCTTTCTTACCACATCTGCGGAAGTCCAGCCAAGCGGTTTATTTATGCACAGTACCAGCCCCTGGTTTACAGCCATCTCAGGTCCGGGAGCCGAGCCTGTCAAAGCATGTTTGTCCAGAACAATTACGTTTTTCATTTTGTAAAATAAGGAGCGTTTTTATCTTTTCCGGAAAGAACCATTTGGTGAGAAGGCAGTGGCCACGGAATATTTAGTGTGGGAGAATCGTAACGAAAGACTCCTTCAGAAGCCGGATGATAAAGAACGTCTGTTTTATATTGTACAATAGCCTTGGGTGACAATACACAAAAGCCATGTGCAAATCCTTTAGGTATGAACAACTGTTTTTTGTTTTCGGAACTTAAGTACATAGAGAAAACCCGGCCGTATGTAGGAGAACCCTCCCGAATATCAACCGCTACATCAAAAATCTGCCCCACTACAACCCGTATAAACTTTGACTGAGCGTAAGGTTCTCTTTGAAAATGCAATCCTCTGGTTACTCCGTAACGTGACATGGATTCGTTTTCCTGAACAAAGGTTATAGGCCCAGTTTTATCTTCCAATACTTCTTTCAGATACGATTCCATAAAATACCCTCGTTTGTCTTCTATAACCCGAGGCGAGATAATCCATATTCCTTTAAGGGTGCCTTCTTCTATTTTCATTTCATAGCCAATGATTGGGGCTCCAAAGATACTTAGAAAAAACTACAAAGACGGTGGTTAATCCCATGACTCCTCCTAAAAACAAAAAAACATCGCGGCTACTCCCAAATTTTGTTATCAAGGCAAAAACACCGGAAGCGGCCAAAATGAATAAAAATGACATTTGGTTGGCATAAGCCAGCATAGGCCCCAGGTTGCGGCCCGGAACCTTGCCCAGGATGGCTGCATCAAAAGGTACTTTGTATAAACCGCAAAGGATTCCGGTGACAAAAAACAACAAACCAAACCATACACCGTCAATGGGGAAAAAATATACGGCCAGGAAGGCTAACGTTATTCCCAGGCTGCATAAAGGAACAAAAATACTTTTGCTCCACTTCTTAGAAACAAGGCCCGACAAAAAACAACCACCTCCTGTGCCTACGGCAGCTGCCGTTAATACCAGTCCGGTCTGAAAATTTGTCATTTCCAAAGTCCGGCGGCAAAATACCAATAAAGTCATTTGTACGGTTCCTGCAACGAACCAAAATACAGACAGTGCTATGATTACCGGGTTTAGCCCCTTATAATGTGTGGCTTTTTTAGCACTTCTATAGAAAAAAAGAAAAGGCCTTAACGTTTCTTCGTCTTTTGTGGTAGGAGACTCTGTGGCTTTTATAGTCAGCGATAAAAGAAAACCAACCAGGGCAATGAAAAGAAAGATCACAGACAGCCCCATGGCAGAAACCGTTCCGGCAGAAAACGAGGCCAACATGGTTCCCAGGATCATGCCCAGAAAAGAAACCGTTTCCATATTTCCTGTCCCAAAGGCAATCCGCTCCGGACCTCCTATATCTCTTATAAGCCCATACTTAGAAGGTGAAAAAAGACAACTTTGAACGCCCATCAGAAAAATGGAAAACATAACCATCCAAACGTTTTTTATAAGGAACCCTGCCGAGGCCAGCATCATGATGGGAATTTCTGCCAGCTTGGCACTGCGTACCACCCAAATTTTATTAAAGATAACGGCCCATCTGCCTGCCAGAGGAGAAAAGAAAACGTAGGGAACTACCAGCAGTCCGGCGGCGAGAGAAACAAGTGGCCCTTCGTACTCTGCTCCTACCCAGCCCACGGCTATAAAACAAGCCAGGGTCTTTAAAAAATTATCGTTAAAGACTCCTGCAAAATTGGTTGTCAGCAAAGGCCACCACCGCGGTTTGTGCCGGCTCATATTACAGTTGTGTTAACGCTCGTGTAAGGCGATCCAATGTATCTTTCTTCCCAAGAACATCCATGATTTCTGCTACTCCCGGACCTGTAGGCTTCCCTACTATGCAAAGCCTGAGGGTATTCATAACCTGTCCCATTTTCAGTTGCTTCTCTTTGATCCAAT
The DNA here is from genome assembly GCA_012510445.1 of Bacteroidales bacterium. Taxonomy (GTDB): domain Bacteria; phylum Bacteroidota; class Bacteroidia; order Bacteroidales; family UBA932; genus DMER64. The sequence goes on from JAAZIA010000022.1 coordinate 65,729, forward strand.
GTGTGAGGGTATTCCCAATATCCGTTGCCTCAAACGATGCACACAAAGCAAGTACATCTATGGCCTGACGAATGAGTTGGGGAGTTTCTGCCGTATAAAATTTTTTCTTCATGCCTTCGTCATACTCGGAAGGAGGAATGAAAAAATAATAGGACAAATCCCAGAATTCATGGACAAAAGCAACCCTGTTCTTCATCAAAGAGATTACTTTTTCTACTTTTTCAGTGTCGGCTTCTATTCCTTTTTCCTTCAGTATGGGTATAAAGAGCTCCATCAATTGAGCAGGGAAGCGTTTTCGCAAGTATTGTTCGTTGAACCATCGGGCTTTTTCCGGATTAAAACGGGCTCCCGATTTAAGCACTCTTTCCAGAGAAAAAGCTTGCACCAGTTCTTCCAAAGAAAAAATCTCTTGTTCTGTTCCCGGGTTCCATCCCAACAAGGCAATTAAGTTGACAAAGGCCTCGGGGAAATATCCCGATTCTCTATAGCCGGTTGCTTTTTCCCCTTGGGGATCCGTCCATTCCAGAGGAAAAACGGGGAAGCCCATCTTATCGCCATCACGTTTGCTCAATTTTCCTTTTCCACTGGGTTTGAGCAATAAGGGAACGTGTGCAAATTGTGGCCGTTGTTCTTGCCAGCCAAAAGCATCGTACAAGAGATAATGAAGGGGAAGGGAAGGAAGCCACTCTTCGCCTCGGATAACGTGTGTTATCTGCATCAGGTAATCATCTACTATGTTGGCCAGATGATAGGTAGGAAGCCCATCGTGGGCTTTCCACAACACTTTGTCATCCAGGGTCGCTGTTTTTATTTGTATTTCTCCCCTAATCAGGTCGTTCATCACAACGGTTTTTCCTTCCGGTATGTGAAACCGGATCACCCAATTGTCGCTTTTTTTTATTTTTTCTGCAGTTTCTTCTGCCGTCATATTCAGAGAATTAGCGGTTTTTTCTCTAAACTGACTGTCGTATACAAAGGCTTCTCCTCGTTGTTCCGCTTCTGAACGCAATCGGTCCAATGCTTCTTGCGTGTCGAAGGCATAATATGCATTTCCCTGTGCTACCAAGCGCAAGGCATACTCTTTATATAGTTCTTTTCGTTCGCTTTGGCGGTAAGGGGCAAAAGGATGTTGTTCCGAGGGAGTCGATACCACTTGGCCCCCGGGTAGTACGCCCTCTTGAGGGAAAATGCCACACCAGTCAAGAGCTTCTGTAATATAGGCTTCTGCTCCCGGTACAAAACGCCGCGTATCTGTATCTTCTATGCGAAGAACAAAAGTGCCGTTATGCTTTTTAGCAAACAAATAATTGAACAACGCAGTACGAACACCGCCCATATGCAGAGGTCCTGTGGGACTGGGAGCAAAACGTACCCTTACTTTCTTTTCTTGCATATCAGTCTTGTGTTTGGTGTATGAATGCGTTGTCTGTTTCTAGCCGTTGCTTTCCGTCTTTTGAGGTAAGGGTGTTTTTAGAAGGGGCAACTATGTCTGATCCTTCGGCCATGTGACCGGGTACTTCCTTTCTTTTGTAGGCAGGGATTTGTTCCAGCTTGCTGATGTCTTCTCCCGGTTCTACAATAAGAACAGGTTTGCTTTTAGAAACAGACGGAACCGTATGGGTAGAAGGCAAAGGATTTACAGGAAACACACTTGGATTGTGTGTAATGCGAAAGCCTTCCGAGGCCATTTCTTCGGTTGTTTCTACAGGATCGTCAGATAATGGTAAATGGTCATCTGCCAAAGAGTTGTCGTCCAGAAAAACAGTTATTTTGCCGTCTTCTTTTTGTTCTTTTTCTGCTCCGTAAACAGCCATGGGGGGAAGGGAGTGAATGCTGAAGCCGGTAGCAATAACCGTAACCCTTATCTCGTCTTGCAGAGAGGGGTCACATACAATGCCGCGTTTGAAGTTGGATACTCCTCCGGTATAATCTGCAATGTACTGCATGATATGAGAAAGCTCTGTCATAGAAAGTGCTTTTTCTTTACCGGAAGTAATGTTGATGAGTACATTTTTAGACCGGCTTAAATCGGCGTCATTCAATAAAGGAGAAGTAAAAGCAGACTCTACGGCTTGAAGAGCTCTGTTTTCTCCCGACCCCGACCCCGACCCCATCAAAGCCATACCGCTGTCCTTCATTACCATCTTAACGTCTGCAAAATCTACGTTCATAAATCCGGGGCGAGTAATAATTTCGGAAATGCCTTTGACGGCTGTATTCAGAATATCGTCTGTTCGTTGGAAAGCTTCAAAAATGGGAAGATCTCCGTAAACTTTATACAATTTCTCATTATCTATGATCAGCATGGAATCTGTATACTGTTGCATTTCTCCAATGCCGTCAAGGGCTCTTTGCAGAAAATCTCTTCCTTCGTCGCGGAAAGGCAAAGTGACTACACCAACGGTAAGCAATCCCAGTTCCCGGGCAACGCGTGCAATAACGGGAGCTGCTCCCGTACCGGTTCCTCCTCCCATTCCTGCGGTAATAAAAACCATTTCTGTTAGCCCTTCAAATAAGGCACGTATACGGTCTTCGCTTTCCAAGGCTGCCTGTTTGGCAATTTCCGGATTACAACCGGCTCCTCTGCCACCTGTTAAGACAGCACCCAACTGAAGTTTTTCAGGTACGGGACTCATGTCCAATGCCTGCGAATCTGTATTGCAAACCACAAAATCTACGTCTGTCAATCCCTGTCGGAACATATGACTTACGGCGTTACCGCCTCCACCACCTACTCCAATGACTTTTATAATGGACTGGTTTGTTTCCCAATTTAGGGGAATAAATTCATCTTCTTTATTTTTCATAATCTCATGCTTCGTTATCTGTTTCTTTAAAAAACCTGTCTAATTTGTTAAAAATGTTGCCCATATTAGGTTTTTCTATTTTGTCTTTTCCTTTCCCGGAAACTCGGACCGATCGTTTTGTTTTTCCGGGAGCTACTCTTTCTACTCCTGCAAATATTTCTGTTAAAGTAGGTTCTCGTTTGGCTGAAAGCTGACTTTGCGCTTCAAAACCATAAATGAGCATCCCTGCGGCACAGGAATGGGTCACTTGACTTACGTCGTCGCCACCTTGGGTAATGATGCCACGTGGCCGTGCTACCCGGGCTTCGTAACCTGTTTTAAACTTAATAAACGGAACCAAATGGGTAAGTAAAGAACCTCCTCCTGTAAGAACAATACCTGCCGGAAGCCTGTCTCCATAACCGCTTTGGTTAATCTCATACAACACAGCTTCCAGAATTTCATCTACACGTGCCTCGATAATCCTGGATAAGAATTTAAAAGAAATTTCTCTAGGCTCTCTTCCTCCAATACCGGAAATAACAATGGCCTTATTCTCGGGAGCCAGATCTACGTAACAAGACCCGTATTGAATTTTCATTTGTTCTGCATGGCGGAAAGTGACCTGGCAGCCCTGGCGAATGTCTTCTGTTATCACGTTGCCTCCAAAAGGGATAACGGCTGTGTGGCGTACAATGTTGTCGTGGTAAACCAAAAGATCTGTAGTTCCGCCTCCAATATCTACCATAACAACCCCCAGCTCTTTTTCATCTTCCTGAATAACAGCTTCTGCCGTTGCCAGGGGTTCCAGTATAAGCTTGTTTAACTTTACACCTGCATTTTCAATGCTTCTTTTGGTGTGTTCTGCAGAAACGCTTTTACCAATAAAAATTTTGTAATTGGCCTCAATGGAACTGCCACAAACCCCAACAGGATTGGTAAGGTCTCTGTATTCATCTATATGGTATGATTGCGGTACTACATGCAATACTTCTTCTCCCGGCTTAACTCTGGAGTTGTACATATTCCGCCACATGGTACGAATTTCTTCCTCGGATATTTCTTTGTTGTGGTCGGGACGATTGGTATTGCTGCTGACAGAGGAACAGCGGACGTATTGCCCGGCTATTCCCACAATAGCTTCTTCTACAGGCTCTCCTGTTCTTGCCTCTAATTCTTCCAGAAGCGGTTTAAGGGTATTAAGTACACTTTGGTTGTTAACCACTTCCCCTCTCATAATGCCTTCAGAGGGAGCTTCACAAGCGGCTAGTACTTTATAGCCTTCCGGGGTTTTTATGCCGGTCAAGCATACCACTTTAGTGGTCCCCAGGTCAATCACAGAAATAGTCTTCTTCATAGGTCTGTCTTATTCTATATTTTTAATTTTTTCTTTGTTTGCATACCAATTGGTCTTTAAACCGGGCATCTATTACTTGGTATTTTTCTGCCCCGCCACGCGGTGCCAAAACGCGGTAAAATTCACGCAGTTTGTTCATTTTTGCTACAAACCGATTTGTATCACCCAACGTTAATATCAGGTTTTCTTCCGGAAGGATGCAAATCTCTTCCGAGTTTTTCACCCAGATGCTTTTTGTTTTTTCTTTCCAGAAAGGGTCATTTACTACATAGGCTACAAAAGGTATGAGCTCTTCTAACCATCTTTGGGTGGAATCTGTATAGCCCCTAAACGAACTTTTGTAAGGAAACGGCACGTTGCCGTGTACCGTAAGTAACGGTAGAGGTTTTTCCAATCGGGCAGGGAAAACAAAACGTTCGTTGGTTACGTAAAACGTTCCGACCTGTGTCTCCAACAGAAAGAGTGGGTGGTGTTGCCAAATTTCCAGACTTAAGGTTCCTTTTATATTTTTAACGGCATTGCACTGGCGTACGGCGCCTTGAGATTCTATTTCTTTTTCTACCTGAAACAAATCGATTTCAGAAAAATGCTTCCCGGGAAGTACCATACCTTTCTTGTTCAGGGTAGACAGAACTTCCGTGGCATAGGTTAAAGGAATAGCAATGCTGTCTTTTATAAGGATATCTACTTCCTGACATCTTTCCTGGTTTTTCTTATAAACAAGCACAGAAGCAAAATAAAAATAAGTTCCCAGCGCACCTGTTAATAACAGGTACCCCAGCATCTTTATTATTATTTTTAGCGCTTTCATAAGCCCATTTCTTTTAAACATTCGGTAATGGGATGTACCAGTTGGTCAATGTTACCGGCTCCCATGGTAAGCAGTACCTGCGGCCGGTGTTCTTTCACAAAATCTACCACCTGCGAAGAAGGTAATACACAATGTTCTTTTACTGTAAGCATGCGGCCCAACATTTCTGAGCTTACCCCCGGGAGGGGAGCTTCGCGTGCGGGATATATAGGCATAAGAACTACCTGGTCCAACAGGTCCAGGCTTTGAGCAAAGGCTGCGGCAAAATCTCGGGTTCTGGAATACAGGTGCGGCTGAAAAATACCGGTAATTTTCCGGTTGGGGAACCATTCCTTTACCGAAAGTACCGTAGCTTTTATCTCGGCCGGATGGTGTGCGTAATCGTCTATATAACAACATCCGTTTGTGAGGTAGCGAACGTCCATTCGCCTGGCTACTCCGTTAAAAGCAGCTAGGGCTTCTCTGATGCCGGCAGGTTCTATTCCGTTGATATAAGCCAGGCCCGCAGCAGCAACGGCGTTTTCAACATGAATCTTTCCCGGAATGCCTAAAGTACAACCTTCAAGCCGGTGTCCGTTGAGCATAAGGTCAAAAGAATATTTTCCACCCGCGCTTGGACGTGCGTTGCAAGCGTAAAAATCACACGGCTCTTGGTAATCGTAGGTAAAAAGTGTTATGTCTTCCTGCAGAGACAATGGAATATGCACGCCTTTTTTTAACAAAAGCGAGCCGCCCCGGGTAATTTGTGAGGCAAACCGTCCAAAAGCTTCTATTATAGCACTGTGAGTGCCGTAAATATCCAGATGATCTGCCTGTGCAGAGGTAATGACCGCCGACTGCGGATGCAGTTGTAAAAAAGAGCGGTCGTATTCGTCTGCTTCTGCTACCAAAAAACCGCTGTCGCTCAACAGTAGGTTAGTATGGTAATTTTTTGAGATTCCGCCAAGGAAAGCCGTGCATCCCGTTCCCGAATGTTTGAGGATATGAGCCAACAGGGTAGAAGTGGTAGTTTTTCCATGTGTTCCTGCAACGGCCAAGGTAATGTGTTTCTCTGCAATTTGTCCCAGGGCGGCGGAACGTTTAATGATGCGGTATTCTTTTTCCTTGAACCAAAGTAGCTCTTTATGGTCTGGCGGAAGGGCAGGAGTAAAAATAACGAGGGTTTTATATTTGTTTTGAACTATTTTTGCAGGAATCTTTCCGGGATCATCTTCAAAATGAATGTCCATTCCTTCTGAAAGCAAGGCATCTGTAAGAGGAGTAGGCGTTAAATCGTAGCCACATACATAAGCACCGGTATGTTTATAGTACCGTGCCAATGCACTCATTCCAATGCCTCCAATACCCAGGAAATAAACGTTTTCTATCATAACTCCAATACAAGCGTTGCAATATCTTTTGCCGCATGAGGTCGGCTTAATTGCAATACATTGCTTGATAAAATTTGCAATTTTTCATTATCAAATACAAGTTCCAGTGCTTTGTCCATCAAAACCTCCATGGCTTTGTTGTCCGGAACCAAACAGCCCGCTTTTTCTTTTACAAGAGCCATGGCGTTGTGTGTCTGGTGGTCTTCTGCCACGTTGGGAGAAGGCACAAAAATACAGGCTTTTCCTGCTGCGCACAGCTCGGAAATAGTTCCGGCGCCGGCCCTGGAAACAACTAGGTCTGCCACTGCAAAAGCCAGGTCCATTCGCTCGATGAATTCGTGAACATATACAGGTACGTCCGGATATTGCCTAAGTGCCTCTTGAGCTCTGCCAATTCCGTTTCTTCCGCATTGCCAGAGGACTTGGACTGTTTGCTCTTTGGCACGAGGCAGATAGGCCTCCAAGCACCTGTTCAACGTTCCTGCACCCAAGCTGCCTCCAATGACCAGTATGGTTTTTTGTTCGGGATTGAGCCGGAAATACTCCAACCCTTCTTTTACCCCTTTCTGTGTTGCCGGGCCAATGTTCTCCCGGATGGGGTTGCCTGTGAGTACTATTTTTGAGGCAGGGAAAAATCGCTCCATCCCGGGATAAGCTACGCATATATGTGCAGCTTGCGCCGCCAGTTTCTTATTTGTTTTGCCGGCAAAGCTGTTTTGTTCCTGCAGTAAGTAAGGTGTCTTTTTTCTTGCGGCTGCCCATAATAAAGGACCGCTGGCATACCCTCCAACGCCTACGGCTGCGTGAGGTCGAAAACGACGTAAAATTTGGAAAGATTTCAGAATACTTACCAACAGCTGAAACGGTAGCTTAAAGTTGCTCACTAAAGCCCGCCGGGAAAACCCCCTTTGGAATCCGCCAATGGGAAGTCCCTTTATGGGATATCCGGCAGCAGGAACTTTTTCCATTTCCATTTTACCCAGGGCTCCTACAAATAAGATCTTTGCCTTGGGGTCTCTTTCCCTGATGGCATGGGCAATGGATAAGGCGGGAAAAACGTGTCCGCCTGTTCCTCCTCCGCTTATTATGATATTACGATTTCGGCTCTGTTTCATCTTTCATCAACTCTCGTTTTTCTTTTTCTGTAAGTTCCAACTCATACAACCTTTCGTTTTCCAATGCTCGGCTCACAGATAGCATCATACCAAAAGCAAGGCCAACAGCCATAATGGAAGACCCTCCCAGGCTTATGAACGGAAGCGTTTGCCCCGTTACCGGCAGAACGCCCACATTTACCAGGATGTGTATCATGGCCTGAGTAACTATTAGTATACCAAGGCCAGACACCAGCATGGCAGAAAAGGTTTTCTTACATTTTTTAATAATGATTACAACACTGTATAAAAGCCACATATAAAAGCCAATGACAACCACTCCTCCCGCTAATCCCGTTTCTTCTACTATGATGGAAAAAATGTAATCGCTGTTAGAGAGCGGAAGCACTTCTCGCAACGTTCCGTTCCCCGGGATTTTCCCGCCAATTCCTCCGGTAGCTATGGCTACTTTTGAGAATACTACCTGATCGTTCTCTATTTTTTCTTCTTCTTTATCTTTGTTCAGGAAATCACCTATACGTTTTTCTACCGTGGCCAGCCTGGAAGTGGAAGTGAAAGAGGGATTGGTACTCTTTTTGACAGTACGGTGAAGCACCATGCCACCGTAACTAAGCCCGGCAAGCAAGATTACTATTCCAACGGCCCGGGCAACGTACTTGAACGGGACTTGTGAAACAAGCAACATAATAAGGACAGTAAAAGACAACAAGGCTCCTGTAGAAAAACCTTCCCACATGATGGGTAGAATAAAGACGGTTACCGGCAGGAACAACCTTAGTAAAAAATCTTTAAATGTGCCGAGCTTGTTATCTTCAAGCGTTTTTGCCACAAAGAGCACCAGTAAAATTTTTGCAAACTCTGAAGGTTGAAAGCGAAAGCCGGCAATGGACAACCACCGGGTGCTGTCATTGAGCGTTATTCCTCCAAAAAGGGTATAAATCATCAATCCCAGACCCACAACATAGGCAACGTAAGCCAGTTTTCTATAAAAACCCAAGGGAAAAATATGAGCAAGATAGACTATGACAAAGCCAATGATGATATGGCGCATTTGTTTGAGCATAATGGAAAAAGTAGTGGTGTTTTCCATTACTGCCTGACGACTGGAAGAAGAATACACAAAGACGAGTGAAACCAATGAAAATACTATGATCAATGCCCACAAAGAAGTATCACCCTTCAACCGTATGTCTTTCTTTACGCTCTTAGTCATCTTTATAATTTTCTTACGGCTTCTTTAAACCGGTTTCCTCTGTCTTCGTAATTCTTAAACAGGTCAAAGCTGGCACATGCAGGCGACAGAAGTACGGTGTCGCCGGGCGTAGACCATTCATAGGCTTTGGCAACGGCCTCTTCCATGGAACGAGCCTCTGCCACTTTTGGCACCTTGTCTTTAAAGGCCATCATCAATTTTTCGTTATCTACCCCCAGGCATATAAGTGCTTTCACTTTTTTGCCGACCGTTTCAAAGAGGGCACTGTAATCGTTTCCCTTATCTTCTCCACCGGCAATCCATACCACAGGAGTATCCATACTTTCCAAGGCGTACCATACGGCATTGACGTTGGTGGCTTTAGAATCATTCATATACAAAACGCCCCTTACCTTGGCTACCTCTTCCATACGGTGTGAAATGCCTTTGAAAGAGGTCAGGCTTTCTCTGATTTGCGGGTTGCTCAAGTTCATGATCTTTGCCGAGAGGGCTGCTGCCATAGAATTATACACGTTATGTTTCCCTTGAAGGGCCAGCTCGTTGAGGAACATTTCAAATTCCTCTTTTCCGTAAGTAACGTGCATTTTCCCTTCTTTTGCATAGGCACCTTGTGCAACCGTAATTTTCTGTGACAGTGGCAACGCCTTGGCTTTCAGGATAATGTGATTTAGGTGTTCCATGGTAATGTGATCGTCCCTGCAAAAAATAAAACAATCTTCTTTCTCCAGATTTTGCGTAATCCTGAACTTGGCCCGCACGTATTCCATAAGGTCATTACCATAGCGGTCCAGATGGTCGGGTGTAATGTTTAGCAAAATGGCTATGTCTGCTTTAAAATCGTACATGCCGTCCAGCTGAAAACTGCTAAGCTCCAGAACGTATATGTCGTAATCTTGTGTAGCTACTTGGAAAGCAAAGCTTTCTCCAATGTTTCCTGCCAACCCCACGTTTAATCCTGCGTTCTTTAACAAATAATAAATTAAAGAAGCGGTGGTAGTTTTACCGTTGCTTCCCGTTACGCATACTTTTTTGGCTCGGGTATATCTGCTGGCAAACTCTATTTCAGAAATAACGGGAATTCCTTGTTGGATCAAGTCTTCTACAACAGGTGCCGTATACGGTATTCCCGGGCTTTTGATTACTTCTGCGGCTGTGATCATTTTTGAGAAAGTATGCACTCCTTCCTCAAAAGGTACGTTCAGCTCATTCAGCACTTTCTTTGCCTGCGGCTGTATGACACCCGAATCGGAAAGAAACACGTCGTACCCCTGCCTTTTAGCAAGCACAGCCGCTCCAATTCCGCTTTCGCCCCCTCCCAGTATAACCAGTTTTTTACTCATATTGCATGTGTTATTACCTGATTTTTAGTGTTATGATGGTTAGAACTGCCAATAGTATGCTTATGATCCAAAACCTGACAACTACTTTAGGTTCTGCTAAAGGTTCTTCCGGGTTTTTTAAACGAATCTTGCTTTCCACCTTTTTTCGATCGTATATATAATGGTCATGAAGGGGAGCCCGCACAAAAACTCTTTCGCCCGTAATTACGTCTCCCGGTTTATAGGTTCCTTCTTTTATAAGTTCTTTTGTTTTGCGTAGGCGTGTTCGTTTGTACCAAAAACGCTGAACGATTACAGAAACGCTTTCTGCCAAGAATATTCCGCAAAGAATAAGCAATAGCAATTCCACACGGATCATCAGGGCAAAAACAGCCACAATACCACCTAAGGTAAGGCTCCCCACATCTCCCATAAACACTTCGGCCGGGTAGGTGTTGTACCATAAAAACCCAATGAGAGCCCCTATAAGTCCAGACATAAAGACCACCATTTCTCCCGAATTTGGGATGTACATAATGTTTAGATAGCGAGCATAAATGATGTTCCCCGACAAGTAAGCCAGCACGCCCAAGGTAATTCCTGCTATAGCCACGGTTCCTGTGGCCAGACCATCCCGTCCATCTGCCAGGTTTGTCCCGTTAGATACGGCCGTTACAATAAAAATGGCTACCAGAATGTAAACTACCCATCCTGCTTTTTGTCCTGCCTCTCCCTTCAAAGGAGTGAGCCACGAGTAATCGAACAAATTGTCTTTCAAAAAAGGAATGGTTGTTTTTGTACTTTTTACATGGCGTATATCTTCCGGAAACACTACTTGTTCTGTACTTTCTGTTTCTTTGGGCAGTTTCCCCATTTCAACAATAACTGCTCTGTCGCTCATATACAACGCCAGCCCCACAATCAATCCCAGACCTACTTGTCCATATATTTTAAGTTTTCCTTTCATCCCATCGCGGTCTTTGCGTTGAAAACGCAGAAAGAAACGCATAACCTTGCTGTCTTTTATTCCTGCTTTGCGCCTGAGCTTGAGTATATCATCCAACAAGCCTATGAGAGCAAGCCATAGGGTAGAAACAAGTAGCAATTGAACGTACAGGTTGGTAAGGTCGCACAATAACAATACGGCAACCAGCAAAGAAAGAATAATGATGATTCCTCCCATGGTAGGGGTCCCGGACTTACCGTTTTCCCCGGTTTTAACAACCGTATCTGTTATTTGGTTTTTTTTCAAACGGGCAATGATGTGTTTACCGGCTACAAGGGAAATAAGCAAGGCTATAATGACAGAACCAATGGACCGAACAGAAATGTAGCGAAACAGACCAATTCCGGGAAAATCTACGTGTTGTTTTAAGAATTCAAATAAATGGTAAAGCATATTATCCGGTCTTTAGTAGTTCTGTAAGTATTTCCTTATCATCAAAGTGCTTCTTTACGCCCTTAATGTCTTGGTACGTTTCGTGGCCTTTTCCCGCAACAAGAATGAGGGCTTCGTTTCCTGCCAGTTTCACAGCCGTTTTGATGGCCTGAAACCTGTCTGTAATGCGTAAGCATTTGTTCTGACGCTCTGGAGAAAGACCTGCGAACATATGATCCAGTATGATCTCGGGATCTTCAAACCTGGGGTTGTCAGAGGTGAAAACACAGACGTCTGCATATTTGTCTGCCACTTGTGCCATCAAAGGCCTTTTTGTAGTATCTCTGTTGCCACCACACCCCACCACACAAATCAACTGCTGCCCGGGAATAAGCAAGTCTCGCAAGGTGATCAATGCATTTTGCAATGCGTCGGGGGTATGTGCATAATCTACCACAGCTGTTAGGTTTTTACCTCCTCTTACGTACTCCATCCGACCGCTTACCGTTGTTAGAGAGCTAAGTACTCTCAGGATTTCTTCTGCCGGTTGGTCCAGTAGCCGAGCGCAGGCATATACACTCAACAAGTTGTACATGTTGTGAACTCCAATGAGAGGGCTCCATACGTGTATTCCGTTAATCATCAGCTCCATGCCGTCTGCGCTATGCTCCAGTATGCGTGCTGTAAAATCCGCTTTTCTTCTACAGGCATATGTGTAAATCCGGGACCGGGTGTTTTGGGTCATGACGTTTCCGTTGCGGTCGTCTGTATTGACCAGAGCAAAGGCCCGGGTGGGAAGGGCATCGAAAAAGGATTTCTTAGTATCTCTGTAAGCAGCAAACGTTTGGTGGTAATCCAGGTGATCGTGTGTAAGGTTGGTAAAAATGCCTCCGGCAAAATGCAGCCCTGCCACTCTTTGCTGATCAATGGCATGAGAACTTACCTCCATAAAGCAGTAAACACAGCCCTGTTCTACCATGTTTGATAACAAACGGTTGGTTGTTAAAATATCGGGGGTAGTAAGGCTGGCGGGCTCTGTCTCTTCGCCCACATAATTGGCAATGGTAGAGAGCAACCCGCTTTTATATCCCATTTTGTTGAAAAGCCTATGCAGCAGGGTGGCGGCTGTTGTTTTGCCGTTTGTACCGGTGATACCTATTAAGGTGAGTTTTTCTGACGGATGGCCGTACCTGGCATGAACAAGGATACCTAAAGCTTGCGCAGCATTGGGCACTTCAATAAATGTTGTTGTTTCTTTATATTCATCAACTACCTCCCAGTCTTCCAGGCAGCCTTTTTGGAACAAAACGGCAGCGGCTTTTTTTTCTACCACTTCTCTTACAAACAGATGCCCGTCTGTTTTTGTACCGGGTAGAGCAGCAAAAAGATCTCCTTCTCTTACTTGACGAGAATCTTGGCAAATGTCGTTTATGCGAACCTCTTCCGGCCCGATGACGTTTTTTTCTTTTAACGTTTGTATGAGTAAGTTCAGTTTCATATATCCTTTTGTTAGGAAGCTTGTTCCGGAGCTTCTAAAGGAGCGTTCCAGAAGGGGTTTGTAATGTATATATGGTCTGCTATTTTCTTAAAAACAGGAGCTGCCCAAGAGGCCCCGTAAAAATTGGCTCGGGTAGGGCTGGAGTATAAAATCACAATCATGCTGTATTTGGGTGATTCTGAAGGAAAGAACCCCACAAAAGAAGCTTGATGTTTTCTATACCCGTTATGCACAAAAGCTCCGTCGTAAGCGATCTGTGCCGTTCCCGTTTTACCCGATATGCTGTAACGGGAATCGTTTATCCCGGCCGCTGTTCCGTATTCTACCACTCCTCTGAGTGCCTGACGAACGTCCCGTAGTGTAGAAGGAGTGCACAGTGTTCCGCTAAGAGGAGTATGTTCAAAGCGCTCTGTCACTTTTCCGTGTTGCATAAACGATTCTATGAAATACGGAGTAACCATACGGCCGTTGTTGGCAATGGCATTGTAAAACGTAAGTACATGAAGAGGGGTAAGTTGTATTTCGTACCCCATAGCAATCATGGGTAAGGAAAGCTTAGACCATCCCGGTTCTCCCGGAAAAGGAATCATAGCCTTGCCTTCTCCAAGCAGTTCAATGTTTAACTTTTCATTCAACTTCATGTTGTACAATCGGTTGATGAACCGCTTTTCTTTGTCTCCGTATTTATCTACTGCCAGCTTGGCAAAAGCCACGTTAGAAGATTTTTCAAAAGCTTGTTCCACCGTGAGGGTACCAAAAGAAGAGGTGGCCTCCGTAAAATTCTTACCGTAATAACGCCATCCGCCTCTTCCTGTTCTTACACTGTCTTTCAGATTTATGTAACCGTCTTCCAGAAGGGCAATGAGTGTTGCCAGTTTAAAAGTAGAACCGGGGTTTGTAGATTCGCTTATGGCGTAATTGAATGTTTCGTCGTAAGAGCCGTTTTTCATTTTCTTCATGTTTACAATGGCCCTTACGGCCCCTGTACTCACTTCCATGACTACGGCAGTAGCTCCTTCAAAAGTAGAATCTCTGGAGAGTTGTTCACGCAATGCATTTTCTGCGGCTTCTTGAATGGTGATGTCCAAGGTCGTCAAAATGTCCAGCCCGCTTTTAGGGTTTATTTCCGGGCGACCGGAAACAGGAACCCATTTATCCTCTCCGGAACGTCTGCGTACACGTTGTTTTCCCGGATGTCCTTTCAAGTACGTATGATAGGCATATTCAATACCTACTCCGGCCTGTTCGTTATCGCTTATATACCCAATGGTTCTATAAGCCAGTCTTCCGTAAGGATAGATCCTTTTGTCTTTTTGATTTACAATAAAACCACCGCGGAACTGCCCCAAATTAAATATGGGGAACTCCTTAATCTTCAGCATTTCACTGTGAGATACCAACCGGTTGCCAAGCTGCAGGTTGCGGTATCCCGGTTTTTTTGTTCTGCGTGCCGTTGCAATTTCTCTTTCATAGGCAGCGGCCGGTTTATCTTTGAAGAGGGTTGAGAGTGATGCAGCAAGGGCTCCCAGGTTCCGATCAAGCAAGGCTTGATCCGGTATGGAACAATCCATCCTTATTTCATAAAAAGGAACGGTGCTGGCCAATACCCGGCCATCGTACCCCAAAATAGATCCGCGACCGGCCGGAACGTCAAAGGTGCGATACACAAGAGAGTCCAACTGATTTTTGTAATCGGAAAAGAACTGCAGGTATACAATCTGTCCTATAGCCAGCAAGGCTATCAGAAGGTATACGAAGTACACGATCAGCATTTTGTTTGCCGTCTTCATGGCTTGCTCTTAATCCAGGCAGGCGGATGGGTAGGGGCCTTTAGGTCAGACCCGCGTGCCTTCAGTTGTTTTTCTATTTCTTGTTGTCGGCTCAATTGCATGAGCTCGGCTGTTTTTCTTGTATACTCTGCATACAGTACTTGTAGCTCTTTTTCCAATCTGTAATTGGCCAACAGCGTATTTTGCACTGTGTTGTTCATACTGATGTACAGAATGAGCAGCAGAAAAATGTATAAGATGAAGCTCAGATGTTTGGAAATGACACCTTGTAATAAGGTCCTGCCTCCAAAAAGGGTGGCAATGATCTGTTCACTTTTACGCATGGCTTGCATCCTCCCTTTTTTTCGCTGCCCGTAACTTGGCGCTTCGTGCTCTGGAGTTCTCTTTTATTTCTTCTTCTGTGGGCGTAACGGGCTTTTTGTTTAGTACAGACAAGAGGCCGGCAGAGGCCGACTCCCTTAGAAAATGCTTTACTATTCTGTCTTCCAAAGAGTGGTACGTTATGACCACAAGCCTACCACCCGGGTTTAATAAAGGAATGCTTTGGGTAAGCAGTCCTTCCAGGGCCCTCAATTCGTTATTTACCTCAATCCGTAGGGCTTGGTATGTTTTTGCCAAAAACTTATGTTCTCCTGTATGCGGAATGAAAGGTTGTAAAGCAGCCCGTAACTCTTCCGTAGTCTGAAGGGGTTTTCTTTGGCGCCATTGTACCACAGCTGCAGCCATCGCTCCGGCACGACTTAATCCTCCGTACCGTCTAAAAAGAGAAGCCAGGTCTTCCTGTTCGTATGTATTCAGTACTACGGCTGCTGTTTTTTTTGCTTTCCTGTTCATGCGCATATCCAAAGGAGCATCAAAGCGGAAAGAAAAGCCACGCTCTGGGGTATCAAATTGATGCCAAGATACCCCCAGGTCTGCCAATATGCCATCTACTCCCAAGATGCCTTTGTGCTTGCAAACTTGATGTATGAACCGAAAATTGGAATGAACCCAGTGTATTCTCTTGTCGTTAGGAAGATTATCTTGTGATTGGGTATCCAAATCAAAAGCCAGCAACCGACCATCGGGCCCCAGACACTCCAGAATGTTCCTTGTATGTCCTCCGCCCCCGAATGTAGCGTCTAAGTATGTGCCTTCCTGTTTGATTGCCAGGAATTCGATACTTTCTCTCAAAAGGACCGGTATATGATAGAAAACCATAGGAGCCAATATTAAGACAACAGCTTTTCTGCAAGCGATACATATTTATCTTCACTAATCAAACTCGCTTGATAGGACTCCTTTGGCCACAATTCAATTTTAAAATCAGCCCCTGCAAAAACGACCTCTCTTTTTATCCCTATCATGTTGAGTAAATGTTTGGGAATCAGTATCCTTCCTGTTTTTTCATCGGGTTCAACAACGGCTCTGTTGCTCATATAAGCCCTCCAAAAGACAGCGTGTTCACGGTTAAACGAAGGGTTCAATCGGCTTTTAACTGCCTCTGACTGTTTCTCCCATTCGTCGTATGAATACATTTCCAGACAGGGACTGAACAAATCTTTCTTTACAACAAACCGCAGTGGCAAATCAGGATCTGCAAGTGCCTTCAATGCAGCAGGAAATACCAGACGACCTTTGTCGTCTAGTTTTGCACTGTATTCTCCTATAAATTTTGCCACGCTCAGATACTTTTCTTAGATGCAAAAATATAAAAATTTTTACACTATTTTCCATTTTTTTACAAATATTTCCACTTTGATACGTTTTTTCATAGTTTTGTATGAAAAGAAGAAAGGCAATATGAAAATCAAAGGTTTTATTTTCTTAGCAATTTGCTTTGTATGGGTCCATTGTTCTGTATCGCAAGAAAAATCAGATCTCCTGCCGCAAGAGCGGGAAGAAACCCCGGTAAGTAGCCAACTGGCGGAGTTTTGCAGCCTTTTTGAGTTGCCAAGCCAAGAATACAGTATAGAAAATGACGTGGTTAAAAGGAACGAAAACTTTTCTGCCCTTTTGCAAAACAAAGGAATAGGGCATCAAAAAGTATTTCTTGTATCGGAAGCTGCCCGGGGAATATTTGACATGCGAAAACTAAAGGCAGGCAACGCCTATTCGCTTTTATATACGAATGAAGCAGAAGAACCTTCCTATTTAGTATATCAGGAAAATTTCAGAACGTACATATGTTTTTCGCTTACAGACAGCTTGTGGGTTGCTCGTTCCCAGATTCCCCTACAAGTAGAAGAAAAATGCATAGAAGTAACCATTGATCGTTCTTTATGGCAAGACTTGTCAGACGCCGGTTTTAATCCGCTGGTAGCTAACGGGCTGTCAGAAGTATTTGCCTGGACGGTAGATTTTTTTGGACTTCGCAAAGGAGATGTTTTTAGGGCTTACTACCTGGCGTACCTGCTCCAAGGCAAAGAAGTAGATGCCGGACCCATTTTGGCCGCATCTTATACAAGAGACGGTGAATGCCGGCTTGCATTCCGGTACATACAGGATAGCATTCCGGGGTACTGGGACCAAGAAGGAATAAATTTACAAAGGACCTTCTTAAAAGCACCTCTTAAATACTCCAGGATCAGTTCCGGATTTTCCTATGCCCGCAGGCATCCCATTACGCGTGTAGTACGACCCCATACCGGGGTAGATTATGCAGCACCTACAGGTACTCCTGTAATGAGCATTGGAGAGGGAAGAGTAATAGAAAGAACGTATACACGTGGCGGAGGCAATACCGTTAAAATTAAACACAACAGCGTGTATACTACGGCGTACCTTCATCTGTCCCGCTTTGCATCGGGGCTGGTAGTAGGGAAACGCGTAGCACAAGGAGAAGTTATAGGTTATGTGGGAAGTACAGGCATGTCAACGGGGCCACACCTGGATTTTCGTGTTTGGAAGAACGGAAAGCCCGTAAATCCTTTAACTATGGAATCTCTACCGGCAGACCCTATTGAAGAAGGTCGCATGGAAGATTTCTTAGCCTCTGTTTTGCCTTATCGCAAATACATACAACCCGAGATCTATAAAGAAAAAGCCCTTCAGATTATTGAGTATGCCGGTCTGAGTTTTGAGTGAGATCTTTTTCCCTTTCCAGAGCCTTAGCAGAGTAGTCAGCCAACGGGGACGGTTCTTCACGTGGCGCAACGGGAATGATTTTTCGCAATTCAAAACTTTGCCCCAGGTATTTATGCCTTACCTCGGGGTTAGAAGCCAACTCTTCTGCTGTGCCGCTCTCCAGAATACTGCCTTCATAAAGCAGGTAGGCTCTGTCTGTTATGGCTAGTGTTTCGTGTACGTTGTGATCAGTAATAATCACACCAATGTCTTTTGTCTTCAAGCTGGCTACAATTTGCTGAATGTCTTCTACAGCAATGGGGTCTACCCCGGCAAACGGTTCATCCAGTAAAATAAACTTAGGATCGAGTGCCAACGCCCTGGCAATTTCACAACGCCTGCGTTCTCCGCCCGACAGCTGAATCCCATAATTTTTCCTTACGGTTTGCAAACCAAATTCCTGTATCAAATGTTCCATCCTGTCTTTCCTCTCGGCTTTGTTTAAAGGAGAAAATTCCATAACAGACATGATGTTGTCTTCTACGTTCAGCTTCCTAAAAACAGAAGCTTCTTGTGCCAGGTAGCCAATGCCTTTTTGAGCCCGCCGGTACATAGGGTACGTAGTGACTTCCTCATTATCCAAGAAAATTTTACCTCCGTTAGGTTTAATCAAACCGGTAATCATGTAAAAACTGGTTGTCTTTCCGGCACCGTTAGGTCCCAGCAATCCTACAATTTCTCCTTGGTCTACGTATATGGAAATGCCTTTTACTACGGTTCTTAAACCGTATCTTTTTACAAGGTTGTGACAGTGCAGGCGCATGATAATGAATGTTAACTGATGTCCAGGTGTAAATCTTTACGAAGTTTGGCTACCTCGGGGTGCTTTTCTGCCAAAAATTTTATTCTTTCTTCCGGCATGTAACAATTGTTTCCTGTGGGCGTATTGTTAGATTCCTCAACCACAAGTGACATGCACACCTGCTTGTTTTTAAGGGCTGTTCTTAAGTATGAATTGATGACTCTGCCGTAATGTTCTTCTATCCATGATTTTTGTAATTCGTTAACCACCCTAAACTGTATTTTTGTTCCCTCTACTATTTGCGGTTCACAACGCGACAACGTGGCTGATAAATTAGGTTTGTTTTTAAAAAGATCGAAAAAGCCGGGAAGGACTTTTTTTAAGTCCTCTTCATTGGGAATCAGATTTTCCAGCGGCTGGTCGTTTAGCTCTTTATCTTCTTCCCTAGCCTTTTCTCTTTGATGAATTCTGTCCTTGATCGAGGGTGGGGCAGCTCCGGAAGCAGGAGTGGTTGCCGAGGCGGCAGCAGCAGGAGTTGTTGCTGCGGTGTCTGTAGGAGCAGAAGACGTAGCCGAGGTATCTGTAGCAGCCGGAGTTGCAGTTGTGGTGTCTGTAAGAGCCGGAGTTGCAGCAGAAGCAACAGGCGATTGAACCCCGACAGTTTTTTGTGCTGCCGACCGCTCGCTTTCTGCAAGGCGGCTCAATTTTACCAAAGCCACTTCCAGGTGAAGTCTGGGAAAACTGCTTTCCTTATAGGCAGACTCGGTCTGAGTACATATGTTCAGTGCGTGAAACAAAAAAAGAGGAGAGCAAGCTTCTGCTTGACGGGTATATTTTTCCGCGATATCAGGACCGTATTCCAGTAAGGGAAGGCTTTTGGGTTGTTTGCACACCAGAAGGTCTCTGAAGTGCGACGCCAGTCCGCCAATGAAGTGCAAGGCGTTGAAACCTCGGGACAAAATTTCATCCAACAACAAAAGCATGCCTTCGTACTTACCTTCCAGTGCCATGTCTGTAAGCCGGAAATAATACTCACGGTCCAAAACGTTCAGGTTATCAATGACCTGCTCATACGTAATGTTTTTTCCGCTCACGGCAATGCATTGATCCAATAGGGTAAGGGCATCGCGCATGGCTCCGTCTGCTTTTTGTGCCATCACGTGCAACGAATCCCGGCCTATGGTTACTCCCTCGTTTTGAGCTACCTGTGCCAGCCGCTCCATCATGGCTTTTATGGAAATTCTGTTGAAATCAAAAACTTGACAGCGCGATAAAACGGTAGGCAGTACTTTGTGTTTTTCCGTTGTTGCCAAAATAAAAAGTGCGTAGGAAGGTGGTTCTTCCAACGTTTTTAAAAAAGCATTGAAAGCAGACTGCGAAAGCATGTGCACCTCGTCTATGATATAAACGCTATGCTTGCCAATTTGTGGCGGAATCCTTACTTTGTCAATCAATTCCCGTATGTCGTCCACAGAGTTGTTAGAGGCGGCATCCAGTTCGTGTATAGAGTAAGACCTGCCTTCTGCAAAGGACTTGCAAGATTCACACTCGCCGCAGGCTTCTGTGTCTTGAGTAGGATTAAAGCAGTTGATGGTTCTGGCAAAAATCCGGGCACACGTTGTTTTGCCTACTCCTCGGGGACCACAAAACAAATAGGCGTGAGCCAGTTGTTTACGGCTTATGGCATTTTTGAGTGTGGCTACAATGTTGTCCTGATCAACAACATCGTTAAATTGCTGAGGCCTGTATTTACGGGCAGAAACAACAAAGGGATTCATAACGAACAAAGATAAGAAATAATCCCTATTTTTGCGGCTCGGTTAACTTGCTGAAACAATGAATAACGTTCTACTTACCACCTTGTCTTCCGGCATTCCGTGTGTGATAGGCACCACTGCTTCTCCTGTAAGCTATTGTGCTTTGAGCACTATGGCCGGTACCCGATTTGAACCGGAAGGCCTTGCGGGACTGGCGCATTTTTGTGAACATATGTTGTTTAAAGGAACGGTAAAAAGAAACGCTTGGCACATAAACAATCGATTGGAAAGGCTAGGCGGAGAAATCAATGCTTTTACCACAAAAGAAGAGTTAGTACTCCACGCCACGGTACTGCGTGAAGATCTGGATAAAGCCCTGGAATTGATGTCGGATCTGGTCCTTCATTCTGTTTTTTCCAAAGAGGGAATTGCTAAAGAAAGAGAAGTCATTCTGGAAGAAATTCGTTCTTACAAAGATTCTCCCACAGAGTTGATTTACGATGCGTTTGAAGAAAAATTGTTTTGTGGCACTTCCATGGCAAAACCCATTCTGGGCTATCCTCGGGAATTGAAGAAGATAGGATCGGAGCATATGAAGGCGTTTATGAAAGAACGCTTTGTTCCGGGAAACATGGCGTTAAGCATAGTGGGGAATACTACTCAGTCACGTGTTTGGGCGTTGGCAGAAAAATACTTTGGAGAGAATTCCATTTCTTTACCAACAGAAAAGACAGAAAGACCGGAAAACGGAAACTCTTTCTGTGAACCTGCCTGTCTTTTTGAAGAAGCACAGAAAAGAGGAACGTACCAAGCGCATTGCCTTACCGGATCTACAGCCTATGGACTGCATCATAAATACAGAATACCCCTAGTGCTGCTGATGAACGTGATGGGAGGCCCGGCATCCAATGCTCGGTTGCATATGTTATTAAGGGAAAAGCACGGACTTGTTTATACGGTAGAGGCTTCTTACCAGCCGTATACAGATACGGGGTTCGCCGGTATTTATTTTGGAACTGATGCTCCCAACGTAACGCGTTGCAGGGAATTGGTAGAAAAAGTAATTGCTCAATACAGCCGTTCCCGGATGACTGGTTTGCAATTGAACAGAGCAAAAAAACAACTTATTGGGCAAGTGTCTATAGCAGAAGACAACCACGAAGTACAATGTCTTTCTATGGGGAAAAGCTTACTTTCCTTTGGGAAAGTCTTAACTCATAGTCAGTTGGTGTCTGAAATAGAGTCTGTTACACCGCTGCAAATTATGGAAGCAGCCAACCAAATTTGGGATGAAAAAAGAAGGTGTACCTTACTTTACCATTAACAATTGGCAGGTTATCTTACGCGTTCTGAATACGCACGTGTACGTGTGTCTACTTTAATATGGTCTCCCTGGTTTATGAAAAGAGGCACCATAATTTCCGCCCCTGTTTCTATGGTAGCAGACTTAAGGACGTTGGAAGAAGCTGTATCGCCTTTTACGGCCGGTTCTGTATACGTTACTTCCATTTCTACAAAAGGAGGTAACTCGCAAGTGAGTACACGCTCTTCATCTGCCAGAAACATCATTTCTACATGTTGCCCTTCTTTCATAAGGTCCGGATTTTCAAGCAAATCGGCCTGCAGGAAAATTTGCTCAAAAGTTTCTGTATGCATAAAGTGATAACCTGTATCGTCTTGGTAAAGGTATTGGTAAGGGCGTCTTTCTACGCGAATGGTATCTATTCTTTCCCCTGCTGTAAATGTATTTTCCAGTACTCTTCCGTTTTCCAAGTTGCGAAGTTTTGTCTTCACAAAGGCAGCTCCTTTCCCCGGTTTTACGTGTTGAAACCAAATGATAGAGCAAGGCTTCCCGTTAAAAGAAATGTACATACCGTTTTTAAAATCTGCTGTTGTTGCCATAAATAGTAAGAATTTTAATGAATACAAATTTACATGTTTTTTTTTATATATCTTTGCATGCTGTTATGGTAACAGTTAAAGAAGTCATATCCAAATCTGCGAAACGCAAATTTGTGTCTTTTCCCCTATCCTTGTATAAGTCATCTCCTTGGTACGTTCCGGAGCTGTCAAGGGAAGAGATGAGAAATTTTAATCCCTTAAAAAATGCTGCGTTTGAGTATGCATCGTGCAAAATGTTTCTGGCATACAAAAATGAAAAAGTAGTAGGCAGGATAGCTGCTATACTCAACAACGCGCATAATTACAAAACCAATTCGCGTCAGATGCGTTTTAGCCGTTTTGATTTCATAGATGACTACCAAGTGTCTGAAGCACTTTTCAACAAAGTGAAAGAGTGGGCAAAATCCATGGAACTGAATGAAGTGATAGGTCCCTTAGGTTTTTCAGACATGGACAGGATAGGGATGCTTATAGAGGGGTTTGAAGAGATGGACTTGTACTCTACCTCGTACAACTACTCGTATTACCCCAAGCATATGGAACGTTTGGGCTTGGTAAAGAAAACTGACTGGGTAGAGTATCAGGTAAAAGTTCCCAATGAGGTGCATCCTAAATTGGAAAGAGTGGCCAAAGCCGCTATGAAGCGTTACGGCTATTCCCTCCGACAGTTTAAACGAGCCAAAGATATGAAACCGGTTTTCAAGGAAGTGCTTCCCATCTTGAATGGTGTCATCAGGGGTTTGAGCGTTCCCATTCCTATATCGGAAGAACAAATGGAAACATTTGCAGCAGGACTGCTACCTGTGTTAAGGAAAGAATTCATATCCGTTGTAGAAAATAAAGAAGGGAAAATTGTAGGGTACGGTTTGGTGATGCCTTCCATCAGTCGTGGGATTCGTCTGGGTAGGGGGCGCTTGTTCCCTTTAGGCTATTTAGGAGTTATGCGTGACGTACGAAAAGCGAAAGTTCTGGATATGTACCATATAGGCGTATTGCCTTCTTACCAAAACAGAGGGGTTAATGCCGTTATTTTATACAACAGCATTTTAAATGCCATCAAATATGGGGTGGAATATGCAGAGACAGGTCCCGAAAGGGAAGACAACGTAAGCGTTCAAACCCAATGGAAGCTCTTTGAACACCGTATGCATCGCCGCAGAAGGTGTTACACTATAGACATTTGATCTTAAAGACCGGTTGTTAATCTACCAATGCTTCATAGTCTGCGCCCAGGTGCTTTCTTTCTATGAAATCGTACTGAGCCAAAGCTCGTAATTCGTAATAGTATCGCCAGTAGTTAAACAAAGCCTGGACGTAACCCACACGTGCCTCGTCCCTGTCTAGCTGGGCATTGTTCATGTCGGTTACTGTAATTTTGTCTATCAAGTACCGCTGCTTGGCTACGTCATACCTTTTTTGCGCAATGGTATCGGCTTTGGCAGCAATCAGAAACTGTTGCCCTTGCATATTGAACTGACGTACGTTAAGGATGATGTCCTGCTCAAAATCTTGTCGCGATTGTTCTACCTGACGCTCAACCAATTCTTGGTTACTTTGCGCCATTTTTACCATTCCTTTGCCTCGGCCCCAATCCAAAATAGGCACAGTAAGCCCAATGCTAACGGTTTGCATATCTCGAGGGTCTTTGTACGATTCAAACAAGCCCGTTGCCTGTTGGTTCAACCCAAACGCTACGTTCAGGTTTGCCTGAAACCCTCGGTTGGCTTTCTGTTGAGCTACGTTTTTCTGAGCCTCTATCAGCTGGCGTTGGTAAGAGATCAATTCCGGATTGTTTTCAAAAGACAGTTGTAAGACTTGCTCAATGTCTAAGAGTACCTGAGGAATATCCTGAGGAATGACAATATTAATTTTCACACGTTCTGTGAAACCCAAATAAGAGCGAAGCCTGTTTTCTGCGTTTTCAAGGTTCAGTCTGTTTTCGTTCAGGGTTTTTAAGGCATTCTGATAAGCCAGCTCGGACTGAAGCAGATCGTTTTCTCCAATGGTTCCCAACTCAAACCGCCCCGAGGCAATGTTGTATAGCGTATCGTTGTTAGCGTGATTAAACTCGGCAATGGTCAAACGTTGCTGTGCAATGGCCATGTTGAAAAAGAGCTGTATGGCGCGCTGGTTCACATTCTCCATGTTCTTTATGTAGTTGCGCTTGGCTTCCTCATACTTTAAAGGAGAAATTTTGCGGTCCCACTTCATCTCGTTAACCCCAAAAATAGATTGCGATAGCCTTACATTAAGGGCTGTGGAAAGGTATTCCGTACTTTGGTGGTTGTTGAACGATCCGCTAAAGCGGTCCGTCCTCTGCAAGGTAGAGCTGACAGATACCGTTCCCCCTGTAGGCAAGTTCTGCCGGATCATTAGTCCGCCGCTAAAGACGTTGTAAAACTCGGAAGAATAATCATGTCTTACTTCGCCTGTTACGGGGTCAATACTGGGTACGTCCACAATCCTTCTGGAAAACTCGGGCAGTTGGGACGTAAACATCAGGTTGGGTAAGAAATTGGCTTTATACGATCTGTACTCCCAGTACCCCACCTGAAAAGTGTTTCTGGCACGCAGTGCTTCGTTGGATTGTGTAGCAGCCAAATGCAACACATCGTCCAAAGTGAGGTCGTACGTATGTTGAATGTATCCTGCGGAGCCCGGCCGGGCCGTTGTCTCTGTTTGTTGAGCAGAGAGGGTTGCGGCTGTGAAAAAAAGACCGGCCGTAAAGAATAATAAAATAGCTGCTTTGGACTTCATAAGATTATTCATATCTGAGAGATTCAATGGGATCGCGTTCTGCTGCCCGTTTGGCCGGAGAGTATCCAAAAATTACGCCTACGGCGGCAGATACGCCAAATGAGATGATTATGGATGAAAAAGAAACAATGGTGGTAATATCAAAGAAAGATTTGATAACAAAGGACAGTGCCACACCTACTACTATACCAATGATTCCTCCCGCCGCGCTAATGAGTATGGCTTCCGAGAGAAATTGAGCGATTACGTCTGCTTTTTTAGCCCCAATGGCCAGACGTGTTCCAATTTCTTTAGTCCGTTCCATAACAGACGCAAACATAATGTTCATAATGCCAATACCTCCCACAAGCAGGGAAATTCCGGCAATAGCCCCCAACACAATGTTGAATATATCTTTGGTACGCTGCTGTTGTTTAAGCAAAAGCTCGGGCACGGTTACTTCAAAATCGTGTACGCCTTGGTGGCGACGCCTGAGCATGCGCGTGATGACTTCCTGAGACGAGGTGAGCTCTTCTGTTTCGTTTACCTGTACGGTAATTCTGTCCAGTTGGTGGTAATTGGTACTTCCTCCCGAGCTAGAAGTAGTTACGTTTACGCTAACGCGTCTGCGTCCGCCTCCCATCATAAACACCCCTCCTGAAGCAGAACCCGGATTGGTAATGGCTAACGCTCTATTTTCTTGCCGTAACAACATAGTCCGGATGGGAATAAAAATCTGATCGTCGTACCCCTGCATACCCATACTTTCCGATCCAATAGTTCCCAGCGACCCCGACCGTGCTGTAGAAGCCGTACCGGAAGACTCCTCATCGTTTTCCAACGGTTTAGTAGCTCCCGAAGCACTTTGCTCCAGTACTCCAATTACTTTTACCCAATTGGCACCAAATTTTATAAAGTGACCCAAAGGGTCATTTTGTTGAAAAAAACGGGTTTTTATGTTGTGTCCAATAACGCACACGGCCATGGAGTTCAATTCCTGTTCCGGACTAAAGAATTCGCCGGACTGAAGCTCAATGTTGTAGAGATTGAAATATTCAGACGTTACTCCAAGTACTTTTGCCGGTTGACGAATGCCACTGTACGTAATATGACTAAATACGCTCACTTCCGGAGATACATGCTTGACAGAAGGTAAGACTTGCCGTATGGCTTCTGCATCGGCAAGTTGCAACCCGGGGGAAAATTTCCTTGTCTGGCTGGCTGCACCGTTTTCCGCATCGTCTTCCATGTCTTCTACGGTAGCCGGTAGGATGACAATATTGTTTACTCCCACCATTTTTATTTGGTCCAGAATTTCTTGCTGAGCTCCGTTACCAATAGCCAGCATACTGATAACAGCTCCTACACCAAATACAATACCCAAAGCCGTAAGAAAACTTTTCAGCTTGTTGCTGATGATGGATTCAACAGCAATAAGTATGTCGTGCAAATACCTGTTTATGAAAAAAATATTCATACTAGTCTGCTTTTCTTTGTTATAGTCCCGGTTGTATGCCGGTGGGTGCTCCTGTTACCATACGGCGCATTCCTCGGCCTTTTTCCTGCTCGGCTTTCTTTTTTTCCTCCTCCGCCTCTTTTTCTGCTTCTTGCCTCAGTCGGCTTTTGATCACAGGGATCAACTCATCTCCTTGAAGTTTGAACCGGGTTGGGTTTTGTGGAAGAGATAAGTACAGCTCGTCTCCGGAGTGTATTCCTTGTTCAATAACCGTATAGTTTTCATTGGAAGGCCCTTTAACCACTATTTGCCGTACTCCGTTTGTCTTGTACACATAGGTAATGCTGTCCCTTTCAAAAATGGTTTCTGAGGGAATAAATACAGCCGAATCTATAGAGGCCGTAATAATCTTATTGCTTGTGGTCATGGCCGGACGTAAGATTTCGTCTTCGCCGTCTACCTTAATAATGACTTCAAATACTTTGGCATCTGCATTCTTGAGTTGTTCCCCAATGTTAGACACCTCTTTTACTATTCCCGTATAGCTCTTTTCCGGAAAAGCATCTACTCCCATACGTACCGGTTGCCCCGGTTTTACTTTAGAAATATCAATCTCGTTCACGTACGTTTTAGACAACATGTTGCTCAGGTCCGGAAGGGTGGCCACCACCAGGTCCCAACCGCTGATGGAAGAGCCTATGCGACGTTTTTCTCCGCTCCAATCTCGAAAGTAAATTACCATGCCGTCGTTAGGAGCAAAAATGGTAAAATTGCTGAGCACTTCCCTCAGCTCGTCCAGCTGCCTTCTTTTCCTGTTAAGTTCAATAAGAACGTCGTTGACGGTAGCTTGTGCCTGTTCTACTTTCAGCTCGTAATTATTGATTGCTTGCTCATAAGATCGGCGGGCTTTTTCCAGGTTGTTGGTATATTGCCTTTGCGTGGCAGGCGGTTCGTATATAGATTGCTCAACGGCGATTTTTGCTTCTTCTATATTAAATTTTTGGTTTTCAATATCGTCGCGCAGCCCTTTTAAGTTTAAAGAAGTATCCAAAAGCGTTCTTTCGTACTTTCCTTGCAATGCTTCGAATTCGTCTTCCAGGTCTTTCAGCGAGTTGTCTGCCGAGGTCCTGTCCAGCATGGCTACATAATCTCCTTTTTTCACAACTGTTCCCTCGGGTACCAGGTCCTGAATTTTGATTTCACCCAGACGAACGTTTCTGGCTCTCATCCCGGTAGGGGCTTCAATCTTAATGTTGTTTTCTGCTTCCAGTTCACCCGTGGTAGTCACAATGATTTCAAAAAGTCCTCGCTGCGCCTTTACTACCTGCGGTTTGTAAACGTCTTTTTTCCTGGCTGCAAAAATAACTATAAGTACAATGGCTACTACGGCCACAGAACTCCAGATGATGATATTCTTCTTTTTCATAGTAAAAATTTGACAAATGTACACATTTGATAGATACCAACACAAATGGTTTAATGTTTAGAAATATTTTGAGGGCAAAAAATAAATTTTTATCTTTGCAACCTTAATTCAAAAAAGGTGCCATAGCTCAGTTGGTAGAGCAAAGGACTGAAAATCCTTGTGTCCCTGGTTCGATTCCCGGTGGCACCACAGAAGAAAGATAAATATTAGGCAGCTAAGACCATTGGCTGCCTTTTTTTTACCCAAATAACCTAGTCCCTAAGGCAACGAACAGAGAACCCGTGATCATGGGTTCCACCACTCATGAAGACAGTGGCGCTATCGTACCCAATGGCCCGGCCCCAGGCGCTACTTGCCCCCTCATCCGGAGCACTCCACCAAAAGCACTGGCTACCCATGTAGCTGAATAGTCCATTACTGAAACGCATGCCTCCCGGAAGAGTCGAAAAACCCGACTTGTTTCTATAATTAGGATAGTCGGTATTGCCTACAGCACCTATTTGGTCAGAAGAATCCCAGCCGCTTTCACTCGCCAATGATTTGGCAATTTTCGCATTTCCACCACCAGTAGTCCCGTCATAATTATGACCATTATCGGCCAGGTAGGTCTCTAATTGCGTCCACTCTGCGTTACGGGGCAAATGCCAGCCTGCGGGACAAGCTCCCTGTACCCTACCGGGATTCGCTGTGTTGCTTGTTGCTCCATGGATGGCAGCCGTCCAGTTGTAAAGTACTCCGTAGGTTTTGTAGTTATCGGTGGCTTTGGCTGCAACCACATCGGTACCGTTATAATCGTAAACGTAATAATAAGGCTCTGTAGTAGAGCTTGTTGCCGAATCTTGAACACTGGGCAGATAGGCCAGATTTTCGGCCATCCAGACTTGATCCCCTATGACTACTGTTTTGTACACTTTGCCATCACGGGAGTCTGTAAATGTTGCACCTACTTCACCTTGATCTGTTGTGAATGATTCTTGCCTTCCGTAAGCAGTTCCTTGGGCGTTTGTGGCATAGGCTCTAACATGATATGTAACATTGGGAGTCAGACCGGAAATATGGCTTGTATATATACCATGGCCTGAACCGTCTGTAGTCTTCGCATTTGCTGTGGTTGGATTCTCTGATGTGTTCCAGCAAACGCCACGGGCTGTTATCTGGGAACCTCCGTCGGCTGTTACTTCGCAGGTGCAAGTGGCTGTTGTGGCTGTAATAGCAGTAATTTCTCCGGTATTAACAGAAGGAGTGGTAGGTACTACCTCTCTGGGGGTACACTGAATCAGTATCCCTCCAATCATTGAAAATAAAATAATCTTTTTCATTTTTCAGTATCATAATAATGAAGTAAATTTGTAAGATATTATTCAACACAAGATACTATATAATGGAGGATACACAATGAAAATTACAAAAATCAATGCCATAGAGATACTCGATTCAAGAGGCAATCCTACTGTAGAAGCCAATTTGACCTTAGAAGACGGAACCCGGGCTCATGCCATGGTACCGAGTGGGGCATCAACAGGAGAGTTGGAAGCCGTTGAACTCAGAGACGGAGACAAAAAGCGTTACGGAGGAAAGGGCGTCCTGAAAGCCGTATCCAATGTAAATAACATCATAGCTAAAGCCATTGAGGGTAAACAATTTGCCAATCAACGGGAGTTGGATTATTTTATGATTGAATTGGACGGGACCGCCAACAAAGGAAAACTGGGAGCCAATGCACTGTTGGCCGTATCTATGGCGTATGCACGTGCCCTATCGTATAGTCTGGGCATTCCGCTGTACCAATACTTGGGAGGCAGCAACGCCTATCTTATGCCCGTGCCCTGCCTGAACGTAATTAACGGGGGAGCTCATGCAGACAATACGGTAGATTTTCAGGAATTTATGATTGCTCCGCACAACGCTCCTTCTTTCCGTGAGTCCATACGTATAGGGACCGAGGTGTTTCATGCCCTTAAAGACGTCCTGAAAGCCAAAGGGTTGAGTACGGGTGTGGGTGACGAAGGTGGGTTTGCCCCCAACTTGAAAACGAACGATCAAGCCGTAGAAATGATTTTGGAAGGCATTGTAAAAGCCGGATACCGTCCCGGTGACGACGTAAGCATTTGCCTGGATCCGGCCGCCAGTGAAATGTGGAAAGACGGAAAATACGTGTTCTTTAAAAGCACCCGGGAAGCAATATCGAGCGACCGCATGGTGCAACTCTGGCAAGACTGGGTAAGGCAATACCCCATTGTATCTATAGAAGACGGGTTAGCAGAAAACGACTGGGAAGGTTGGAAAAACATGACCGATACCTTGGGAACCTCCATTGAGTTGGTGGGAGACGACTTGTTCTGCACCAACAAAGACATTCTGGCTAAGGGCATAGAAGCCGGTGTTGCCAACTCCATTCTTATAAAATTGAACCAGATTGGAACGGTTACAGAAACGTTAGAGACCATTGAACTGGCTTCAAAAAATGCATACAACTCCTTTGTATCACACCGCAGCGGAGAGACTTCCGATTCCTTTATTGCCGATTTGGCGGTGGCTGTAAATGCCGGACATATAAAAACGGGAAGTGCTTGTCGCGGAGAACGTGTAGAGAAATTCAACCAACTTTTGCGCATAGAACAACAACAGGGAGAACTATC
This sequence comes from Bacteroidales bacterium, assembly GCA_012510445.1. Classification (GTDB taxonomy): domain Bacteria; phylum Bacteroidota; class Bacteroidia; order Bacteroidales; family UBA932; genus DMER64. The sequence continues at coordinate 96,129 of JAAZIA010000022.1, forward strand.
CCGGTTTGCCGGAATCAAAGCTTTTAAAAACGCCTGACATTGGTAGACGTTCATACACATACGCACCACTCCACAGACAGTCGTATGTCTATGGAGAAAGCAGCAGAAACCATCCTGGAAAAGTCCTTTTCCGGGATGGGTTTTACAGACCATTTTGATTTTGACGCTCCGCACGATACCTCTGCCTTTACGTTTGATGTGGAGGCACAGCAGCAAGAGATAGATGCCCTTAGAACAACCTATCCCCATCTCTTATTATTAAAAGGTGTAGAAATAGGCATTCAGCCCATCAGTCTGGATACCATCAGAGAATTCATGAGCCGCCATACGTTTGATATAGTCATAGCCTCTATGCATTTTATCCGTGGTATAGATCCGTATCACGGACCTTTCTACGAAGCGTACGACTACAAAAAGGCGTATTCCATGTACCTGGAAGACATCTATTATTGCATGGAACGGTTTAAAGATTACGATATCTTGGGACACTATGATTACATAGCGCGTTACGCTCCGTACTCCGTTCATGAAATTTCCCAGAAAACTTTCGGGGACATACTGGATCCCATCTTACACCTTTTGGTACAAGAGGGAAAGACCTTTGAAATCAACACCAAAACGTACCAGCAACAAAGGTTCGGCATTCCTACCCTGGATGTTAACGTACTCAAACGTTTCCGGGAACTGGGCGGAGAGGCCGTGGCGCTTGGGTCGGATGCTCACAAAGCGGAACGAATAGGTGAACATTTTGCCTATTACACAGACATGCTCCAAAGTTGCGGATTCCGCTACGGTGTATATTACATAGAAAGGAAGCCGCATTATTATAAACTGAATCGCTAATTCATCTTCTTTTTTCATATCTTTAATGAATTAATGCTAAGCACATAAGAATGAAAAAAACAATCTTTCTTTTGCTTGCAGGCAGTATACTGTTTGCATGCAAGCCACAGGAAAAGCCTGTGACAGAACCTACGGTGGTTACCGGTGAAATAACAAATATCACTGATGTTTCTGCTGATGTTGAGGGAGAGGTAACAAAAACAGGAGGTGCAGAAGTAACTGAACGCGGAATCTGCTGGAGTCTTGCCCAGAATCCCACCACAGATGACAATGTGGTAGAGGCCGGAACAGGCTTGGGTGCATTTACAGGAAATCTTATCGGACTGACTCCAGAGACTACGTATTATATACGTGCATATGCGACCAATAGTGTGGGTACATCTTATGGTGAAGAAGATTCGTTCACGACCCGGGCATCGGAAGGTAATGGGAACGGAAACAACAATGGCAACGGCGATATCGTCTTTGGTGCGTTTGTGGACGGTCGTGACCAAACGGAGTACACGACTGTAACCATTGGAACTCAGGTTTGGATGGCAGAAAATTTGAAATACCTGCCCTCTGTTTATAAACCTTCGGAACTGGTTGCTTACGGCAAGCGTTACTATGTGTACGATTACGACGGTAATGATGTAGCAGCTGCCAAGGCTACTCCTAACTATCAGACCTATGGTGTTTTGTACAATTGGGAGGCGGCCATGGAGGCCTGCCCTGACGGCTGGCATTTGCCCGGTGAGGCAGAATGGCAAAAATTAGAAAGGTTTCTTGGCATGGATGAACAATATTTTTCAGAAGAAAGTAAAATGTGGAGAGGGGATGATGAGGGCGGCAAGATGAAAGAACAAGGTACGACGCATTGGAACGCTTCCAACGTAGGGGCTACAAATGCCAGTGGTTTCACAGCCCTCCCGGGTGGATACCTGAAAGAAGGCCTCAAGGTGGATGGAGTAAAGGAAGATCACGAGTTTATTGAAATGGGCACGTATGGGTATTGGTGGACTGCCACAGACACAGGGTTTTTTGATTATTTAATATGGGCCCGGTACCTGAGTAATGAGAATGCCTATGTAGGCCGTTGGCAGTACGCGGGAGGCGAAGGCTTTTCCGTGCGCTGCGTCAAGGATTGAAAAACAGCCCTTTTCGCCGAAAGGGTAGTAAGTGCTTGAAAAGCGCCCCCTATTGCAACTCGCTATATATCTGCGTGTTAGCGCGCTTTCTTCAAAGCTGCTACTCACTACCCTTCTATGTGTACAGCCGTTCTGCTATTTGAACGGCATTGAGTGCGGCTCCTTTGCGCAGATTGTCTGCCACAGTCCATAGTTCCAGTCCGTTGGGAACTGAAACGTCGCGACGTACCCGCCCCACATACACAAGGTCTGTTCCTTCGGCTTCCAGCGGTGTAGCCACTTCTGCTTGTTTTTCCGAATTCTTTGTCAATGATAGCCCGGGAAAGGTGTGCAACAGTTGATGCACTTTATCCATAGTAAAAGGACGGGCAAATTGTGCGTTTATACTTACGCAATGCGCCCCTCTTACAGGGACCCGTACGGTGGTGGCCGAAACCCCTATGGTAGAGGTGTTGAATATTTTTCTTGTTTCCAGGGCCATCTTCTTTTCTTCTTCTGAGTATCCGTCAGACAGTATGTCGCCTATCAGGGGAATGGCGTTGCCGTAAATGGGGTAGGGATATACACTGTCAATATTTTTCGCGACGCTGCTGTTACCGGTCGCCTTGTTGCTGCTACCGGTCGCCTTATTGCATCCTTGTGGGGTGGCCCCCTCTGCCATCCATTGTTGGCGTTCGTACTCCAATTGGTCCAGTCCTTTGCGTCCGGAACCGCTCACAGACTGGTACGTTGCGGCTACAATGCGCTGCAATGTAAAGGCTTTGTGCAAAGGGGCCAAAGCCATGACCATTTGTATGGTAGAACAGTTGGGGTTGGCTACCAGACAATGGAAGGGTTGTAGCAAATGCCCGTTGATTTCCGGAACTACTAAAGGAACGCGCCTGTCCATCCTCCAGCACGAAGAGTTGTCCACTACTTTCCATCCTGCTTCTGCAAAGCGGGAGGCCCATATTTTTGACACGGCACTTCCGGCAGAAAAAAGGGCTATACCCGGCTCTGTTTTTAGTGCTTGCTCCAAGGGTACCACGGGAATTTCGCAGCCTCGGAACAAGACGATATTTCCTGCCGAGCGCTCAGAAGCAGCGGGAATGAGCTGTTTCACGGGAAAATTTCTTTCTTCCAACAGGCGCACGATGGTACGGCCCACCAGTCCGGTAGCTCCGGCTACCAATACGGGTACAGCGATTTTGACTGTGTGCTCCGAGGCAGTTACCCGGCCTGCGATTACGCGGGCGTTGCTTGTTTTATCTAAGGAATTCATACGCATTGGAATATATCGTTAATCAATCCAGAGGCTGTCTGTTCTGCTCCGGCTCCGGCTCCTTCAACACGTATGCCGTTGGGGTACATACGGCTGTAAAGAACTACCGAGGCATCTGTGCCTGAGAGGCTGTAAAAGGGATGGTCTTCCGGCACAAACTCTAGACCTACTTGCACAGTGCTTGTCTTTGACGTTGTGTTTTTTGCTTGTACAGGATCGGTTTCTATACGGGCCACATACCGGGGGCGGGTGCCGCTCTTTTGGGTCTCTTGCCACAGGGCTTGAAAGTGAACTTCATCAGGCCAGGCAGGGGGCAGGAACGAGTGGCTTTCCACTTGGTTTTCTTCCATGTCCAGACCGCATTCACGGGCCAGGATAAGGGCCTTACGGATGACATCGGTACCGGAAAGGTCCGTCATGGGGTCGGGTTCTGTGTAGCCCAATTGCCTGGCTTCTTCCACTACCTGGTGGAAAGGGGTGGTACTGTTATATTCACTAAAGACATAGTTGAGCGTACCGGACAAGCACGCTTCTATACGGGTGGGGGTATCGCCGCTGCGGTTCATTTGCCGTAGGACAGATATGACCGGTAAGGCAGCTCCTACATTGGTCTCGTAAAGAAAAGGAACTTTTTGGTCTACTGTTTTCTGCCTTATTTTTCTGTAAAAATCCATGGGCAGGGTATTGGCAATTTTATTGCATGCCGTTATGGTAATCCGGGACGAGAGAATGTCTGCATAACGTGCGGCAATGTATCTGTCTGACGTACAATCTACAAAAATACTGTTCTGCAGGTTGGCTTCTATCATTTTGTCAATAAAAGCCCCGTTGCGGTTGGCTTCGCCATCTGCTTCTCCCGTAAGCACACTATGTATGGTTTCTGCATCCAGCCCTTCTTTGCGAAAGATCATTCGGCGGCTGTTGCTTATGCCGCAGATCTGCACATCAACTCCTTCGTTCTCCAGCCAAGAGCTGTGCAGGGAAAAGACCATTGACGTAAGGCTTTTGCCTACATTCCCCCATCCGGCAATAAAGAGGTTGAGGCGGCGTGTGGGAGAACCAAAAAACTCTTGATGAACGGCCCGGATGGCTTCGTCTGCATCGCCGGTGCTGACAACGGCAGAAACGTTTTTTTCTGAAGAACCTTGCGCAATGGCACGGATGGTAATGTTGCGACGTCCAATGGCTTCGAACATGCGTCCGCTGGCCCCCGATTGGTTCTTCATATCGGCTCCAATCAGGCTGATGATGGAAAACCCGCTTTCTACTTTGAGCGGCTCTACTTTTTGCAACGAAATCTCGTAGGCAAACGTATCGTCGGCTGCTTTTTTTGCTTTTTCTGCATCTTTTTGCTCTATGGCCACCAGCATGGTATGGACAGAAGAGGCCTGTGTAATGAGTATGATATTGATTTGCTCTTGCGTAAGGGCGTTGAACAGGCGGCTGGAATACCCCGGGATGCCTACCATACCGCTTCCTTCCATAGATAAAAGAGCAATGCGGTCACTACCGGAAATGCCTCGGATTTTCTCTTTTCCTTCCGGCGGATCTTGTTCTATGAGCGTACCAGGTCTTTGAGGATGAAACGTGTTTTTTACCATAATGGGAATGCCTTTGGAAACGACAGGCTGTATGGTGGGAGGATAGACTACGCGGGCACCAAAGTGAGACAACTCCAAAGCTTCTTTGTACGAAATGTTTTCTATGGTATGCACATCCGACACAATGCGCGGGTCTGCCGTCATCATGCCGTCTACATCTGTCCAGATCCATAACATACGGGCCTTAGACCCCACGGCCATAAGAGAAGCCGTATAGTCCGAACCCCCGCGTCCCAGGGTGGTGGTGCGGCCTTCTGCGTCCGAGGCAATGTACCCGGGAACGATAAAAGTCTTAACGGGATTGGATTTTACCATCTGGCGGATGTTACGGAAGGTGGTGTCTGTGTCTACCGTAATTTGCGACGAAGAAGGACCGGTACGGACAATTTCGCGTGCGTCTGTCCAGCGGCAGCTCATACCGGCAAGCGTGCACATGGCTTCCAGAATGCGCGTAGACAACAACTCTCCAAAACTAACAATCAAATCGGACGTGGCCGGGCTTAACTCTCTGATAAGAAAGGCTCCCCGGCAGATGTCGCGCAATTTTTCAAACAACTGCGAGAGTGTTTGGCTTACTTCTTTCCTAAAATCGGGCGGAAGCAATTGGTGTATGACTTCTGTATGTTTTTCTTCCAGTTCTTTGATATTGTCCAGATAAGCCGTATGGCCGCCGGCAGCCAACCGGCCTGTGTTTGTGAGCGTATTGGTTACCCCGCTCAAAGCAGAGATTACCACAATGGTTCTGTCATTTTCAGACGCTTCTTTAATAATCTGTACTACTTGTTTTATAGAAGAAGCATCGGCTACTGAACTTCCTCCAAATTTAAGAACTTGCATAATGATGATGTAATTTGTTCGTATTCCAATAAAAAACCGTCGTGTCCAAAATCAGAGGTAATGACCTCTTTCCGGGCTTCCGGGATATGACGTGCCATGAAATCAATTTCCGAGAGCGGAAAAAGAAGATCACTGTCAATACCAATACAAAGGGTACGTGCCGCTATCTGCGACAACGCTTTTTCTACACTGCTCCTCCCGCGTCCCACGTTGTGGGAATCCAGGCTGCGCGTGAGAACGTAATAACTATAAGCGCAGAACCGATTGGCCAGCTTTTCTCCCTGATATTGTTGGTAAGAGCAGGCGCGGGTGGCCGTAAGCACGTTGTTACAAGCCTCGGCCTGTGTTTGGCAATACCCTTCGTACGAGCGGTATGAAAGGAGCGCTATGGAGCGCGCGGCTGCCAGTCCCTGCCGCCCGGCACCGTTTGCTGTTTTGCTGCTGCTGCTGCCGTCTGCAGCTTTGTCGCTACTAGCTGTTGTGCTGCTTCCGTCTGCTGCGGAGCTGTTGCCGTTAGCAAATGTGGAATCGGCCAGAAGGGCCATGCGTTGCGATTCATTCAGAGCAGTAGCCCAGGGGCTTATACGGGCGCTGCAGGCTATCAGGCATAAATTTTTTATAAGCGAAGGGTTGCTTACGGCCCATTCTACGGCTTGAAAACCTCCGCTTGATCCACCAATTAACAGATGAATTTCTTCTATACCTAATTCCCGGCGCAACAATTCGTGGGCTTGCACCATGTCGCGGATAGTAATGAGCGGAAAATCGGGACCGTCCGGTTGCGTGGAACCGTAACAAGAACCGATGACGTTGGCACAAATGATGAATTCACGGAAGGGGTCAAAAAACTTTCCTTTACCTACTAGAGTAGGCCACCAATCGCATGGGTTGGAGTTGGCCGTAAGGGCGTGGCAGATCCATATTACGCGCCTATTGTGATGACTGCCCGGGCTGCAATGGTAACGGACCCGGATCCCGGGAAGCACAGAGCCGCCTTCCAGAGGAAAAGGATGAGAATTGGTAAAAGTATGTTCTGTAAGGTACGTCTGTGCTTTCATAACGGGATCTTTTTAAGGGACCGCTCCAAGTCGGACTTTATGTCGTCAATATGCTCAATGCCTGCAGAGAGGCGTAGGGTGCCGGGGTTAATGCCTGCTGTGCGCAGTTGGGTATCTGTCATTTGGCCGTGTGTGGTAGAAGCCGGATGGGCAATGAGCGTTTTGTTGTCTCCCACGTTTACCAGATGCGTTATCAGTTGCAACCGTTCTACAAAGGCGGCCGTTTGGCTGCGGTCACCTTTAAGCGTAAAGCTGAGGACAGATCCGCTTCCCTTTGTAAAATACTTGCGGGCGTTTTCGTAAGACGGGTGTGTCTTTAGTCCTGGATACTGTACGTTTTCCACTTGCTTTTGCGATTGAAGCCACCGGGCCAGCTCCAAGGCGTTGTCCATGGCCCGCTGCATACGTAAAGACAGCGTTTCTGTGCCTTGTAGAATGAGCCAAGCGTTGAAAGGCGACAGGCAACAGCCAAAATCACGCAAAGCTAGGGCTCTGGCCCGTGCACAAAAGGTTCTGTCTTTAAAAGCGGTCAAAAAGTTGAGGTTGTTGTACGAAGCACACGGCTCTTCAAAGTGCGGGAAACGGCCACTATCCCATGGGAAGGTACCTGCCTCGGCAATGATCCCGGCAATGCTGTTTCCGTGACCTCCTAGCCACTTGGTAGCAGAATGTGTTACCAGGGCGGCTCCATACTCTGCGGGACGGAACAGGTATCCCCCTCCTCCAAAGGTGTTGTCCACAATAAGGGGGATGCGTTTCTTAAGGCAGAACTCTGCAAGGAAGTCAAAATGAGGTACATGATAATTAGAGTTGGCTATGGTTTCAGTAAAAACACCTTTGGTACGGTCATCAATAAGGGCTTTTGCATGGTGCGGTTCTTGTCCGTCTGCAAAGCGGACTTCTATACCCAGGCTGCGGAAACGGTCTCTAAAGAGGGTATAGGTACCTCCATATAAAGCGGGAAAAGTAATTATGTTGTCACCCGGTTGTGCAAGGCTTTCAAAGACTAAAAAATGAGCTGCCTGCCCGGACGAGACGGCCAGTGCTGCTGTACATTGTTCCAAAGCAGCTACCCTCTCTTCCAGCACGGCCACCGTAGGGTTGGACAATCGGGAATAAATATGACCTTCCTGTTGCAGCTGAAACAGGCGTGCGGCGTGGTCCATGTTGTCAAAACAGAACGAGGCCGTTTGGTAGAGAGGGGTGGCACAAGCTCCCGTAGCCGGGTCTTGTGTATGCCCGGCATGGACCTGTAAGGTCTCAAAACGATTGAAAACAGACATAAGTCAGTTAATTAAAAAATTATGAAAATGTTGGAAAAGGGGGTGGGATTACAGAGAAATCCCCGCGGAAATGCATCTTATCGATGCATTCGCATTATCATAGAAAGTGTGTGAGAAAGATTTTTCACGGTGCAAATATAGCAACTTTTTTAAATTCTGTTTCATTTTAAAGATATATTATTTGGTTTATAAAATAAAGTACTTTATATTTGCAAGTGAAATTCAAACACTGTAATCATGGAAAATGTATTAAACGAAAAAGAAAGTATGGATTTGATCGTAAGAACGATTGAACAAACACGCCGCAGGGTAGAGAAGCATGCCGGTCTTCCTATGCTCCTGTTTGGTTATTTGAGTGTAATCACCTCACTGGCAGTATGGCTGTTAATTTCCCGCACAGGCAATTACAGATACCATTTTCTTTGGGCGGCTGTTCCTGTGTTGGGCTGGCTATTACTCGCTATTATGGGTAGGAACCGTAGCCGGAAAACCGAAGCCCCTCGTACTCATATAAGCATCCTGATCACGCGTATCTGGTTGCTGATTTCCGGTATTATGGTTCTGGCTATGGTAATCATCTTTGTGGAACAAGCTTTTCCTGCTCCTTTTCTTTTTATCCTGCTAACGGGTCTGGGGGTGGCTTGCACCGGATTGGTGGTAAAGTATACACCCTTTGTAGTGTGTGGTATTCTGGGAGTACTGCTATCCTTTGCTTCTCTGTGGCTTACCGGGTTACTGTACCTTCCGGCACTGGCCTTGGTTTTTGCCGTTATGATGGTAATTCCCGGTCACTTGTTGCAACATGCCTTGCATAAAAAACAGTAAAGCCATGCGTAAAGAACTGGATCCTTTGCTGCATTCCCCGCTGCGTTTGACCATTATGTCTGTTCTGGTTTCTGTAGAAAAAGCAGATTTCACTTTTCTACAGCAACAAACCGGGGCAACGTCGGGGAACTTGAGTGTACAGCTGGACAAGCTGAGTACAGCAGGGTATATAGAAATTGAAAAAACGTTTAAAGGCAAAAAGCCCAGAACTCTTTGCCGCATTACCGACCGGGGACTGGATGCCTTCCGCCAATACGCAGAAACCCTTAAGGGGTATTTGAATGTGTGAAGGGGTGTGGCAGGCTACCGCCGGCAATCAGGCCGGATAGCACGTCTATGCATTCTTTTTCCGTCATCAGGCTCAGCCTCGAAAGTGTCTTCACATCATAATTGTTTTGGCCGTCTTGTGTTTTAAGCACTTCCAGCAGCCGTTTGTGGCGGCTGTCCAGAGTAAAGGAAAGCGGTTTTGAGGTCCGCAATTTATACAGGACGGCCATTTCCAATGCAGTAGCCACTTTATTTTCGTCTCCCTTACGCAAGTACCCTGTGTATCTGCCGTTTTCCGAGGGTGCTTTGTGAGGAGCTTTCAGACTTTTAGGAACGTGCACTTCCAGCACGGTTTTACCTTCAAAAACCCATTCTTTGATTTCGTACGTTACAGCAGGTTTGCAAAAGACATGAGCGGCTGCTTCTACTACATAGGCTTCTTCTTCTTTATGTTTTAACCCTGTAATTTTTCCGTTATCCTTCACTCCTACCAACATGCGGCCTCCCTCTGTATTGGCAAAAGCAGCCAGGGTTCTGGCAATCTTGCGGGCATCGCTCAGGAAATACTTAAAATCCTGATGCCGATGTTCCCCTTCACGAATCATTTTAAGGAGCGGATGCATGGTGCAAAGATAAGGAATGGAACGCATTTCTTTTTTTATATCTTTGTTTTATGGAAAAAGCAATCTTCGCAGCAGGCTGTTTCTGGGGCGTGCAGCATTACCTGGATAGTGTTCCGGGTGTTATTAAGACGACAGTGGGTTATACGGGCGGACATAAGGAAGAACCCCTGTACGAAGAAGTGAAATCCCGGACAACTGGACATGCCGAGGCGGTAGAAGTGGAGTTTGACCCTGTACTGGTCTCGTTTGAAGAATTGTGCAAACTGTTCTTTGAAATCCACGATCCGGGGCAGAAAGACGGCCAAGGACCCGACATTGGGCCGCAGTATCGGTCAGAAATTTTCTATACCAATGACCGGCAACGCGTAGTAGCAGAAAAATTCATGAAACAACTGAAGGAAAAAGGCCACACTGTACACACGGCACTTACCCCGGCCGGTCGGTTCTGGCCCGCAGAAAAGTACCACCAACATTACTATAGGAAAACAGGTGACAACCCGTATTGTCATTTTCGCATAAAAAAATTCTAATACACTTATGGCAGACGAAAAAATTATTTTCTCTATGAACAGGGTCAGCAAGATCCTGCCTTCCAGCAATAAGATCATTCTAAAAGACATTTACCTTTCCTTTTTTTATGGAGCCAAGATTGGTGTCATAGGATTGAACGGATCGGGTAAGTCAACGTTACTGAAGGTCATTGCAGGCATAGAGAAAAACATAGAAGGAGAAGTAGTATGGGCACCGGGACATACGGTAGGTTTTCTGGAGCAGGAACCGTACCTGGATCCGTCCAAGACGGTTATAGACATTGTGAAAGAAGGGGTGCAGCCGCTGGTAGATCTGTTGGAAGCCTACGAGCAGATAAACCTGCAATTTGCCGAGCCCATGGATGACGATCAAATGAATGAGTTGATCGCAAAACAAGGAGAACTGACAGAAAAAATTGACAACGCCGGGGCGTGGGATCTGGATTCCCGCTTGCAACGGGCCATGGACGCCCTGCAATGTCCACCGCCGGATACGTCTGTGGAGCATCTGAGCGGAGGCGAAAGGCGCCGGGTGGCTCTGTGCCGGCTGTTACTGCAAGAACCTGATGTGTTGTTACTGGACGAGCCCACCAACCACCTGGATACAGAAAGTGTACAGTGGCTGGAAATCCACTTGAAACAATATAAGGGTACCGTCATTGCCGTAACGCACGATCGATACTTCCTGGACAACGTGGCGGGATGGATCCTGGAACTGGACAGGGGAGAAGGCATTCCGTGGAAAGGGAACTACTCCTCTTGGCTGGAGCAAAAGGCCCGGCGGCTGGAAATGGAAGAAAAACAGGAAAGCAAACGCAGAAAAACACTGGAACGGGAATTGGAATGGGTGCGTATGGCTCCCAAGGCTCGGCACGCCAAATCCAAAGCCCGATTGTCTGCCTATGAAAGAATGTTGAACGAAGACGGAAAACAGAAAGAAGAGCGTCTGGAAATCTTTATTCCCAACGGTCCCCGTTTGGGAGACAGCGTGATAGAAGCCAAAGGCGTATCCAAAGCATACGGAGACAAACTGCTGTTTGACGATCTGAACTTCAAGTTACCGCCGGCCGGTATAGTAGGGATCATTGGCCCCAACGGAGCCGGAAAAACCACGCTTTTCCGCCTGATTATGGGGCACGAAACAGCCGATTCCGGTACTTTTACTGTTGGGGAAACAGTGAGCCTGGCCTATGTGGATCAGCAACACAAACAAATAGATCCGGATAAGACGGTATTCCAGACCATAGCGCAGAATTCAGAATATGTACAACTGGCCAACCGTCAGGTTAATGCACGTGCGTACGTATCGCGGTTTAATTTTTCCGGCGCAGACCAAGAGAAAAAATGCGGTGTGTTAAGCGGTGGGGAACGCAACCGCCTCCACTTGGCGCTTACGTTGAAAGAAAACGCCAACGTGCTGCTTCTGGATGAGCCTACCAACGATGTAGATATCAACACCATAAGGGCTTTAGAAGAAGGGTTGGAACATTTTGCCGGATGTGCCGTTATTATCTCGCACGACCGCTGGTTCCTGGACCGTATTGCTACGCATATCCTAGCCTTTGAAGGAGATTCAGAAGTGTATTTCTTTGAAGGCACGTACAGCGAATACGAAGAAAATCGCAAGCGTCGTCTGGGAACAGACATCAAGCCTTTCCGTTATAAAAAACTGTAATTATGTTAAAAAAAACCATTTCTTTACTAATTAGCTGTTTACTATTCTGTTCTGTATTAACAGCACAACAAGCTCTTTTTGGGCGAGGGTACGATATCATCTCACCCCAGGTTCATGCCAATCATTCGGTAACGTTTAGGCTTATGGCTCCCAACGCCAAAGAAGTAAAACTGACTGGAGATTTTATTCCGTCCAAAGGATGGATTCCCGGAAGTGAGGCCATGGTTAAAGACGAAAAAGGAATATGGTCTTATACAACAAAGCCCTTACCCTCTGATTTATATGGATATTCCTTCCTTGTAGATGGCATGAAAATGATGGACCCAAACAATGTGCATCAGATCAGAGATGTGGCTACCGTAACAAATATTGTTATAGTAGGTGGTGGTCAGGGGGATTTGTATTCTGTACAGGCCGTGCCACACGGTACTGTAACACGTACCTGGTATGATAGTTCTGCTAACCCTTATGTAAAAAAACGCAGAGTCACCGTGTACACCCCTCCGGGATATGAGGAAAGTATAGAAAAATACCCGGTACTTTATCTTCTGCACGGAATGGGCGGAGACGAAGAAGCTTGGATTAATCTGGGAAGAACAGCTCAGGTTTTGGACAACCTGATAGCCTCAAAAAAAGCAGAGCCCATGATTGTGGTTATGACCAACGGGAACGTAGCTCAGGAAGCGGCTCCGGGAGAGTCATCTCTTGGGTTATATAAACCTTCTATGCAACTGGAAGGTACTATGGACGGTCAATTTGAAACTTCTTTCATAGAGGTAATCCGTTTTGTAGAATCGCGTTATAGAGTTATTCCTAAAAGCAATTCCAGAGCTATTGCAGGTCTTTCTATGGGTGGTTTTCACACCCTCCATATTTCCCGATATTATCCCAACACCTTTGATTATATGGGGTTGTTTTCTGCGGCAACTATGCCCGATAAGCGTAATGCAGGCAGTCCTGTTTATGCAGACATAGAAAAATCTCTTGAAAAGCAGCGTTATAACGGTTACAAACTATACTGGATAGCCATAGGCAAAGATGATTTTCTTTACAAATCCAATAAAGAATATAGGCGGCTGCTTGACAAACTAAGTATGGACTATGTTTATTTAGAAAGCGAAGGTGGCCATACATGGGCAAATTGGCGGTTTTACCTGACAGAATTTGTTCCCCTACTGTTTAAAAAATGACTTTTGAAAAGAAATCCTTACTTTTGAAAACTTACATTCGATAACATTTACTAAATATTCCTAAAATATGAAAACAGAGAAAAGAAGCCACGTATTGCCAATCATCATGATGATTGTGCTCTTTGGTATGATCTCCTTTGTGACCAACCTGGCTGCCCCTATGGGACAAGTATTGAAAGAGCAGTTTGGTGCATCTAATTTCCAGGGACTACTGGGAAATGCTGCTAACTTTATAGCGTATGCCGTTATGGGTATCCCCGGAGGTTTGCTGTTGCAGCGCGTGGGTTACAAAAAAACGGCCCTTATTGCTATTGCTGTAGGGTTCCTGGGAGTACTCATTCAATTTTTTTCCGGCCATTCGCCTCAGTCTGCCGCGTTTAGCGTGTACCTGTTGGGAGCTTTTGTTGCCGGTTTTTCCATGTGTCTACTGAACATTGTGGTAAACCCCATGCTCAACACGTTGGGTGGTGGTGGTAACCGAGGCAACCAGCTGATTCAGGTTGGCGGTTCATTTAACTCGGTCATGGCCACCATAACCCCGGCTTTTGTGGGGGTACTCATTGGAGAAACAGCCAAAGCCAACCTTAAAGACGTGTTCCCGGTGTTGTACATCGCCCTGGGAGTATTTGCTTTAGTCTTTTTTGTATTGATGGCCGTAAGGATACCTGAACCGCATGTGGAACAGAGAAATGAGCCGTTAAAAGACTTGATGAAAGGCGCTTTGGCGTACAGGCATTTTATACTGGGTGCCCTGGCCATTTTTGTATATGTAGGTGTAGAGGTTGGCACGCCGTACCTTATGTTGTATTGGCTGTCCGAATATGCAGAAGTTGGAAAAACCATTGCAGGCTCTGTAGCCGGTACGTATTGGTTCCTCATGCTCATAGGTCGTTTGGCAGGAGCATCTATAGGCAACAAGGTATCTAGCAAAAGCATGTTATCGTTCACTTCTCTGGTGGGGATGATACTCGTTCTCTTGGCCATTTTTATGCCTCAGCAAACCATGGTTTCTTTACCTGTATTGCAATACTCACCCACGGGAGCTTTGTATTTTGGTCTTGCTCACGTGCCTGTAAATGCCATGTTCATTGTGCTGGTGGGACTGTGTACTTCTGTGATGTGGGGTGGAATTTTCAACTTGGCGGTAGAAGGACTGGGAAAATATACGGCGGCAGCCTCGGGCATTTTTATGGTCATGGTATGTGGTGGCGGTATTTTGCCGGCATTCCAGGGATGGGTGGCAGACAAAGTAGGAGAGCTGTCCAGTTATTGGGTAGTTCTGGCAGGACTGGCCTACCTCTTATTCTATGCCTTGGTGGGATCCAAACAAGTAGTGAAAGAAAGAAACTAGTAAGAACCTTAATATAAAATAAGTATGCAAAAACCTTACGTAATAGGGGTGGACATTGGAGGGCAAAGTACGCAATTGGGCGTAGCCGATGCCCGCGGAAACATTGTTGTCCAAACTTCTTTTGATTCAAGCAACATAACGCGGCTGGAAGATTATCTACAGGCGTTTACAAACAATCTGAACAATCTTATTGATAACCCGGCCGTTGGAGGAAAAAATAACGTAAAAGGAATAGGTATTGGTGCGCCCAACGGCAACTATTACCAAGGAACGATAGAGGCGGCCCCCAACTTAAGATGGACTCACGATGCTACGGGTGCTCCTCAGGTGGTGTACCTAAAGAAAACGGTAGAAGAGGCCATGGGGCTTCCCGTAGTAGTAACGAACGATGCCAATGCGGCAGCCCAAGGAGAAATGATCTACGGTGCTGCCAAAGGCATGAAAAATTTCATTGAAATCACGTTGGGAACGGGCGTGGGAAGCGGCATTGTGATAGATGGCAAAGTAGTGTACGGTCACGACGGTTTTGCCGGAGAACTGGGACATACTACTTCCATACGTCGTACAGGACGCCAGTGTAACTGCGGTAAAATAGGTTGCTTGGAAACGTACGCCTCTGCCATAGGACTGGCCAGAACGGCCAGAGAAATGCTAGAAATGTACCCCGAAAAGCCAAGTTTACTGCGTAACATGACGGCAGACGATATCACCTCTAAAGACGTGGCTTTGGCTGCTGCACAGGGAGACGAACTGTCTGTAGAGGTTTTTGCCTTTACAGGCAGGCTGCTGGGAGAGGCATTTGCAGACTTTGTGGCCTTTAGCGCTCCCGAAGCCATCGTACTTTTTGGAGGCCTGGCACAGGCCGGAAACCTGATATTTGAACCTACCGTCCGAGCCATGGAAGACAATTTGCTGTCCATCTGGAAAGACAAAGTGAAAGTCATCCCCTCTCAATTGCCGGGGTCAGAGGCCGCCATATTGGGAGCCGCTGCATTGGCCTGGGAACTGTAACGGAACGGATTATGAAACTGGAAACGGTTAAGCAACACTTTGAAGAACAATTTGGTAGCCCTGCAGGCGTGGCTTTTGCCGCGCCCGGCAGGGTGAACCTGATTGGAGAGCATACAGATTATAACGGGAGCTTTGTATTCCCCGGGGCCATAGACAAAGGTATGATGGCCATAATCCGTCCCAATGGAACGGATCGAGTGCGTGCCTGGTCTGTGGATTACCGGGAAAAGGTCGAATTTTCTATGATAGAAGAAGACCTTCCCAAAGCTTCCTGGGCCCGCTATCTTTTTGGGGTATGCCTGGAAATGATCAAACGCGGCAAAAAGCCGGGAGGGTTTGATACGGCCTTTGCGGGGGACGTACCCCTGGGGGCCGGCATGTCTTCCTCTGCCGCGCTGGAAAGCGTGTATGGATACGGACTGAACCAACTTTTTTCCTTGGATTTTGACCTTATGGAACTGGCACGTATAGGCCAGGCAACAGAACACAATTACGTGGGGGTAAAATGCGGAATCATGGATCAGTTTATCTCGCTTTTTGGAAAAAAAGACCACCTGATCCGGCTGGATACACGCAGCATGGAGTTCACGTATTTTCCGTTCCGTCCACAAGGATATCGGTTGGTACTCTTGGATACGCTTGTGAAGCACGAACTGGCCTCGTCTGCGTACAACAAACGTCGCCAGTCGTGTGAAGATGCAGCCCGTGCCGTTCGCGACAACGGATATCCTCACGTAGAATTCTTACGCGATGTTTCTATGGACATGTTGCTTGAAGTACGGGAAGTGATTTCTGCAGAAGACTTCAAAAGAGCACAATACGTTATTGAAGAAACGGAACGTGTGCTCAAAGTAAGCGACGCTTTGGAAGCAGAAGATTATCGGACGGTAGGCCAAATGATGTACCTGACCCATTACGGCATGAGGGATTTGTACGAGGTCAGTTGCCGTGAACTGGATTTCCTGAACAACGTGGCCCTGGAGTGCGGGGTTACCGGTTCGCGCGTGATGGGCGGAGGTTTTGGCGGATGTACCATAAATTTGGTAGAAGATGCGCTTTACGAGCCGTTTCTTGACCGGGCCAAAGAAGCATTTACCCGGGAGTTTGGGCAAGAACCCAAAGTATATGACGTGTTGATCAGCGACGGAGCCCGCCGCTTGTTCTGAGAGAACGTTTAGCCGGGAAGTCCGTTGGCCAGTTCCGGAGAATCAATATCCAGAAAAACATAAGGGTTGCCAAGCAACTCCAAGCATCGACGGAAATCTTCTTGTCCTATGACTACGGTATATCGGTTGTCGTTGGGGTGGAAGCTGATTTCCTGTACGTCTTTCAGCCCCGCTTCCAAAAACAGGATTACGTGGTTTTCTGTGTCGTTTATCAATCCAAACGGAGAAACAGAACCGGGCTCTACCTCCAGATAGCGCATCATGCGTTTTGGAGAAGCAAAGGTGAGTTTGCCTTGTTTGAGCATCTTCTCTATCAAATGGATGGGAAGTTGTCGTTTCCAATCAAAAACTACCAGGTAATGCTTGTTCCCCTTATGGTTTCTGAAAAATAAATTTTTGCAATGTTGGGCATCTATGTCTTTCCAGTAGGCCATAGATTGTTCTGCCGTGTGCAAGGGAGGGTGTTCGTACAATTGGTAGGGGATGTTCCATGCTTCAAGCTGTCTAAGCACTTTGTCTTTTCTGTTTTCCATGGTGCAAAAATACGTATATTTGCCCAATGATCATAAGAAAAGCCGTTTTACAAGATGCCGAAACCCTGGCCCGCAACCAGGTGGCCATGGCTCGTGAATCGGAAGGGCTGGAGCTTGATTACATCACCGTATATCAAGGAACGCTTGCATACTTGAAAGACGAAACTCGCGGTACAGCCTACGTGGCTTTGGCAGACGGACAGGTTGTCGGTTCCCTGCTGGTTACCCCGGAGTGGAGCGATTGGAGGAATGCGTGGATGTGGTGGATCCAAAGCGTGTATGTGCTGCCCAAGTACCGCGGGAAGGGAGTCTACAAAACCCTCTATGCTCATTTACAACAACTTGTCCGGGAGTCTGACCGGGTACGAGGCATCCGTTTGTATGTAGATAAGAACAACGTGCCGGCGCGCAATGTATATACCCGGCTGGGCATGACCGACGAGCATTACGTGACGTACGAGTGGATGAAAAATCAATAAAACAACGGTACAATTCCTAAAGAAAGGGTGTAGTTGATACCCGGCATGGGTCGGGCCAGGACAGATTCGTACTCTTCGTTAAATACGTTGCGCACGATGGCTTTTATATGCAGAATTACGCGCGGCAGTATCGTCTTTTTTTCCAGGGCTACGTCGTTCATAAAATAGGGCCCCAGTTCGTGCAACAGGGGGTTCTGCCAACCACCCAGCGTGGTAAATCGTTTGCTGTAGTACGTCCAGTCGTAGGTGAGTGTCCAGTCTTTCCACAGCAGGCGCGCCGTAAGGGCAGCAGAAAACCGGGGGATGTAGGGCAGTTGTTTTCCCTCGGACAAGGACCGGGTCCAGGCAAAGTGGCCCTCGGCCTGTGTTTTCCATTGGCTGTTCCACCGGATGTCCAGGGAGCCCGTAGCCTCGGCTCCGTAGCTTTGTACTAGTAAAACGTTTTGGGGAGACCAGAAGCCTTTGTGGGTAGGCATCCAGGCAATCCAGTTGGAAATTCCGGAATAAAACCCTCCGGCTGAGCCTTTCCAGCTTACGTGCCTGCCACTATGTGAAAAAGAAAGGCCTCCGTCAAAAGATACGCCTTGTTCCGGTTCCAGCAAGGGGTTGCCGCCCGGCATAAAATAGAGGTCGTTAAGTGTGGGGTAGCGGTAATTGCGTGTGGCAGACACTTTTACAAGCACCTCTCCCTTGTGTGAGATAAGGTACTCGGCAAAGAAGGAAGGGATGGGCGGGGTGGCCTTTTTTCCGTACACGTCTTCGCGCAGGGTAAGTGAAAGCCCCAGTCTTTCCACCGGACGGTACCGGGCGGCCAGAAAAGCCGAGGCCTCTGCCCGGGCTTGTTCGTAACCCAGGACTGCTTCTTCGCCTTCCACGGAAATGACGGCATGGTCCATACTTTTTACCAAATGCTGATTCAGGCTTACGTTCCCCGACAACATCCATTTGCCCACGTGGTATTCCGTTTCTGTACGGAAGAAAAAAGAATGGGTGTTGCTTTGCGAATGTACCATATTGGCCCAGCTGTCGTCACCCAGGCGTCGTATGTATTCGTACAGCATGTCTGAATAGACATACCCCGCAGAGGCTTCCCATTTGCTGTTCTCCCGCAGCTTGCGCCATTGCACCACGCTGCGGAAAGTGTCTTCTGTCTGGTTGTTTTTTACCGTTTGGTTGTCTTTGTAATCCACGTTCAAAAAGGGAATGCCCCTGTCTGTGCGGGCGTACCAGGCACGTACGTCCCACAGCCCGCCGTGCGTTCCTTTTATTTGGAATTC
The DNA here is from genome assembly GCA_012510445.1 of Bacteroidales bacterium. GTDB lineage: Bacteria > Bacteroidota > Bacteroidia > Bacteroidales > UBA932 > DMER64. The sequence goes on from JAAZIA010000022.1 coordinate 115,066, forward strand.
CTGCAATATATGGAGGTCCCGGAAATGGCCGTTTTTGTTTTTTTCTACCGGGTAGGTAAAACCTGTAACGTTGCCTTCTTCATCGTATGAAAAATCTTTTTTTCTGTAATTGGTGTAGGAGTACTCGTTTTTTGACGAGGCTCCGTACACGCGCGTAGAAGTACTCCAGCCGGGGGCGGTGTAAGAAAACCGCAGAAAGGAGTCGAACGTGAGAAAACTGCCTGCCCCCTGGTTGTATTGCAGGGAAAAACCGTCTTCCAAGGGTTGGGTTGTGGCCAGGGTTACGGCACCTCCCAGGCTGCCGGAGCTGACAGACGTGGCGCCCGGCCCGTGATAGACGTGTACCCGGTCTATGAAAAAAGCCGGAATGGTAGAAAAATCGACCATACCCAGCATGGGAGAATTGATGGGGATGCCGTTCCAGGTCACTTGCGTGTGGGAAGGCGAGGTACCGCGCACCGAGGCGGTGGAAAGCGTTGCCCTGCCGTACGATTTGATAAACAAGGTGCTGTTTTGCCCCAGGACTTGTGCCAGGGACCCGGTCACATCGCTGTGCAGAGCCACAGAATCCAGCACGGTCTTTTGCATGCCCTGGTCGCGCAGTAGGGCCTGCGCCGTTACGGTAACGGCCTGTAGCTGCCGGGCAGGGACGGTGTCGCGGTACGTCGACTCGGCTGTCTGCCGCTGCGGGTAGCCGACTGTGTGCTGTTGCGCCTTGCCGTTGTTGTGCTGTTGCGCATGGCTGAATTTCTGCTGTTGCGAATGGCTGATTGCCTGCTGTTGCGCTTTGCCGACAGGGGGCGGGTAAGCTGCCAGAAACACGGTATGCAGAAAAATCAAAAGCGCTTTCATTTGGGTAGGTTCATTTGAGCAGGTTGTAATCGCAGATTCTTGTTACTTCTGTGGAGAGTTCTCCCAACCAGCCGGCTTTTGCGTTTACGGCCGTTTGTACCTTGACAAAGTCAATAAAGTCCAAGTGAATGGGTTGACCGTCTGTTGTAACGGCATCGGATATACGGAAAAGCACCTGGTCTGTATTGTCTACGTAACCCCAGTCAAAAGGGAGGTTTACCCAACTGCCGTCCTGCTGGCGGTAACTGCTTGGTTCCAAGCACGTTCCTGTGAGCGCATAACAGTCTGACAGGATCCATTGCGGATAATAACTTTCCTGTGAGTGGAACAGCTCCAGGTAATCTATGGCTCCTTGATTGCCTTTGTTGTCTGTCCAGTACACCGGTTTGCCCTGCTCCCGAGGCTTGAAATACGTAACGGAATATTTGTGCAAGGTGGTGGGGCTGCCGTGCTCGCTTCCTTTCAATTGGTACCAGGTATCGTCGGGCAGGCCGTTACCGTTGCTGTCCTGCATCACCCAAACAATGCCTGGTTCTGCAGACTGTTCGTGGGCATTGCCGGCTATCAGCAAATTGTATTCTCCGTCGTTTACTACGCTGTGATCAAACCCGGCAACAAGGTAGCCACCATAGGCACCCAGGGAAACAAAAAGACCTTCTTTTAAACGGTTTTGTGCGTATTGTATCGCTTCTTCGGGGGTGTTCTCCCCGGAAAATCCGGCCTTTTCTCTGTCGTTTATAAATTGGCCGGGGGCGGGAGTGTAGGTGTATATCACGTTCCAGTCTGCAGCGCTATGAGGCTGTGCCGGTCTGTAATATTTGCCCGAGGGAACATGGGAGTCTGAACCTTCTTCCGGGGGCATATCCTCGGGATGTTTCACATGTACCGTAAAGTGCAGCGCATCGCTTCCGTCTTCGTTCTCGGCTTGCAGGCTTACCGCATGGCTTCCGATCGCTTCTTTCAAGAAGGCATACGTACGTTCCCTTCCTGCTTCCATACCGTCTATTTCCCAAAGAAACCGGGTGTTTTCCGGATGTTCAATAAAAGGGTTTAGCAACAATGTATCGCCGGTTGCCACGGTAAAACCACCCACAGGTATAGCCAAGTAAATTACCGGAGGCATTTTGTCCAGAACGTATAGGGTTACGGCGCGCTCAACAGAAACGTCTTCCCGGGTTACTCTAAAAACCAGCCGGAACGTACCCGGTTCTACACCGTGAAATTCATACGTTTTTCCCGTTCCCACCGTTTGTCCTTCCAGCTGCCATTCGTATTGGGCATTTGTATCGTATAAGACCTTAGGAGCTAGGACAAGGGAAGTACCCACTTTCAGGCTGTACTTTCCGTCGGGGGTTTCCCATTCAATAACAGGAGCCGGCTCCAGGTAAAGTATCCGCCCTTTGTTGCAACTGCCCAGAAACAGCATACCTAGAAGCAGCAGGATACGCGTTTTTGTATGTTGTTTTCTTTTCATTTGAAACAAAAAAATCCGGGGTTTACTCCTGTGGTAAGCGTATCCAGAGGCACTCCCTGTGCGGTATAACGGTACACTTTTCCCTCTTGCATGTAGTCGAGCGCATCGGCCATATAAATATCAGACGTAACCGGATCCGCAGCCAGCCCGTACGGGAGGCGTCCCTGCCGGCTAATGAACGGCAAGGACGGGGGTTGGGTATCTTCTATGGGCATGCGCCACAGGTCTTTATCCATGTAATATAAGGTGTCTTTTGTGCCGTTCAGGGCTATATATGTTTGGTATCCTTCTGTGCTGACAGGCAATTGTAAGGTTACTTTTTTTTGTAGCGGGTCTATGCGCAACACACCTCCCCGGACGGTACACCATAACATGCCGGCGGCATCTGTCAGAAGTTGTGACGGCTGATGTCCCACAGAAAGCGAATCTATTATGCGGTCTGTCTGCGAGTCAATGACCAGCACGTAATTATCGTAAGACCAACAGGTGACAAACACCAGCTGATCTCTCTGGGCCATGGCCTCTGTGGACTTATGTCCCGGGGTGGGGATAGAGCCGATAATTTGCAGCGTACCGGGGTCTATGATGGTAATTTTTTCTGCATATAAATCTGTGATGTAGGCTTTGTGATCGTCTATAAAATGTATGTGGCGAGGCGATACCATTCCCGTTATGGTTCCTTTCATCCGGAACGTTTGCAAGTCAATCACAAACACCACTCCGGAATTATTAACCACTATGTACCCTCTGTCTTTGTACAAGGTCATGGACTGTGCCACATCTCCTAAGTTTATACCGTTAGCGCGCAGAAACACATGGTTTTCTATTTTTTTAGAGCCCGGTACGTAGTAACTGAGCGAGGCATTGGCGTACATAAAATTACCCTGGCTAACTATAAACAACCCTTCTCCGGAAGGACCGTGGGAAAAATCTTCCGTTGTGGGCGGTCCGTACTTCATGCAGGCTGCAGCGGTAAAGAGCCACAGGCAAGCAATCAGCAGCCGGAGAAGGTATGATGGTTTCATAGTACAAAAAACTCCGATACAATCAGGTTGTCCATACAAAAATACGCCGGGGTATTCATGCCCCAGTCGCCCATATCTGTACTTTCCAAAGAAAAGGCAACCTTGTTTACACGGCCCAATGGGGTTAGGTCCACTTTTTGCCAGGTGGTTGTAACTCCCGGAGACGTGGACGTTCGGAAATCTGCCAGATAATATGCTACCGTACCGGTCAGGTGACCCTCTTTGCTGTAACCGGTAAAGGTGAGTTTAAGCCAGTCTTGATCTTCGTAAGAAAAAGCTTTGGTAAACGCATCGCCGTGGAGCATAGACAAAGCCGTGTAGGTACTGTTGGTAATGAACACGGTGTGGAAGACCATTTCTGTGTTGGGGTCTTCAAAATACATAGAAGCCTCTTCTTCTCCAATATAGACCAGGGCAAACGTCCCGGAACGGTTATGGCCACCCTTACCCGTCTCGGGATCTTTGTAAAAAACGCTGCACTGGTTCAAATACCCGGGAGTTTGGGTGTCGTTCATTTGGGAAAGAACTATGCCGTCCCAGGTGGTAAATTCGTATCCGTCAAAGCTTTGTGACGTGAAATGGTAGGAAAAGTTAAGCCCTGTTTCCTGGTCCCGATAGGGAACGTAGCTGCCGTCGTACAAGTTGTCGCCGTATGTTGAATTGACGAGCGAGGCTGCCTCTGCGTGTTCAAACGTAATCAAAAAAGGTTCCGGCTCGCCGGGAATGCACGGGTGGCATTGTACCAGAAGTACAGAAAGGCACAGTATGCCAAAAATGGATAGGTATTTCATGATTGAGAAAATTAGTTAGTTCTCCGCTAGTTGTACACCGGCAGGTCTTCTGACTTATCCCTGTTTCAGTCGCCTTCCCGATCTCTTAAGGTCAGTGGCAAGATGGACAAAACGTTGGAACGTATGTTCCGGGAATTACAGCAGCGGGAACTGTTGCCGATTTGCACGGCATTCCCTTTTAATCTTTGAGGCCGTTCTCAGGCCTTTCAGAACCGATGTCTTACAAAGATAGTATAATGGATGAATATTGTATTATTTTTGTACACAAATCAAAGGAGTTGTCTATGAAAAAAATGTTGCTCTTTGTTGCCGTCTTTTTGGGTGCCGCTACGGCTTCGGCACAACCTACCGCTTCTGCCTCGGCTCAGCCCAAAACCAAAAGTGCTTATGTGGCAGATTCTATGTACAGCACCATCCTGGGAGAAACTCGGCATTTTGCTGTGTACTTGCCGGCCGGGTTTGGAACGGATTCCGATAGGGAGTACCCGGTTTTGTATTTGTTGCATGGTGGTGCGGGAACTTGGACGGATTGGAACAACTTGGGGCATGTAAAAGCTATTGCTGATCAATTGATGAAGGCGGGGGATTCCAGGGACATGGTCATTGTGATGCCCGATGCCGGAACAACGATGATGACGTATTTTAACGGGCCCGGCTGGAATTACGAAGACCATTTTTTTGAGGAACTGATACCTGCGGTAGAAGCCCGGTATAAGATTAAATCGAGAAAAGAGGCTCGGGCTGTTGCGGGATTGTCTATGGGCGGCCAAGGATCGGTCATGTATGCTTGTCACAGGCCCCATGTATTTGCCGTAGTGTATGCCATGAGTGCGTATTTGTACCCGTCGCCTATTTCTATGTACAATACGGACGATCCGGTGCATAAAGAGATTCGCAAGCGCGTAGCAGATAACAACGCAGTACGGTATATAGAAAACGTTACGGCAGAGCAGGCGGCTGCTTTGAAAGACATTGTATGGCTGATAGATTGCGGGGATGACGATTTCACGTACCGCTCCAATGTGGAATTTTCACTGGCCATGAAAGAGAAAGGCATTCCGTTGCAGGTACGGATTTACGACGGAGCCCACAGCTGGGCGTATTGGCGGGCGGCGCTCCGCAGGGCACTTCCGTTTATCTCGGCCAATGTACAAGGTTGGTAATGGAAACGGTACGCCAAAGAGTAATACGTTCCGTTAAGGCAGTGGCTCCCGGGGCTCTGAAAACGGCTTGGTGGCTTATCAAGATCATGTTTGTGGTAACGCTGGCCATTACCTTTTTAAGGTATTTTGGGGTGATTTCGTGGCTTTCTTTCCACTTGACGCCTTTGTTTTCCTATTTTGGGTTGCCTGGAGAGGCGGCACTGGCATACGTTTCCGGCTATTTTGTGAATTGCTACTCTGCCATTGCCGTGACGACTACACTTTCTTTAGATGTGCGCGCTACTACCATTTTGGCTACCATGGTATTATGTGCACATAACCTTCCCATTGAAACGGCCGTGCAAAAGAAAACGGGCAGTTCTGCGCTACGTATGATTGCGGTGCGTACCTTGTCGTCTTTGATTTTGGGATGGGTGTTGCATAAGGTTATGCCGGGAGAAGCTATGGTGCAAGCGGCCGAATGGATCCAGGAAGAGCAGGGGGCTTTAGGGCCTATGCTTTTAGATTGGTTGGTGCGTACGGTACGCATTGCCATACCCATGGTGTTGCTGGTAGTTTCCCTTACGGTAATTCAGAGGTTGTTGTCCGAGTTTGGGGTGATACGGTATATCGCCAAGTTCCTGAAGCCGGTGATGGTCTTTTTTGGTTTGCCTGCCAAAACGGCCTTTTTATGGATTGTGGCCAACACCTTGGGCTTGGCCTATGGGGCGGCTGTAATGATTGACGAGGCGGCTACAGGCAAGCTGTCAAAAACAGATATTGATTTGCTGAACCATCATATTGCCGTATCGCACAGCAACGTAGAAGACTTGTTGTTGTTTGTGGCCATAGGGGGCAGCCTGCCCTGGATGCTGCTATCGCGCTGGCTGATGTCGTTGGTGCTGGTGTGGGAACGCCGGCTGGAAACCTATCTGCTTGGCGCACCTAAAAGTGTAAAGCAAAACGCTCCAAAAATGTAAACTAAAACGCTCCAAAAGTGTAAGCTAAAACACTCTAAAAGTGTAAAGTGAAATAAAATTTGATATCTTTGCACGTAGTATGAGCAATATGAAATATTACCCAAGAATTATCGAAGCAGAGATTAAGAGAAAACTTTTAGCTTCTGGAGCATTGTTAGTCAAGGGGCCGAAAGCGTGCGGTAAAACAGAAACCTCTAAACGGTTTGCTAAAAGCATATTACAGGTAGATAGAGACGAACAAGTTCCGGTGGTAATGGATGTTAATCCACGTTTTTTGCTAGAGGGTGAAACACCTCGTCTGATAGACGAATGGCAAGAACAACCTAAGCTATGGAATTATATAAGGCACGAGGTGGATGAAAGGAGAAAGAAAGCACAATTTATTCTAACCGGTTCTGCAAATCCAAATGAAGAGATTAAACTACATAGTGGGGCAGGGCGATTTACTGTAGTAGAAATGCAGACAATGGCTTGGCAAGAAATGGGCTATTCCTCGGGACATGTCTGCTTATCTGATTTATTAAAAGGAAATGCAATTAGGTATTCAAAAAATGATTTAACTATTGAGATAATTGTAGAAAGAATGATAAAAGGGGGCTGGCCGGCTTTGCTGGGTGCTTCACTTAATCAGGCTATTATTATAAATCGAAGTTATATAGACTTATTGGCACAGGTAGATATGAGTCGTATTTCTAATATAAAACGTGACCCGATCAAGGTGCGTGCCTTACTTTCTTCCATAGCAAGAAACATCGCCACTACAGTAGATAATACTACGTACGCAAAAGATATTAAGTCTAATGAGAATGAAGGATTGTCCCGGCCAACCATTGTAGACTACTTAGATGCCTTATCTCAATTGTTGATTTTTGAAGAACAACAGGCATTTAATATGCATATACGCTCTTCCAGTTTTCTAAGAAAATCTCCAAAAAGACACTTTTGTGATGTTTCGCTTGCTATAGCTGCATTGCAATTAGATAAAGATAGGTTGATGAAGGATTTAAAATATTGTGGGTTTTTATTTGAGTCCTTAGTTTACCATGATCTGAAAATGTATGCAAGAGCTAATGATGCTGAAATTTTTTATTATAAAGATTCATCGGACTTAGAGGTAGATGCTATTGTTCAAAAAAATGACGGAACGTGGGCAGCATTTGAAGTAAAACTAGGAGCTGGAATGACAGACCAAGCAGCGTTCAATTTGCTAAGATTAAGTCAGTTAGTTGATGTTACAAAACAGAATAAACCTATTTCTTTAAATGTAGTAACCGGTACTGAGATGAGTTATACAAGGCCTGACGGAGTAAACGTTATTTCTATAGCAGATCTGGGGGTATAAAAATGTGTGGACGTGTGCCATCTCTGATTTAGCGGACCAAAGGGACGACAAGTTGCGGGAACGCAGGTTAGTGGTGTTTCATACCGTCTAACAGGGCTGTCATTCATACGGATAAGCTGTCTTAACCAGGGGTGTAGGCTCGTTATTCAACAAGGTATGTAGCAAGGGATCTTGTAGTACCCGGCGGTAGTCGTGCTCTTGGCCGTCAATCAACACTTTGTTAGAAATCAACCGGGCTCCGTGACTGTAGTCCACATACGTATCTATATGGATGTTGGTGACCGGCTGTATGCGAATCCCATCCAACTTGTGCCAACCGTAAATGGTCACGTGGCGCGTTCGGACCGTATCGGCCAATTTCCCGGATATGACAATGTCTTTCTTGGTGCCGGCTACAAAAACACCCGGCTTGTGGCCGGCAGCTTTGCGTTGTGCCTGGACTATATTGGAATGGTCGTAGAGGATATCGGGCGTGGTATTCCGTATGCCTCGGGGAATAAAATTAAAGGGCTCCAATTTCAGTATGGCTTTCTCGTAGACCATATCCACCACCTTGGGAGTAGGTAGGGAAGCATCCAGCATATCGGCTATTTTCTGGGCCGTTTTGGGCCCCAGGGGGATAATAAAGTAATCGCCTTCTGTACCAATGGACAAGTAATCGGGAGACACATAAAAAATGACGTGCCGCTGCGTTCCTTGGGCATCTGCCAGTACCGTATCTATGGGTACAAAATCCAGCAAGAATTCCGGGAAATTGCGGTTTTGGAATTGCTCCCAAATGGCTTGCTCCCTGTCTTCGAACGACAATTCCCGCATGTTTTCGTAAAATACAGACCCGGGAATCCGCTCCCGTTGTTGGCTGCGGCCCGGCCCTGCAATCAGCAGTACGGCCGCTGTGATGGTGAGGATTTTGCACATAAGAACAAAGATACTATATTTAAAAATGAAAGTCTTTTTAGCGCCCATCCGGTGGATCATCATAACGGGGCTGGTGTTCTTTGCCGCCTCGGGTGATTTGAGCAATGTGCGGGTATGGATATACCTTGCCGTATATGCTTTGGGAGGCATTGCCATAGGCCTATTGCTCTATAAAAAAGCCTCGCAACTGCTAAAAGACAGAGAGAAAATGCAAGAAGGCACAAAGCCGTTGGATAAATACATCATCCTAACCTACTTCTTGCTCGCCCTATTTGTCACGCCCCTTGTAGCCGGATTGGACAGACGCATACACCTGGCAGACACCCTTCCTTTTGCTTATTTGTATACCGGTATCATCTTGTACCTGCTGTCTGCCGTTTTCTCTGTATGGCCCATGATTCACAACCCTTTCTTTGAAACAACCGTACGCATCCAACAAGACAAAAGCCACCAAGTAATCCGTACCGGTCCCTACCGCGTAGTCCGCCACCCGGGCTACCTGGGCATGATCCTGAGTTCTTTGTCCATGCCGTTGGTATTGGGTTCTGTACTAGCACTGATTCCCATGGTTTTCATGGTGGTACTGATTGTCCTCAGGACTTATTATGAAGACACCACTCTCCAGTGCGAATTGGACGGCTACACAGACTATTGCCGGGATGTCAGATACCGATTGGTGCCGTATGTGTGGTAGGTGCGCTGACAACTATTTGCAAAATTTTGGAGACATAGCACCAGAAGGAAATCTAATAGGTAAAACTAAGTGTTTCTGTTAAGCTTACCCGGCCTTGAAGTTGTAAATGGGTCGTATAACAGTCAACACTTCTGCCGTGGGTTCTATGGCCTGCAAGATTTCTTCCTTGGGTTTGTAGGCCTGAGGCGCTTCATCCAACGTTTTTTTACTTACCGAGGTGGAGTATATATTATCCATGGATTGGACAAAGTCTTTCATCACTAACAGTTCCCTCGCTTTGGTGCGGCTTAAGATGCGCCCGGCTCCGTGCGGAGCGGAGTAATTCCAATCGGGATTTCCCTTGCCTCTGCATAGGAGTGTGCCGTCGCGCATGTTTAAGGGAATTACCAACAGTTCTCCTTTTTGGGCACTTACGGCTCCTTTTCTGAGGATCATGTTCTTGGTGTCTATATAGTTGTGTATGGTCTCTACTATCTTTTCACAGGTTAGATTCATTTTCTCTGTGAGGGTTTGCAACATGACGTCTCTGTTGTGAGAGGCGTAACGTTGCGTTATTTCCATATCGTTCAGGTAGTCCTCAAACAAGGAGTCTTCCAGCCAGGCCAGATCGCGGTGTACGTAATCTTTACCTGTGTCTTTGATTTGTTTCTGTGCACGTTTCTGGTAATAGCTGCAGACTCCTACGCCCAGGTTGCGGCTGCCCGAGTGGATAAGCAAATAGAGTGCTCCTTCTGTGTCTTTTCCTACTTCTATAAAATGGTTTCCGCCACCCAGGGTGCCAATGGAATGGTACGCTCTCTTCAGATCAACGTAGCGTGCGCAACGCAGCTTGCTGAAATCGAAAGGCAGGGGTTTGTCCTTTACGGAAAATCCACTGGGAATGTATTTTTTAATGGCGTTGTCCAGCTTGTGTAGGTCTAGTTTGCTACGGCCCGATTTGCTGCGGCCGGGTCCGTCCAACCTGATTTTGGCTACCGTAACGCCGCAGCCTATGTCCACTCCCACCAAGTTGGGTGTGAGTTTGTTGGTTACGGTCATAGTGGTACCAATTACACAGCCTTTGCCGGCGTGCACATCGGGCATAATCCTGATTTTTTCTTGCCGATAGGCTTCGCATTCCGCTAGGTCTTTGATTTGCTCCAAAGCCGTGGCCTCTATGTTGTCGGCAAAAATTTTAATGGTATTTCCTATACTGTTTTTGAATGTGTACATACAATACAAGATACGGCTTTTCGCGATTTGCTGCAACTGAACAGTTGCTGCCTGCCGGCCGGCCAAACTTGAGTGCGTCGCACTCGGAGGTTAACTTGCTGACTAACTGCAGATTAACAAAAACGTGCCCTGGGGGCACGTTTTGAGTAACTAGCTATAACACAGAGATTTAAGTGCTTAGTGCGACGCACTAAATTGCGCGCGTGCATGGCAGCCGCACTAAGTTGGGCGCGCGTGGCGCACTTATCTGCGAGTACGTGGCGGGAAGTAGTTGTAGAGGATGTGCTCTATATGCCAGAGCAGGGGGCTAACTGTTTTTCCGTCTTCAGAGATGTTTGTGAATACAACGAAACCCGGTTTTCCGTCAAGGACTTCTTTAATGGAGGTTTCAGTTCCGTCTTGTGCTACCAGGTTGAAGTCGGGCAGTTCCATGCCTTCTATTAGGCCTTTGTCCCAGCCTTTGAATGTGGGTTCTTGACCAGGAGTGTACGATTTTTTACTGTCTTTTTTGGCAACCTTTTCTCTGATAACGTAATTTTTCAGTTGGTCTTCCAACGGCCTCGACTCGCCACTGCTGCCTTTTCTGGCGGCCACTGACAAGATGGTAAAGCTGGTCTCGTCTCTATTATCCATATTTTTTGACAGCTGATCGCTGAAGAGCCTGACGTAAGCAATGGTTCCTTCTTTGTCAACTACTATGCCGGTGATTCCTTCTTTGGGAGGAATGGGCCTGACTTTATTTAGGACTTCCAAAAAATGAGGCATTTCCTGCGGTGTGTAATAAAATTGCAGATGAGGATATTCAGAGGCGTCAAAGTTTTCTACAAGAGGATTTGTAACAACCACCACGGTTTTCTCGGGAGCGTTCTTGTGCTTTTTAGGCATTTTTTGTGCGTTACTAATGACAGGCACAAACAACACAGCCGTTAATACTATGGCTGCTAAATACTTAATGCATTGTTTCATGTTTTCAGTTTTAAAAATAAATCGCAAAGATAGTTAATTTATAAAATGGACAAAATGAGTAAATTGCACTATTACGCATATTTCAATGAATACTTTATCTTTGCAAACTAAATTATTTTAATCTACACAGAGTGAGAAGTAAGAAGTGAGAAGTGAAATGTGAGAAGTGAGAAGTGAAATGTGAGAAGTGAAATGTGAGAAGTGAAATGTGAGAAGTAAAGAGTTAAATGTAAGTGAGTAAAGAACAAGTGAACAAAAGTTCCTTTAAACCATCTACAAAAAATAAGCTGAGGGCCGAATTGTGGGATAAGTTGCATTTTATTCTAAACCACTCGACCGATAGAATGATGCGAGGGGAGCTTTTGTACGACGGGTTGATCCAAGACGATGTTTTGAGAAAAGCCCTGTTGCATGTCACAGAAACACACCCCGTATTGCACAGCTCGTTCCGGGACCACTTTATAAATCCGTATTGGGAGGTCCGGCCTTACACCCTAGATGATATTTTGACGGTAATACACACGGAAGAGCCGAGCCGGGCGCGGCAAGATTTCATGAACCGGGTTATTCCGGCAGACTGTAATGTGCAATATAGGGTGGCAGTCATCAATCCCGAAAACGCACCAAGTAACCGGGCAGACGCACCAAACAACCGGGAAAGCAGATCCTTGCTTTGTATTATGATCAACCATATGTGTATGGATGGCCGAGGCATACTTACTTTTCTGCACCAACTTGCCCTATGCTACCAGAGGGTATATGCAGGGTTGCCTTTGCCCGTTTTAGAAACCGGTGGCCGTGAATACTCCAAAATTTATACCGGTATGTCCTTACCGCAAAGGGTGAGGGCCAACTTACTGTTAAAGAACATCACACGGCTGAAAGAGAAACGAACTTTTGCCTATACCCCGGAAGAACTGTCTGATCAATTGCAGATAGTTAGCCAAAAATGGGATATCGATTCTTTTGCGAGGGTTAGGGCAATTGCAAAACAAAAAGACGTTACGGTTAATGATATGTTGCTTGCCAGTTATGTACAAGCACTGCATGAAACGTCCGGCTTCCCGTTGGGCAAACCGCTTACCATCACCTGTATGGTGGACAACAGAAGGCACATGAAACAGCCGACAGCTAAGGAATCACAGCCGGTTACTATGGGCCTGACCAATCACGTAGGGCTTATGCAAATGAGAGTTGACTGCTGTGGGGCGACCATCAAAGAAACTATACAACAAGTTAAAGAAGCTACAACGCGTGAAAAGAATAAACGGTTTTTTGGACTTCACGGCATTCCACTTATCCGTTTGGGCTATAGGCTGCCTTTTTTCCTGGTAAAGCCGGGAACATTATGTTGGTTTACTCCACCGGTGCTGGGATTTAGCAACGTAGGCATGATTCCGGAAGAACAGTTGAAACTGGGGGACCTCACGTTATTAGATATTATGCTGATGGGTCCGTCTCAGTATAAACCAAACATTACCGTTTTTATTCAGATGTTTCGCAACACATTGATTTTTACCACAGCAGTACGCGGTAATGAAAAAGACAAAGAAAAGATCCGGGAACTTTTTGCTCGGATGAAAAAGCATTTACAGGAATGTATGTAAATGAAGAGTGAAGGGTGAAGAGTGGGAAACGCATAAATAAAGAAGTATGAAAGGAATTATTGAGATACTCCTGGAAAGAAACCAAACCAGTCCCAACAATAAATTGTTCCATTTTGTTGATTATTCTACAGAAGAAAAGACCGTTACCGAGGTCACTGCAGGGATGGTTTTTGAAAATGCTAAAGCCATTGCCGCAGAGTTGCAGGAAAAGGGTGCGAAAAAAGGAGACCGGGTAGTTATATTTTCCATGCAGGATGCCGGTACCTTGTATGCGGTTTACGGAGCCATGATGGCAGGAACCATTTTTACCGTAATCCCTCCGCCCATAGACGAGGGGAAAATAGAGCGTTTTGTATCGGTGGTTGCCTCGTGCAAACCAAAATTTGTGATTTCCAATTACGCGCTTGAACAGCAGGGTACAAGCGCACAGCAAAGCACTCAGCAAACTTCGAACATACGGTCGCAGCTGTCTTTCAATAAGCAGCGGTATTTAAAAAAACAGCTGCTTAGGCAGGCGTTCTTTCAGGCCATCCGTTTAAAAAGGATTTATACAGATCGCATAACCCCTACTACACGCGAATTCCCGTTGCATCAGGCAGGGCCGGACGAGGTCATTTATTTACAATATACCTCGGGTTCAACCAGCGAGCCCAAAGGGGTTATGGTTACGTTAAAGAACTTGATGATCCACATGGCCCAAGTGCAAGAAATTTATGATTATTCCACCGGAAGTACTCTGGCCATGTGGGTTCCTTTTTTCCATAACCTGGGGCTACTTTTTGGGGTTTTCCTGCCCATCATGGCTTTGGAGGGCAAAGTGTATTTCCTACAAACGTTGCAATTCTTGCAAAAGCCCACACTTTGGCTAAGGCTCCTTTCCGAGTACCGGGTGAAGCTCACCCTCGGCCCGAATACCGCATACGCCTTGTACCCGAACATCCTGACTCCGCAGGCGGCCGCGTCTTTTGACCTCTCGCATACCTCATACTTTCTGAACGGTTCCGAGTTCATAGATCCTGTCACCCTGAGGGCCTTTGCCGAGCTGTTTGGAATACAAGCCGAGACATTCGCTTGCGGGTACGGCATGGCCGAAAATGTCTGCCTGGTGACGGCAGCAATCGATCACTACAAAACCTTGTGGGTAGAGGAAGAACCGTTGCGCAAGAACCGTTTTGTTCCGTGTGAATCGGGGCAGGGCAAGGAACTGGTGAGCCTGGGTGAACCTTTGAAAGGCATCACCATGATGGCAGTTGATCCCGCCACCGGAAAACCTTGTGAAGAAGGCCAAGTGGGGGAGATGTACATCCGAGGTGATACGGTAAGCCAAGGCTATTGGGGCAAGGTAAAGGATAACGAAAATTTTAAAGTTCAGGTGGAGGGTCACGATGGATATTTTTTCAAAACGGGAGATATGGGAATCCTATACCAAGGGGATTTCTACATGACAGATCGCATTAAGGAAATCCTGGTTATCAACGGGCACAATGTGTATCCGGGAGACATAAAAGCGGCACTCAGAAAAAACATTCCGGCCTTGTCTGCAGACTCTGCTGTTTTCTTTACTGTAGAAGCAAAACATAGAGAAGCGGTGGTAGCCTGTATAGAAATGAACGGATCGCATCTTGACCCGGCTGCTTTGGCCGTACAGGTGAACCGAATAGCTGCCCGGATGTTTGAATTCTCGTTCTACGATGTGGTGTTTGTGAAAAAGGACAGTCTTCCCAGGACCGACAACCGGAAGGTCCGAACTCACAAAGTGAAGGAACTGTACTTGCAGGGCATGCTAAACCGAGGCTCTCAAAAATCACTTACAGAGCGAGTGGGAGAGCAGTTGTTGCCGGGCATGTCTGTACAGGGTACAGATATGTTGCAGGTGCTCTTTAGCAGCAGGAGCCATGACTCGGCCCGAGGCCGGGATGCTGCGCGGAGCCGGGATGCTGCCGGGAGCCGGGATTCGGCTTCGGCCTCGGCTTTGGCACGGGAAAACTCAGCCCTTTCCCAAATAGCACCGGACGGTATTCATGAAAAAGTGAAGGCCGTGTTCAATGAATTGCTGGAACGGGAGGATTACGACCCCAATGCCGGTTTTCTGGAGTTGGGGGGCGATTCGCTCCGGTTGGTAGAATGTGTGTGCCGGTTGGAAGAAACGTTTCACATTAAGCTGGATGTTAACCAGATAAGTCTGAATACTTCTGTGAACGGGATTACGGAACTTATAGAAAATTACGTGCTGGAAGGGAACGGGAATGTTATAAAAATAGACTTGCACAAGGAATGTACGCTGGATCCTTCCATTGCTCCACAGGCACCGTATGAACATTCCCTTAGTGGATGCAAGCATTTGTTTCTGACCGGGAGTACAGGATTTCTGGGGGCATTCCTCATTCGGTCGCTCATTGAACAACATGCCCGGAAAGGCTTTCGGATAACCTGCCACGTACGAGCGCAAAATAAAGAAACGGGAAAGGAGCGAATCATCAACAACATGAAGCACTACCGTTGTTGGAGAGATGAATATGCACATTATATACAAGTAGTTACAGGCTCTTTGGACCAGCCCATGATGGGAATTAAAGAGGACGTTTACCAGGAGTTGAGCCGGCAAGTAGATGCGGTGTATCACAACGGAGCCCTACTCAATTTTCTGTTCCCCTACACATTCATGAAAGAAACGAATGTGGACGGTACGCGGGAATGCCTGCGTTTTGCCTGTACCGGGAAGGCCAAGTATTTCCATTACATTTCTTCCTACAGCGTGTACGATACGCCTTCCCATTTGGGGAAAAAAGTATTTGAAGCAGACCCTCTCACTATGGGAGAAGGTTTTTCGCTTGGGTATTCAGAAACCAAATGGGTATCGGAAAAACTGGTGCAAATAGCCCGGGAGCGTGGCCTGAAAGCCTGTATTTACAGGCCCGGAGACATAACCGGCGATACCGTTAACGGTATATGGGAGATGAAAGATTTGCTGAGCCGTCTGATTGTGGGATGCATTCACCTGCAAAAATCTCCGAAAATCAAAACCCGGCTCCATATAGTACCGGTGGATTACGTAAGCGACGCCATAGCTCGTATTTCTATGCAAGACGATGCTTGCGGCTTGGCTTTTAATATTCTGGGTCCGGAATCGGTAGACGTAAAGACCATGGTAAAAGCCATCCGTCGTATGGGGTACAAGAACCGGATAGTACCTTACGAAAACTGGAGGAACGAGCTGATGCAAACCCACATAAGGGAAAACCCCCTGCGAGTTCTGGCCTCGTTATTCCCAAAGGAAAGCACCGAGGACGGGCAAAGCACTGACTCTCTGATTACGCGCTTTGGACCGCTGCAACCGCGTTACGATATGACCAACACTCATCGTTTTCTGAAAAACACGAGAATCCCAAAACTCCTTCACAAAAAACGCTTGGTATCTGTTTACCTGAAATACTTTAAAGAGCAGGAATACTTTTAATTAATTTTGAGTGCATCGTACTAAAACATTGAATATTATGAAGACGAAGACTTTTATATGTCCCAACTGTGGTCATAAACAGAAATTTCGCCATGTTGTAACGGGTGGAACTTTATCACAATGGAAGTGCCCAGATTGCGGCAGTACCATCAAAGTAGATGCCGCCGTGAGCATTCCTACTTCGTTAGCTTTGGTGTTTGGTCTGATTATTATTCTAAACTGGGTTGATCCTCCCATTTGGGGCGGCTTGTTGATTGCTGCAGTGTATGCTCCGCTGGCATTGATTCTGTTTTATAAAACAGTAAGGCTTAAGTTATAAGCTAATAGCGTTAGTAATTAAAAAATCGCTTAGCCCGCAAACTTCTATATCTTTTTTATAAGAGTAAGGTGCTGGTACGGGTGCAATAATGTATGTTTTGTCCGGCTTTGTAATTTCCAGAGCATTCCAGAAGCCTTTGGTTACCTGTGGTGCCATTGATGCTTTGCAATCTACAGCAATTGTTGTGGTGCCGTTCTCTATAAGCAAATCTAACTCGTCTCCTGTAGCACTGCGATAAAAGGTGAACTTACAATCCCGTAATGATGACATGATGTTTTCAATTACAAAACCTTCCCATGATGCACCAAAAACAGGATGTCCCATAAGAGAATTAAAATCATCTATCTGGAGCAGTCTATGTAGCAGGCCGCTGTCTCGCACATAGATTTTGGGAGACTTAACAAGACGTTTTTTAACGTTTTTTTCAAACGGAGGTAAAGAACGGATAACAAAAGTTTGCTCCATTAGGTCTATATAGCGACGAACTGTTTGATAGGTTACTCCCAACGATTCACCTAACCTGGACGAATTCAGAAGTTGTCCCTGACTGTGTGCACACATCGTTAGCAAACGACGTAGTTGCAAGGCTGGAATTTGAAAGCCGAGCTGTGGAATATCCCTTTCCACATATGTTCTAAGGAAATTTTCTCTCCAAAGCATACTTCCCCGGTCTGATGATGCCAGGTAACTATCGGGATATCCTCCACGAAGCCAAAACTTATGTAAATCAAAAGGTGTGCTTTGTTCAGCTTCCGTAATTGTAAAGGGCGTGAGTTCAATAAGACCGATTCTTCCGGCTAACGATTCTGATGTTTTCTGAATAAGATCTTGCGAAGCAGATCCAAGTAAAATAAATCTTCCCGGGTGACGGTAACGGTCTATTTCGCTTCTGAGTACAGAAAACAGTTGGGGTGCTAACTGGATTTCGTCCAAACAAATGGTTACATCCTGATTAGCACGGAAGAATAACAAAGGCTCTTTGAGTTTATTCAGGTCTTCTAAATTTTGGAGGTCTAAGTATAAATAAGCATCTGAATTTTGATAGAGCATTTTTACCAAAGTGGATTTCCCGCATTGTCTGGGTCCTAAAATGGCAACAGCGGGGAATATGCTTAGGTTCTCTTTTACAAAAGATTCTATACTTCTACTCAGTAAATCGTGCATATCATAAATAAGATTTCTATTTTGCACAAATGTAGGGGTTTTATTTAAAATCGCCAAAGAAATATAAGACACGGATGATCTTTTAAAATATTGAGTAAAATATTTTTATAAGAGGTGGTTATGTATGGGCGTCCTTATTTAAAAAGACTTGTAGAGACACATGTGAGTGCGTCGCACTCGGTGGTTAACTTGCTGACTAACTGCGGGTTATTGAAAACGTGCCCCTGGGGCACGTTTTGAGCAACTGACTATAATACAAGGGGTTAAGTACTTAGTGCGTCGCACTAAAGTAGGTGTGGGTTATAGAGACAATACGTCGTAATCAGCAAATTTCATTGAAAGAACTGAATGAAAAGTGGGTGAATACGGAGTTGAGTGGTGGTATGCCTATTCCTCGGCAAACATTTGACCGGTGGAAAGCGGGCATACTTGATCTTTTTGGAGTCATTATTGACTGCAACTTGAAAGCCGGTTATAAGTACTTCATTTATAATCCCATGGTTCTTAAAGAGGGAGAACTGAGCCGATGGTTGCTTGATTCGTTTTCAACGATTAACTCCCTGTCGCAAAGTATTGCGTTAAGGGATCGCATTTTGGTGGAGGAGGTTCCGTCCAGTAAAGAGTACTTGGAAGAAATCATTTATGCCATGAAAAGCAATCGTGTGATAAACCTTACCTATAAAGGATTTCAAAGGGATGTCGCCTCTATGCTTCCGGTAGAACCCTACTGCTTAAAATTGTTCCATAAGCGCTGGTATATGTTGGGTCACCGCATAAACGATAATGCAATGAGGATTTATGCGATGGATAGAATGGAAGGCGTTCAAGTGACTGATAGTCAATTTTTTCTACCTAAAGATTTTGAAGCAAAAACTTATTTTGCTTCTTTTTTTGGTATTGTACTAGATACAAGTGTAAAAGAAGAGCGCATTGTGTTACGGGCAGACAAGGATCATCAACATTACCTGCGTACGTTACCGCTACATCACTCTCAGAAAGAAATATATACTTCTGATGAATATTCAGATTTTGAACTTTACTTGCGACCTACTTATGATTTCTGTATGGAGTTATTAAGGGTGGGATCTAAGATTGAAGTATTAGAACCGCAATCACTCCGGTACCAACTTCGTAGCTGGGCAAAAGGATTGTGGGATATCTATAAAAACGACTAAACATAAATGAAGGAGGTTATATTATGGCAAATTATTATTGTGAATATTGCGGATTGAAATATTCTTCGGTTGCGGTGTTAACAAGTGTTTCTTGTAGAAGACATCCTAATGGTCCTCATAAAGGAAAACACGCACCTGCTTTGTAAAAAAATCTATGAAAACAGAAATTCTACCACTTCTACGGTATTCTTTTTGGGGTGTATTGAGTTGTAGTTTTATTTGTTACATCATTGCAATGGTTAAAGCCAGGAGGAAAACAATGGTTGTAATTGCAAATTGGCTCGATTTTACCTTGTTAATTCTTCCCTTTATATCCATATTTCTCGCCTGTCTCTTTCTTATTTTTAATGTTGAAAACACGCTGGTCCCGCTTATAATCCTTATTCTTGGCGGCTTATGTCTTTGTGGAAGTATTGTGTATTCAATCATTGCAAACAAAGGCAATGTTTTTAATATGATAGTATCAATATTTGCGAAAATATTCGTCTTAATCATAATTCCATTGTCTCTATTGTATATTTTCCGCGCCAGAGACAAAAAGAATTCTATTTACGACGAGTTTAAACATGATGTGAAAACAATTGCGGCCATTGGAGTTGTAGGGTTTATGATTTTCAGTTTAGTGAGCACCGCAAACCATAAAGCATTAGTTAGATATTCTAGAAGTTTGTAGTTAGCAAAGTTGCTCTTCCGCTTCTTGAGAATAAGGTTCGTTTACTTTTTTTCATCAACTGTTTAAGAGATTTCTTCTAGTGTTATACATTAGTAGGTAGCCGCGTTTATTAGTCGGGCTTAAAAATGAACGATTTACCAGAGTCTCTACCAATGGTTGTTGTTTTAAGAAAGGATTCAACAATTTTTTAATTCTAGTTTCAATTACACCCATTCTTTTGGCAAATTCAATAAAATCAGCTTTTGAGGGGTGTCTGCTTTTCTTATATTCGTCACTTTTAAAACTGTCAGCAAACAGGCCTTTGTTTAATGCGAAATCAGCATCGTCCACATGAAGTCTTGTGTTTATCAAATCATAAGCCGGGCTGAGAAAGTAATCACCTTGAGACGATTCCAATAAAGAGAAATTTTTTAAGTGTGCATCACCGTTTGAGAATAGAAAATTGAAGACAACCAGAGAGAAATATTTTTCTATTTCCACCTTCCACGCAGGAACAAATTTTTGTATAAGCCTCCCAATTTCTTCGTAGCTGTATTCATATTTAAAATTAGCCCCTGCATTGTCTTTTGTTTTACCGGCAAGGGTTGCCAGATCTTCTTTTCCCCACTTGCCTCCGTCCTTTTTCACATCAAATCGTTTGGTGATGTACGCAGGTGAACCGTCTTTGAAAAATATCAGAGCATTTTCAGCCGTATGTAACCCATAAACTTGCTTTGCAATTTGCATGGTCAGATGCTCGTTTGCCGGAACCTGATCAACCTTTTTTAAATCTCTTGGTATGGGCTTAAATATATACGTTCCTTGTTCCCCTTCCTTAGTCAGGCGTAACGTGTTTTTTTCAAGAATACAACTTAACTTTTCCTGAATACCCGATATAGATATACGTTTACGGTTTTCCAAAAACAGCTCTGCTACTTCTTCGCTATGCTGAGGGTACTCATAAGGTAATATATGACTTACCTTTTTGCCATTAAACATATTTCGTAAACAGCTTGGACTATACGTTGTGTGGCCTTCGGCTAATGTTCCCGGGCAGTATTTTATTTCATCCGGTTTCATTTTACAGGTATTGGTTTTACTGTAACTGCTCCCACAGTATCGGTTTGTGCTGTTGCCATTAACAATCCAAAACTGTCTTCTTCATCAATATGTAAATGAAGGCTTTGTAACTTTCTGTTTGCCCCTTCACTAAGCATGTTAAAGAAGAAGGGGAACAAAAACTCACTTCTGTATTCCTTTTTTGTTTTAGGAAGCGTTAAGCTGATGGCCGGTTTACTTACGTCTGTAAAATAATTGTCATCATATCTAAATACGAATTGATGACGATTTTCTTCTACCAGCGTTCCTGCCAATATACCGCTACGATATACTTCTACTGCTCTCATTTACACTCTTTATGATGTTTTTTTCACTTCTAGCTTCAGTTCCATTCCTAAAACATCGGCTAATTTGTTTAACAGATGTAATGAAGGATTAGCTTGCCCTCGTTCTAATTTATACAAGGTGTTAATACTGATTCCCGCTAACTCAGCTAGGTGAGCTTGCGTTATGCTTAACTCTTCTCTCCTTTCTTTTATTGTTTTTCCAAGTAGCTTGACTAACATTATAATGTGATTTTGACAACAAATATAAGTGTAAATGTCAAAACAAACAACAAAATCACACTATAATGTGGTTATTGGGGAGTGGAGCCAAATCTTACATTTGGTAATCCCACTAAAGCCCTTAGGAATCCATGAATAATGGCCAGGGGTAAAAGCAAAAAGCCTAAGAGAAGCATGGCCAGTTCGTAGAACAAGGTGCTGCCCTTGTATTTTTTGCCTTTGAGTCTTGAGAGAAAGGCACTAAAAGGGATTCCGTACATGTTTCCGGCAATCATGGTCTGGCATGCGGAAAGAATAATCCGGGCTTCTTTCCGGCCATATTCTTCCACAATAGAATCATAAGTACTTTTTTGTGGGATTCCTCTGGAATCGGCAAAGTGTTGAGCAAACAGTATGGCTTTTGCTTCTTCTACTATGATAAAATCGCTTCCTCCGCTTAAGAAACTGTTTATTTCTTCATTACTCATGCCTTGTTCCAAAGCCATTTGTGTGTGCTGATAGGAACAAGCTGCACAACCGTTTACCTGGGTGACAGCCAATTGCAACCGTCTTATGAAATTAGGATCAACCAGATTGGTTTTATTATTACCTATAAGTTTTGATACTGCTCTTGGAGCAAAAACAAAGGAGCGATACAACTCCCATAATGTAAACTTACGCTTATACTCATTGGTTAGAAGTACTGAATCTGCTAAGCTTCCTTTTTGTGTCATGTCTGTGTGATATTGGTTTCAATGTAGATAATAAAATTACCAAAAAATTCCTACTTCATGACATTTCCTTCCTCATTTAAAAACTCAATTTTTTAAGAAAATTACATTTAATTAACCGAAATCTAACCCAGAGTCACCAAAATCAAACCCAAGATGACCAAATTATAATTTAGTATGCTGGTAATTAATAAATTGCTTAAATTTATACAGGCAATAAAATGGGTGAGGAATTTCTTTTATAAACGATTGGGACTATGAAAAAGATTATGATAGTATTATCTTTTGCCCTGTTTGCTATTGGTTGCAGACAGGAAGAAAGGCGAATGTCTCTTCTTCAAAAAGATTATTTTGAAATAGGGGGCATCCTACCATCCGGTGAGGATATCTCTACTCGAACCACGTTGGATACAGACGGATTACTAACCTTATGGGAAGAAGGAGATACTATTGGGGTTTACAGTAACAGTTCTTCCAATATTCCTATGATACTGATTTCGGGTACAGGAACTAATTACGGGATTTTCAGAGGATCACAGTCAGGTGTTCCTGTAAAGGCTTATTATCCCTATACGAAATCAGCCGGAAACGACTTTACTTCTATACGCGGATTTCTGGATTCAGAACAGGTTCAAAACGAAAGCGGCAACTACATTGCTCCTTATGACTGGAAGGTTGGTTCCTTCATTGAGGGAAACGACCAGGACGGGTACCGCATTCATTTTCGAGAGATCATGGCCATGATGGATATTACCATTGACGTAAGTGGAACAACTCTGATAGGCGACACACTCAGATCCATAAAATTTTGTGTTCCCGGCCGAAAACTAGCTGGAGATTTTTGTGTTGATTTGAATACATCCCAAGCAACACCTGTATTTGATGAAGAAGCTTCTGATATGGTACGTGTTAGGTGGAAAAACTCTCCGTTCTTGGAATCAGGAAAGACTCTTCCCGTCAAAATGTTTTTGAACGCTACTGTAAATGCAGGTGATGATATACAAATCATCCTTGAAACAGAAAACCACACTTCCACAACAACAGTCAAGTCTGCGAAAAATATGAAAGCAGGACATCGGTATCACATTCCTCTGTTTCTTTCCCAATTGACAGATCAGACAACCATCATAGACAAAGAATCTCCGGAAGAGTACCAGACATTCGGTATTTATCATTTGGAAGATACTCTTATAACTTATCGGCAATTTGAGGATCAATGGAGTATCATTACTTATGATACCCATTATGATTTCAGGATCCAGAATTACTTGCAGAAAAAAGTAGTAACTATTGGTGCTATTCCCTTGGATCCTCAACTCGGATCAGTCTTTACTATCGAGATTAATGTTTTTGGAATAGATGATTTATTACCGGGAGAACGAAGTGTTACAGTTGTTCGTAAAGACGGTAACACATTGACATTATATGACCTGGAGAGTCAGACCAGTTATCTTGTTTATAATTAGTGTACTATGAAAAAGTTTTTAGCTATAGTAATGCTGTTTTCGGGCCTACTTTTTGGGTTCTCACAGCGTGCTTATGCCGTCAAGGCTTATCCTTATCCCATACAGGTCAGACAACCGGATGGATCGGTCATTACCATCCGGAAGCATGGCGACGAATTTCTGAACTGGACAACCAGCAGTGGACGTCTTGTAAAACAAGGTACCGATGGTTTCTATTACTTGGCTACATTCTCTTCCCAAGGAATAGTCCAGGCTACTACAACGCGAGTGCAGTCGGTGTTTGCACCGCAGGGGATCTCAACCGTCACTCCCCCTCCGGTCGCTTTTGAGAGGGCTATGGCAAGAAGGAAAGATTTTGCCAAGACATTTTCCGGCAGAACCCCTGCGTCACGATTGAATGTAACAGCTTCTGCTGTTCCCGTTTCCTCTGGGGCAATATCTTCGGGGAGAAAAAATTTCCTGGTCATTTTGGTTCAGTTTAGCGATTTATCTTTTACCATAGCAAATCCCCAGAGTGAATTCTTTAATCTACTAAATCAGGACGGTTATGCCGTGAATGGGGCTACAGGTTCTGCCTGGAATTATTTCCACGAAAATTCGTCCAACACTTTTGACCCTCAGTTTGATGTGGTCGGACCCGTAACACTCTCCCGTCCGGTTTCTTATTATGGTGCCAACGATGAAGAGGAAAATTCTATATACGAGCTAGCGAGGGAAATGGTAGTGGAAGCGGTTGATTTGGCAGACCAGCTGGGGGTGGATTTTTCGCAATATGACAACGATGGTGACGGATATATAGATAATATTTTTGTCTTTTTTGCTGGACACAACGAGGCAGAAGGCGGTCCGGATGATACTATCTGGCCTCACGCCTCGTCAATATACAATCAAAAAACGGTCGACGGAGTGAAAACCGGAAGATATGCCTGTACTTCCGAATTAAGAGGATCTTCCGGAAGTACTATAGCCGGTGTAGGTACTTTTTGCCACGAATTTGGGCATGTATTAGGTTTACCTGATTTTTATGATACCGATTATGAGGAAAATGGACTAGCCAGGGGACTGGGATCTTTCTCTCTGATGTCTTATGGTAATTATAATAATTACGGCAGAACACCACCTTATTTGACCTCCATAGAAAGGGACATGTTGGGCTGGCTTGATCTTGATAATGAAGCCGAGGTGATTGAACAAGAGGGGGATTATTCCTTAGGCCCAGTTTCGGAAAATGCTTGTTACGTGAGCAAAACTACCAATGCAGGAGAGTTTTTTCTTTATGAATACAGGAAAAATGCAGGGTGGGACGCTTTTGTACCATCCGGCCTGCTTATTTATCATATAGATAAGTCAGATAATCTGGTGGGAGGGAAAACGGCAGCTGCACGATGGAACGATTGGGACGGTATCAATGCGTATGCTTCACACCAATGCTGCGATTTGATTGAAGCTGTATATCCAGAATCTGCAGTACAACATGAGGATCAGGTACCCTTTCCGGGCAGTACAAACAACACCTCATTTACAGATACTTCAACCCCTGCAGCTATAGATTTTGCAGGTTATCCAACCGGGATCTACTTGACTAATATAGCGGATAACGGCAATCAGGCGTCTTTTACAATTAGCAAGAATAATATTTTACTAATAACCGGATGCGTTTCTGATTCTGAAGGGAGTCCTATAGCGGGAGCTGTGGTTACTTTATCCTTCGAGGAGCCTTCTGCCACAAGAACTTCCCGGGAGGAGAGAACTAGCGTAACTACAGGAGTGGAAGGTACCTATGTTTTTGAAACATCTTGCCGCGTAGGGACTTATTATCTTGAAGTTATAAAGGAGGGTTTCTACTCGGCTTATGACCAAGTAGATGCATCCCACTCCGGAACGTTTATTGCCAATTTTACTCTTATACCTATTGGAGAGGGAACCTTAAAAAAACACGGTACATGGGAAGGATATTGTATTGGATACGGATCTCCGGGTGGCACTATATACGGAGCCGTTGGATTCTCTGCCCAAGAGCTTGCTTCATATGAAGGCAGCTCTATAGCCTCTATGTCAATTTTGGTGGCCGGGACCACTGCCACTGAAGTAGGTGTGTTTATAACAGTTGGAAATGAAACTGTGTTTTCAAATGCATTGACAAATCCATCTTTTAGAACATTGATGCAAGTTGATCTATCTCCCTATGGTCTGATTATTCCGGGAGGAAAGGATATGAAATTTGGGTATTACGTTATAGACAGTGATAACGGATATCCGTTGGCCACTGACAACGGGCCAATGGCTCCTATGGGCGGTTATGTGGGGACAGACATAGCATCTCTGACCGGTACATGGAAAGAATTGTACAATATTGACGTAAACATCCAGATATCGGCTGTGGTGGAAAAGGCCGACAACCAACTTTTTTCTCTGGGGTATTATATGATCCCATACACGGGTAGAACCTATTACGCAGGTGATACTTATACTTTTAAATTGAACGATGACCCTACATTAGAAGGGGTTGAAAGACCAGAGTCAACAACCTGGTTTTTTAACGACCAACCTTATAATACAGGTGATGTTGTTTCCCTTGTACCAGGTAACCATAAGGTAAAAGCTGTTCTCACATTTACTAATCGTACCCAGGCAATTATATATGAAATCCATTGCAAAAACACACCTACTCAAAGTACGCGGAAATGAAAAAAATTATTTGTTATTTATTAATGATGATGCTCTTAGTTTCCTGTGGACCCCAGGAAAGACCTTTGGTTCCCATAGTGGTTACAGTTGAGGTTACTATGGTTACTACAACAACAGCCTCCTGTGAATGTGAGGTAACAGCAGATAATGATTTTTCTGTTATTGCCAGAGGTGTGTGCTGGAGTACTTCGGAGAACCCCACCATTGAAGATTCGACAACTTCTAACGGTTCCGGTCTCGGATCCTATACGGCACACCTTACAGGGCTTTCACCCAATACCACTTATTATGT
>JAAZIA010000023.1 GCA_012510445.1 Bacteroidales bacterium
ACCGGATATAGAAGCAGAACAGCTCCGATCTTTTTCTGCCGAAGCCTCCCAAGCAGACCTCCCCGATGAGTTACTTAGCAAATTGTTATCTCTGTATAAAGAAATATACAGTAAGGGGGTTATAGACAATGCCCGCTATGGCGAATTAAATCAGGAAACAGGGTTGGCTGTTGTACAGGGTAAAGTGGCAGATACCAAAGCTCCGGCAGAAATTTTCTCCCTTTCTTCTGCTAAAGAGGCTTTTCTTAGCCGTTTGGATACATACACACGTTCAGAATCGGCTGCCATCAAGGCTATCGGAATGGATCTTACGATTTTTCTTACCCCTAATCTTATTTACGATGAAAGCACTACATATGCCGTCCAATCCAGCAGCCTGCAAGACATCTCGTTTACTAAAGGAATTGTTCATACCGGCCAGCGTATCATTAGTAAAGGAGAAGTAGTCACAAGCTATTCGGAGCAAATACTCAATTCTTTACGTGCAGAATACAGCTCAAAAATTGGTTTCTCCGGTAATATCCTACTTCTTATTGTAGGACAAACCCTGTGGATAATACTTGCTCTGTTCATTATCTTCATCCTTATCAGGTCCATTGCACCAAAAATATTGCAGCGCATTCCCGAACTTGTATTCATACTCTTTCTATTTGTTTTGACAGTAGCCGGAGCTTCACTCTTATATAAAATTGAGCCTTCCATTTTATACCTGCTGCCCTTTCCGGTGATTGTGCTTTTTATGGATTCTTTCTTCCCTACCCGTCTTTCTCTGCCTCTTTATATTGTATTTCTTATTCCATTGGCTCTAATTACAGACAGTTATCAACTACTTCTGATAAATATTATTGCCGGAGGAGTAGCTGTTTTTGTATTCAGATTTTGGGGAAGTGGCTGGCAACAATTTCTCTCTGCCCTTCTTGTCTTCTTAGCGTATCTTGTTTCAGACATTTCCTTTCATTTGATTTCTGAGGGAACTTTTGAGCAGTTGAGCGGCGTGGTATTTAGAAATTATGGGATGGCTTCTATCTTGATGATTGCTTCTTATCCGCTCGTATTTCTTATTGAGAAGATCTTTGGCTTTGTTTCTTTGTCCAGACTAAGAGATCTTGCCGATACAGGCAATAAGGCACTCCGGGAACTTTCAGAAAAAGCACCGGGGACTATGCAACATTCCCTCCAGGTTGCCAACCTGGCAGAAACGGCTGCCAGGCACATTGGAGCGAATGCCCTTCTTTGTCGCGTAGGAGCACTGTATCACGATATAGGCAAAATAAACAACCCTCAATATTTCGCAGAAAATCAAGCAGCCGGGTTCAACCCTCATTCCTTACTCAATCCAAGAGAAAGTGCACGTATTGTTATCCAACATGTGGAGGACGGGAAAAATATGGCAAAAAAATTTGGGCTTCCTTTGCTCATAAGTGATTTTATTGAAACTCACCACGGAAGAACACGTACAGAAGCCTTTTATACAGCTTGGTGCAACGAAGGAGGAGACCCTGCCAATATAGAAGATTTCACCTACGAAGGCCAGTTACCAACAACACGTGAACACGTAGTAGTTATGCTTGCAGATGCTGTTGAAGCAGCTTGTAGGAGTCTGAAGGACTATACGCCCGAGAGTATTTCTGCTATGGTGAATAAAATGGTTCGTCATCGGATATCAGAAGATCAATTGCAAAATGCAGACATTACTTATAGGGAATTAAGAAAAATACAAGAGATCCTGAACGTTCAGATTCAGGAAATATACCATTCCCGCATTACCTATCCAAAAAGAAAACGACTGAAGTAAGTACCGGATTAAAGCCAGGAAAGTGTATATAATCCAATACCGGCAATCAAAGGCATCAGTGCTTTATCCAAAGCCGGTCCTTCTTTTGTTGTAACTATGAAAAGGTGAATTATAAATAAGGGAACTGATATCAAAAACAAAAAATTATCTGCTTCTATCTGCAGCGCATAAACAAAAGAAAGTAAAACTGCACAAACAATAAGTAAAAACTGATAGGTCTTTGCCGGTAAAGTAGTACCGGATTTCTTTATACGTGATAAAAAAACAGCCAGCGTATTTTTACCATGCACCTTGTCGTTTTCAAAATCTCTTATGTTGTTTACATTTAATACTGCGGTACACAACAATCCCATAGCCGAAGCCGTATAAAAAACCTTCCCGTCTAAAGAATGAACCAATAAGTAATAACTCCCGGCAACAGCTACAGGCCCAAAAAAAAGGAAGACAGCCAAATCACCTGCTCCACGATAACCGTAAGGCATTCTACCTGCAGAATAAAAAAGCGCTGCTACAACGGATACGGCCCCTAATGTTAGAAAAAGAAAAGAGTCTACACGGAAAAAAGATCCGCAAGCCGTCCAAATCAATAACAAGCCTGCAGTTACGGCAAGCAATGCCATAAAGACGGAAAAGTACACAAACGTTTTTTCTGTTATGTTTCCGTTTTGCAAACTCAGCGGTTTTCTTGTCAGTTGTACTTTATCTATACCTTTTTTCCAATCTCCCAGTTCATTTACAAGATTAGATAAAATTTGAAGAAAACAACCGGTTAGACACAGTAAAACAACAACATTCCAGGAAAAAAACCCTTGGTTGCGAGCTAAAAACGTTCCTGTAAGAACGGCAGAAACAGACAAAAGCAGTGTACGGGGACGCATGCTACATACTACGGACCACATCTTGAACTATTTCAGAAAAAACTGATTCAAAAAACTTTGAAAATCTTTCTTGTACTGATCGCCAATAGGAACACTGGCTTCTTTATTAAATACTATACGGTTTTGAACTACCTCTGTAATTTTTGACAAGTTTACAATAAAAGACCTGTGGACCCTCATAAAAGTATCTTTAGGCAAACGTTCTTCTATAGTCTTTAAGCTAAAAAGTGTCATCACGGGTTTGCTGTTTTCAGAAAAAATGACGACGTATTCTCTTCTGCTCTCAATATACTGAATATCAGACATTTTCAATCTTATCGTACGGGAGTCGGCCCTTACAAACACATACTCACTGTCCCAACCGCTTATTCCTCGACCTTCCTCTGCAGAATCTGTGCTCTCTCCTTTGTCTTTTTGTTGTAACGCTGCATTTCTAAGTTCGTACTGTTGCTTTACCTTTTCTGCGCTTCTCATAAAATCTGTTAAGCTAAAAGGCTTTAAGAGGTAGTCTGTAGCATCTACCTGAAATCCTTGTACGGCAAAATCTGAATAAGCCGTTACAAAAACAATGATTGGTTTTTCTTTTAAAGACCGTATGTATTCCATGCCGTTTATATCCGGCATTTCAATATCTGTAAAAATGGCATCTATTTTTTCCGTTGCCATAACCTCCATAGCCTCTGTTGGTCCTGTACATGCTTTTACGAGCTCCAAATAAGGGATTTTACCCACGTACATAGCCATCTGTTGAAGCGCCAAAGGTTCATCATCAATAACAATACACCTGATTTTCATAGACTATTATTTTATGGGGAGCTGTAAATTAACAATATATTCTGACCCTGTAGCTTTCATGGTCAGTTTATAGTTATTTCCATAAAGCAGGTTTAGGCGTTCTTTTACATTTTTAATACCTAACCCTCCTTCTTTTACCGATTTTGGTTTATCCGGGAAAATAGTATTTGTTATGGTAAAATAAAACCACCCCGGCTCTACCCAAAAGTTCATGTTAATATAAGTATCTTCTCCGTATACAATACCATGTTTAAAGGCGTTTTCTATAAAAACAATCATAATTAACGGTGGCAAAGGCACATTAGGCATGTCGCGCGGTACGGTAATGTCCAGTTTCACATTTTCTCCGTAACGTAACAGGTTCAAATTACAGTAAGCCCTAAATACTTCCATCTGCCTTTCAAAGGGTATAGTTGCATCGGGTGTACTCTCATACAACATATGACGTAAAAGCCTGGACAAGCTCACTATGGCTTCTTTAGCTTTTTGATCGTCCGTATCTACCAGCACATGAATGTTATTTAATGTATTCATTAAAAAATGAGGGCTAATCTGGAATTGCAAAAATTCCATTTTATACCTCATCAGCTTAGTATCTGCTTCATGAGCCAGCATTTTTTCCTTTATGCTGTGAAAAACAAGCCTTACGGCTACATTCATTCCCATAAGAAGCATAGCAATAACAAAATTGCTTAGTAAGGTAGATTCGTATGGAATGTAATTGGACCATCTGGCTCCATACTTAACATCCATAATGTCAATTATGGCTTCACAACCAAACACAATCCCCAACAGCAATGTAAAGAGAAGGAAGAAATACGTAAAATAATTGCTTTTAAATAAAAAAAGCGGAACGTAAATGTAGTGATGCAAAAGTAGGCCTATAAAAAAAGGAGACAATATGGCCCACAAAGCAAAAACATGCTGCTGGATCAATAGCGGACTCAAAAAAGCAACTCCCGTAACACCCCATAAGGTAAGGTTTTCCAGCCTTCTTAGTTTCCTGAGCTCCTTATCAATTTGGTATTCGTTATGTTCTGCCATAGGAATTGTTGACGAAGATACGATTTAACTAACAGAATATAAAAAAAAAGGCGGGATTAAATCTCCCACCTGTAAAAAGATTTCGCATCTTTTTTGTGTACGTTTTTAGTTCAAAAAACCATTCATTATTTATCCTGATTACAAAGTTAATTTTCCTAATCAATAAATACAAGCTAGATTTAGGAGAACTGTGTTATTATCTACGGACTCGTGTTTTTTATCAATGAACGGCCTTTTTTCTTCAACATAACGTTTAATAGCCAAATATGTCTTTTAAATCAAGTTTTATCACCTCTCCGTACCCGGAAAGATAGTCCAAATCCAGTGCTTTTATATCACTTAATATGGTATATACAGTAGGCCGGTTTGCAATCCACTCTTTTTGAAAGTCAACTATATCCTGAAGCTCAATGGGTTGCACATGATTAAAGACTTCTCTCCTCATATCTTCCCACAATCCTTTGTCTTTGGCCTGGCGGTAATAGTTTAGCAAAGATCTTCCCATAATAC
This sequence comes from Bacteroidales bacterium, assembly GCA_012510445.1. Lineage (GTDB taxonomy): Bacteria > Bacteroidota > Bacteroidia > Bacteroidales > UBA932 > DMER64. Next base: position 5,023 of record JAAZIA010000023.1, read on the forward strand.
GGTCTGTTCTTAGCGTACTGATCAACCCTTCTTTAGCCAATTCAAAGGATTTCTCCGACTCCGGCATTTCGTTAATAATGTCATGGAAAGCATCCATGGCTTCACGCATTTTATCGTTCTGCGTAGCTATAAAACTTGTAAAAACATAGGGGAAATCTTCCTGAATACGCGCCGGCTCACCATATCTGGCGCTGGCACTGTATGCCAACCCTCTGGCCTCTCTCATCTCTTGGAAAACAACAGCATTCATAGAAGAACCAAAATATTCGTTGTACATTCTAGCTAACGTATACGGAACGTTATCAAACGTTTCTCCTTCTCTGGCAGAGTAAGAAGCATAGTACAATTGATTGGCATCGTACTGAGCCAAATATATTTTGTTATCCAAAGTAACTTGTGGTATGAAATATTTTTTCTCGGGAGATTCTCTTGGAGTTTCACGTACAGGATACACAGAAGTAAAGATTTCACCGGCTTTTTCTATACTCTCAGGACCATAGTAATATACCTCAACACCATACGAGATCAAATCGTGTATCTTGTCTATTAGGGTTGCGGGATCTGTTTCTAGTAAGTCCTTTTCCGATATAATTAAGGTAGAGGGGTTCTCCGGTCCGTACTGAGCATACATTTGCAGGCGTTGGAAGCAGGTTCTTTGATCTGCTTTAGCATCTATTCTATTTTTCAACACATTAGTAATCAGTGACTTATACACCCCCATGTCTGGTTGGGCATCTAGTCCCAATTCCATAAGAAGCTCCAGTGACGGCTGCATATTTTCTGCCAACCCACTTAAGGTAATAGTACATGTATTTTGTGATACAGAAACATAAAACGAACAAGCCATCTCATAAAAAGCCCTCTTGATTTCTTATGCACTCTTTTCTGATGTACCTAGGTAATTCAAGTAATCGAAGGCCACAGGCAGGGCATTGTCGTGAACACTTCCAACGTCAAAGACAATGGAAAGCGTGAACATATCATTTAACGTATTAGGAACGTAAACCAGATGTGCTCCTTCTGAAAGCTTTAGTTTTTTAAAATCCTTGTTGAAATCTACAAATACCGGTTTTATGGGCCTAACCTTGGAAGCCAGCACCTCTTTCAAGAATGCAGAGGTACTATCACGATTCATATGTATTGGTGTGATGTCCGGCTTGTCAATTTTCTTATACGTGGGATCGGGACCTTGTTTTTTATAAATAATTGCAAAGTTGTCATCCCTAAAATGTTCGTTGGTGAAAGCCATCAAATCTTCTTTTGTCACTGACTCCATCCGCTCAATAAACTGTGTCTGTTGTTCCCAAGGGATATTATTTGTAAAGGCACTTACAAACATGTTTGCCCGCCCTCTGTTACTCTCGAGCCTCCGCATCATAGACAGTTTGTAATTATTGATAATAGCTGTAAGCAAAGATTCGTCAAAATCACCTTGCTTGATTTTATCCAAACTACCCAACATAAGGTCTTTTACTTCTTCCAGTTTTTGCCCCTGTTTGGGATTTCCCTGCATGATCAGCAAACTACGATCTGCCAGCATATAGGAAAAAGCCATAGACTGCAATACCTTTTGCTGCTGATTAAGATCAAGGTCCATAATGCCGGCTGTTCCGTTACTAAGCACTTGACCAAGAACAGTGAACAAAGCGTCATCGTCCGAGGCTACATGCGGACCGTGCCATCCCATGGTAACATATTCAGACTCCAATCCCCATACATCGTATGATAAGGGTCCTTTAATAGGGTCTTCTTGAGTAAGGGTTCTTTCAGGCATATCCGGGTTGGGTTTCCAAGAACCAAAGTATTCGTCAATAACGGAAATCATTTCATTGGGATCAAAATCACCCGACAAACAAATAGCTACATTATTGGGAACGTAATACGTTTTGTAATAATTTTTAATGTTAGTAATGGAGGGATTCTTCAAATGTTCTTGTGTTCCCAGCACGGTTTGTGTACCATACGGATGGGATGGGAACAGAGCTTCCAGCATTTTTTCCAGCACCTTTTCACTATCCATGGTAGAATACATGTTGCTCTCTTCATATACGGTTTCTAATTCCGTATGAAAACCGCGAATAACATTATCAGAGAAGCGTTCTGCCTGAATCTTTGCCCAGTTTCTGACTTGGTTGGAAGGTATATCCTCTATGTAAACCGTTTGGTCATAACTGGTACCTGCATTGGTTCCAATAGCACCAATGGCAGACATAAGTTTATCGTATTCGTTAGGAATAGCATACTTAGAGGCTTCCAGAGAGACACTGTCTATGCGACGATAAATATCTTTCCGCTGCGTTTCATCCGTTGTTTCCCTGTATTCTTCAAACAATTCCTCAATCCGGTCCAACAGAGGCTTTTCCAGTTCGTAATTTTGTGTTCCGAACGTACTGGTTCCTTTAAACATCAGGTGTTCAAAATAGTGTGCAAGCCCTGTAGTTTCTGCGGGGTCGTCTTTTGCACCTACCCTAACAGCAACGTACGTCTGAATTCTAGGAGTTTCTTTGTTAACCGTCATATATACTTTTAGACCGTTTTCTAAAGTATATATACGTGCGTTCAGCGGATCTCCCTCTACGGTTTCATACGTATAACGGTGTCCGCATGACAATATGGCACCTAATGCACCGATTGTCAAAACAATGGCTTTAAATTTGTGTAAGACTGACATAATCATGAGGTTAATTGTACAAATATACAAAATATTACTCTCGGCATTGAATTTGTATTTATTAATAATAAAAAGAAAATGGAAGCTACTTCACCCGTATCAATGTATTGGATTATTTTTATTGGTACAGCCCTTCTTAGCTGGATAGTACAAATTACCCTTCAGTCAAAATTTAGGAAGTATTCGAAAGTCAGAATCTCTGCCGGATTAACAGGTGCAGAAGTAGCCCGTAAAATGCTTGCAGAGAACGGCATAACAGATGTTCAGGTTACTTCTGTCAGAGGGCAATTGACAGACCATTACAATCCCCTTACACACACCGTAAATCTAAGCGAGGGGGTATACAATAGCAACAGCATTATGGCAGCAGCCGTTGCTGCTCATGAATGCGGTCACGCACTTCAACATGCTTCGGGTTATGCTCCGCTTAAAATGCGGTCTGCGTTAGTACCTGTTGTAAATTTTGCATCGCAATGGGTCATGTGGCTTATCTTGGCAGGAATGCTCATGATCAGAACATTCCCTGCTCTTATGTTCGCAGGAATCATTCTTTTTGCTATGACAACATTATTCAGTTTTATTACTTTACCGGTAGAAATCAATGCCAACAGAAGAGCTCTTGTCTGGTTAAACACAACGGGTATCACCAATTACGAAACCCACCCTATGGCAAAAGATGCATTGAAATCTGCTGCTTATACCTACGTAGTAGCAGCTGTTAGTTCCTTAGCCACTTTATTCTATTACCTCTCTATATTTTCCAGAAGACAATAGCCTGTTTTCCAGTCCGTATTCTGTACAGGTGATTTTGTTTTTCTTATTTTCTTTGCGGAGTTTCTTGTTAAATTGCAGTCCGTAAGTACTAACGTAACTGCGCGGATGATTCAGGTGAAGAGTCACAGCAGAATACCTGATTTGCTTTCCCTTAACTCCCATTCTTTCCAGCCTCTCGCCAAGCTCTCTGTCTTCACCCCCATAATGCATTCTTTGATCAAACCCTGCCGTAGCCACAAGATCCTTTTTCCACCCGGAAGCATTCCCGCCATTCCAGGTAGCTCCTGCCGGAGTTAGGACATTCATCCACGCTGCCCGCCAACCGTACACACTTAATTTGACATTCTTATAAGAGGGTTTTAAACCGTTTTCTTCCAGCCATTTCCTATCAAAGCACAGTCCTTTTAAAATTTCTTTTTTCCCTATTATCTCTAAAAAATTTTCCGGAAGACGTACTGTTCCTCCTGACAGGAATTTACCTTGTTCACGTAATTTTACATGCGTTTCCACAAAATCTGACCGTGGAATGATATCACCATCACTAAATATCAGATAATCGCCTAAGCTTTTTCTTATGGCTTTATTCAGAATGGCACACTTACGAAATCCCTTATCTTTTTGGTAAACATGACGTAAAGGGAAGTTTACTTCTGTCTTCATACGGTCTATCAATTCTTTTGTAGAGACCTCAGATCCATCATCTGCAACAAGCACTTCAAATCCCCTATATGTTTGTACATCATATCCCCACAAAGATAGTAGCAGGCTTTCCGGCTGATTGTATGTGGACAGTATTATAGAAACCATGGATAAAATTTGATACAACAAAGGTAAAAAACTTAAATTGACATGCTTTTTATTTTGCCAATACATATAAAATGTTTATTTTTGGTATGTACGTTTAAGCCTCTTTGGCTATGAAAACCATTTATTTTTTATCCGCTCTGTGCCTGAGCTTGTTATTTCTTTATCCCGTTAAAGCTCAGGTAGTCGTAACAGGTCACGTTTCGGCAGAAATAGTTGATGTCGCAAGTGTTTCTTCACAAGATTCATTTTCCCAACTTTTGGACAAATCTCCCGATTTCGCATCTACAATGGATTTGGATTCATTCGTTTTAGGAGAAATAACCATTCAGGCTGGATCCAGAGTAGCTTATCAGGTTGTTTTAACACATGCTACCGTTGCCGGAGCAAAGAATGAACAACTTACGCTGGAAACCTCCTTTGTATCCTGTGGGAAAACAACAGACAGAGCCTATGAAGCTTTTCATAAAGACGGAGACCAGACACTGCAATTGGCAAGTAATCTTAACCCGCTGTACGAACAGGGTTCCGGCTCATATCAAGGGTCTTGTAACTTTGTTCTTGTATACGACTGATAATTACTTGCCAAGGGTTCTCTTGTTATATTGCAAATTTCGCTATTTTTGCGAAATTTGCAATATAATTTTTAATGCTACACCACCTGGCACACTACTGGCACAAACATACATCTATCTATTTAAGCTGTCTATTTATTGTCGCTTCCTTACTGTCACCTTTAAGTGTAGCAGCACAATCAGAAGAAGAGTATTTAGAAGAAATGGTTATTTATTTCTCTGTTCCTCGAATTGGAGGAACAGACATCTCTGCTATACTGGGAGATACTGACGTATATTTATCCATCACAGAGATTTTTGACTTCTTGAAGATCAAAAATACATTTACCCCCGGGTTTGATTCTATTTACGGTTTCTTTATAACAGAAGATGCACCCTACGAAATAGATCGGGTCCATCATGTAATTAAATATAAAGGTAAAGAATACAAACTAAAGCCATCCGATTTTGTCCGTACAGAAACAGGTTTGTACCTGAAAACAGAATACTATGGGGAAGTGTTTGGATTGGACTGTTCTTTCAATTTCAGGAGTTTGTCTGTAACTATGAACACAAGCGTAGAACTACCTGTGGTAAGGGAAATGCGTCAGGAGCAAATGAGAAAAAGCTTAAGTAGGTTTCGTGGAGATATTGAAGCAGATACAACTATTGGAAGAAAATACCCACTCTTGCATTTTGGTATGGCAGATTGGAATGTTGTTATGACTCAGCAAGTGGGAGGAGTCTCAGATGCACGTGTAGCACTGAACCTGGGAGGCGTACTTGCCGGAGGAGAAACAAACGTCCGTTTAAATTATGATACTAGAAGCGGTTTCCAAAAAAGAAATCAATTTTACGAATGGCGTTTTGTAAATAACGACTTCAAAATAATGCGTCAGGCCACGGTAGGAAAAATTGGCACATTTGCCACTTCAACCATCAGCTCACCTGTGTTGGGTGTTCAACTGACCAACACGCCTACAACGTATCGTCAATCCTTTGGTACATATACACTGAGTGATGTTACAGAGCCCGGATGGACCGTAGAGTTGTACGTTAATAACGTATTGATTGATTACCAAACAGCCGATGCCTCGGGCTTCTATACTTTTGAGGTTCCCATGATTTATGGAAACACAAACGTAAAACTGCAGTTTTATGGTCCGTGGGGGGAAGAACGTTATAAAGAGCAAACCATTAATATTCCATACAACTTTTTACCTACAGGAACGTTTGAATATAGGGTGTCTGCTGGAGTTGTGGAAGATTCGCTGTGGAGCCGGTTTTCCAGGGTAGATATGGATTACGGAGTAGCTCGCTTTATGACTATTGGAGCCGGTGTAGAATACCTGTCTTCTGTAACCTCTACTCCTGTTATGCCTTTTGTTCATACCTCCATAAGGTTGGCTCCCAGTTTACTGCTTACAGGACAATACATACATGGTGTAAATGTGAAAGGAGTTCTCAACTGGCGTCTGCCTTCAGACATTCAACTGGAAGCAAACTATACAAAATACCATAAGGATCAGACTGCCATAAACACGAATTATCAAGAAGAAAGAAGGTTGTCTTTATCAATTCCTATAAGAGCCAAACGAATTTCGTTTTATACACGTATGGGAGTGAATCAAATTGTCATGCCCAACAGTAAATATACCACTGCAGAACTCTTGTTTTCTGGGAATTTCATGGGAGTCAGTACAAACTTTACTACGTTTGCTTCTTTTTCCCGTTTTTCTAAAGCTAACATCTTCAGCAACTTATCAATGTCTATCAGGCTTCCGGCCTCGTTCATTCTTACTCCACAGACACAATTTAGTTATACGCAGAAAAAGTTTGTTTCGGCAAGAATGGCTCTGGAGAAAAGATTCCGTTCTAACGGGTATATAAACTTATCTTATGAAAGGAATTTCCTGTACGGCACATCCAACTTGGAGTTGGGCATGCGTTACGATTTTTCTTTTGCGCAAATTGGTTTTTCTGCCCGCCGCAGCAACAAAATATACTCCTTCGTAGAAACAGCTAGTGGAAGCCTAATGGCAGACTTCCCCACAAAATATGCAGGTCTTAGCAACAGAAGCAGCGTTGGCAGAGGAGGTATGGTCCTGTGCCCCTTCTTAGACCTGAACTGGAATGGAGTACGTGATAAAGGAGAACCCAAGGTTTTAGGGCTTGAGGTACGAGTTAGCGGTGGTAGAACACAATACAATGAACGCGACACACTCACCCGGGTTCACGATTTGCAACCTTATACAGAATATTTGGTTACACTTGACGGAAGCAGGCTCGATAATATTGCCTGGAAATTAGCCGCTAATACAGTAAGTGTAAAAGTTGATCCCAACCAATTCAAACGTGTAGAGATTCCTGTCGTTGTCATGGGAGAAGCTTCCGGTCAAGTATATATACGTGACGAAAGGTCCTTACGCGGACAAGGAAGAATCACCTTACATTTTTATAGCAGCGATACCCTACTGCGCTATACAACCATGTCTGAATCTGATGGCTACTTTAGCTATATGGGACTCCCTCCGGGGGACTATCTGGCGGCTGTAGATCCACAGCAAATGAAAAACTTAGACATGACTGCATCACCCGGTTTTGTACCTTTTACCGTTCATCCCAGCCTTGACGGAGATTTTATTTATGATCTGGAATTCATCATTCAATCAAATGTGCCGACTGTAGAGAAACCTGCTGTGGAGAAGCCTATTGTTGAAGAGGCTGTTATTGAAGAGGCTGTTATTGAAGAGGCTGTAAAAGAGGCTGTTGTTGAAAAAACTATTGTTGAAAAAGCTGTTGTCGAAGAGGTTATTGTAAAAGAAGCTGTTGTTGAAAAAGCTGTTATAGTGAAGCCTAAGGAAGAGAAGCCTGAAGAGTTAATGGTTATAGGAGGCTACCGCTTGCAACTTCTTGTGCTTAGCAAACCGATAGAGGATTCTGAACGTTACTTTGCCCCCCTTACAGAGAAGTTACCCAATCTTAAAATCGTAACTGTCCAAGGTGAAAATAAACTTTATCATTACGTAACTCAAGTATTCCGCACACGTAGTGAGGCCTTGCATTGGATGCGAATGATCAACAGTATGGGGTGGAAAGATTGCGTTCTTAAAAAAGAAGAAGCCTCTCATTGATTGATAATGAGAGGCTTGTCTTGTGGGAGCTGCGAGATTCGAACTCACGACCCCCTGCTTGTAAGGCAGGTGCTCTAAACCAGCTGAGCTAAGCTCCCAAACGGGACTGCAAAGATATATTTATTTTTTTCCCTTGCAAAAAAAATTTTCCAATACATCGGCTACAGTGAAAGTACTTCCTGTCACAAGGATCATATCGTGGGGAGAAGCTGCAGCACAAGCTTTTGAAAAAGCTTCCCGTACGGAAGATACCCTTTCTCCAAAAAAGCCTTTTTCCTTAGCCCATTCCTCAAGTAACTCTGCAGGTAATGCCCTCTCAATAGCAGGCTGGGTGAAGAAATACCAGGCATCCTTTGGCAGCAAACTCTCAGTCTCGCTCAATTTTTTCTCCCGTACTACACCATAAACAATATAAAGTTTGTGGTACGCTTCTTTTGACAACTGTTCTTTTAGATAGCTAAGACCGTGTGCGTTGTGCCCGGTGTCTAAAATCACGGTAGGACGCTCACCTACTCGTTCCCACCTTCCATGAAAACCGGTCAAGGTTTTAAAAGATTGCAACCCCTTTTTCACAGAATGTTCCGTAATAACGGCCTTCCATTGCGTTTGTGTTTTTCTTAATACCTCCAAAGCACAAAGTGCCGTTCTTACATTCTCTCTTTGGTACAGACTGTCCCCCTCTATAGAGTAAAGTAGATAGGGACAGTCAGAAGCACAAGTGAGTGCAGCCCCCATCTTGAGCGCCTGTTCCTGAATGACGGGAAAGGACTCCGGATGGAATTCCCCTAGCACAAGAGGAACTCCTCGTTTTATAATCCCGGCTTTCTCCACAGCAATTTCTGCCAAGGTATTACCCAAGATATCACAATGATCCAAACCAATATTGGTAATTATAGAAAGAACAACAGATTGAGAAGCCAATACATTAGTAGAGTCCAACCGACCTCCTAACCCCGTTTCAATGATGGCTACCTCTACTTTTTGCTTTGCAAAGTGCTGAAAAGCCATGGCCGTGGTCATGTCAAAAAAAGACGGTTTTTCCTTACCCAATTCATTCATTCTGTTTTCAGAAAAATGTGTGATAAAAGAAATGACTTCTGATTCCGGGATCATATGTCCGTTTACTTTTATTCTTTCCCGGAAGTCTGTTAAATGCGGAGAAGTGTACAATCCCGTTTTCAAACCAGACGACTGAAGAACGGCAGCCAGCATATGAGCCACCGATCCCTTTCCGTTGGTACCTGCAATATGTATACACGGGAAGCACAGATGGGGATTCCCCAACCAGAGCAACAAAGAAAGCATCCTGTCAGGATACGGTTTATACCCGTTCGCACCTGTTTTCTGGTATTGCGGAAAATTATCAATCAAAAAAGATACTGCCTTTCTGTATTTCATAACAGTGCGAATGTATGTTATTTTCTTTAAATTTGTAAGATTCCCTAACCACTTAAAGAAAAATATATGGCAACCCTACCAAAAATCTTTGTGTTAGACACCAATGTGTTGTTACACGACCACAAAGCCCTACGGAATTTTCAGGAAAATGATATTGTAATCCCCATCATTGTTCTGGAAGAAATAGACAGTTTTAAAAAAGGAAACGAACAAATCAATTTTAATGCGCGAGAGTTTTCTCGTGAACTGGATAGCATCTTGGGTGATAAAATGCTGGACGGATGGATTCCTATAGGGCACGACAGAGGCCGTCTTAAAGTAGAATTAGGGCATCCTTTTCCTGCAGCCTTGCAGGAGTCTTTTTATAAAGACACACCCGATCATCGCATCCTGGCTACTGCTAGATTTGTAAAAGAAGAAAACCCAATGCGCAGGGTTATTTTGGTAACCAAGGACATCAACCTGCGTATAAAATCAAAAGCATTGGGTATGGAAGCACAGGACTACCTTACCGGCAGAGTCAAAGAAGAAGATATCTCTATCATGTCTAAGGGAATAGTGAATCTGAATAATGTAGATTCACACATAATGGCAAAGTTATACCAAACAGCAGAAGGACTCGGCCCTAAAGATATTACGTTAGAAAATGCCTATGATAACCAGTATTACGTCTTGCGAAATAAAGACGGATCTGCCATGGCCAGGTACAGGGCAGCGCAGAAAAGACTCGTTCCCGTTCCCAGCCACAGGGCTTATGGTATTACCCCTCGCAATTCAGAGCAGAATTTTGCTCTGGATGCCTTGCTAAACCCAGAGGTAAGTCTGGTATCTCTCACGGGAATTGCAGGGACAGGTAAAACTTTGTTATCGCTGGCCGCAGCACTGGCTCAAGAGAGGAAATACGATCAAATTATGCTCTCCCGTCCTGTTATTCCACTGAAAAGCCAGGAAATGGGATTTTTGCCGGGCGATATCAAAGAGAAACTGGCTCCCTATATGTTACCGCTTATGGATAATTTGAGCGTTATCAAAGGAAGCCTTAAGCCCAACAGTCGTGAATACGTTAAGATAGAGGAAATGCAGCGAAATGAAAAGTTACTTATTTCTCCATTGGCATACATACGTGGCAGAAGCCTCTCCCGCGTGTTTTTTATTGTTGATGAATCTCAAAACCTTACCCCCCACGAAGTTAAAACCATTATAACACGTGCAGGAGAAGGCAGCAAGCTGGTATTTACAGGGGATATTCATCAAATAGATCAACCTTATCTGGACAGGCATTCGAACGGACTTACTTATTTAACAGACAAGATGTTAGGACAAGATTTATTTGCGCATGTAAACTTGGTTAAGGGAGAAAGAAGTCGTTTGGCAGAGTTGGCAGGTACTATATTGTAACATATTGTAACTTTTTTATTATTTTTGCAGGCTAAAATCGGATATTTATCTATTATCTAATCTTATACAAATTTTATGTCAAAAATTAAACGAGTTTACAGCTTTGGAGGAAAAACCGCCGAAGGAGATGGTTCTATGAGAAATCTGCTGGGTGGCAAAGGAGCTAATCTGGCAGAAATGTGTCTGTTGGGGATGCCTGTACCTGCAGGTTTTACTATTACTACAGAGACTTGTACAGAGTACTATGCATTAGGATGTAATTACCCACAAGGATTGGCAGAAGAAGTGGAAAAAGCACTCAAAAAGACAGAAGAGGTGATGGAAGCTCGCTATGGAGATCCTCAAAACCCCTTGTTGTTATCTTGTCGCTCAGGTGCCAGAAGTTCTATGCCGGGTATGATGGAGACAGTGCTTAATATTGGATTGTGTGCAGAGACTATTGAAGGACTTATCAAAAAGACAGACAACCCAAGGTTTGTGTACGATGCATACCGCCGTCTGATCATGATGTATTCAGATGTAGTGATGGAAAAGGCAGAAGGTATTGAACCGGAAGAAGGAAAAGGTATTCGCGTGCAATTGGATGGATTGTTGCAGAAAATGAAATCAGAAAAAGGATACAAGAGCGATACAGACCTTACAGCAGAAGATTTAAAAGACCTATGTGATATATTCAAGGCAAAAGTACTAGAAGTTTTGGGTACCCCTTTCCCCGACAACGCCATGGAACAACTCTGGGGAAGTATAGGTGCTGTATTGAAATCTTGGAACGGAAAACGCGCCATTGCCTACCGCCGGATTGAAGGCATTCCTGATGAGTGGGGTACAGCCGTTACCGTACAATCCATGGTCTATGGAAATATGGGTGAAAACTCGGCAACAGGTGTTGCTTTTTCTCGCAACCCTGCTACGGGAGAACCTAAGTTTTACGGCGAATGGCTTATGGATGCACAAGGAGAAGACGTGGTAGCAGGGATCAGAACTCCTAACCCGCTCAACGAAGCCACAAAAACTGACCAAACCAGACATATGCCTTCACTGGAGTCGGTAATGCCTAAAGCCTACGATGAACTGGATCAAATCCAGAAAAACCTGGAAGTTCATTTCCGCGATATGCAAGATATTGAGTTTACCATCCAAGAAGGCAGGCTTTGGATGCTGCAGTGCCGTGTTGGAAAGCGAACAGGGGTAGCTGCCCTCAATATGGCCATGGACATGCTTCAAGAAGGCCTTATTGACCGCAAGACAGCTGTTATGCGTGTAGCTCCTGCGCAGCTTGACGAGCTACTCCACCCCATTCTTGATTCCAATTCAGAAAAGAAAGCCAAAGTAGTAGCCAAAGGGCTTCCTGCCGGACCCGGCGGAGCCGTTGGACAGATAGTCTTTACGGCAGAAGATGCCGTTGCTTGGCACAGTCAGGGCAAACGTGTTATCCTGGTAAGGGAAGAAACCAACCCGGAAGACGTAGAAGGTATGCGTGTAGCTGACGGACTACTTACCGCCCGCGGAGGCATGACTTCCCACGCTGCTCTGGTAGCCCGCGGATGGGGTAAATGCGCTATTGTAGGTTGTGAAGCTGTTCACTTGGATGTGGGAAGACGTGTTATGACCATCAACGGAAAAGAATACCCGGAAGGCACCGTCTTTAGTCTGAACGGAACACGTGGTTTTGTGTACGACACTAAAGTAGAGACCATGGATGCTTCTGAGAACCCCAGGTTTAAAGAATTCATGGACATAGTGGATTCTTTCCGTACTATGGGTGTTCGTGCCAACGCCGATACACCGGAAGACGCACAAACGGCTTTGGATTTTGGAGCAGAAGGAATAGGACTTTTCCGCATTGAACACATGTTCTACGGGTTGAATGCAGAGGCTCCTTTGAGCAAACTGCGTAAAATCATTTTATCGGAAAATGCCGAGGAAAGGCAGCAGGCCATAAACGAACTGGCTCCTTATGTTAAAGTGGCTGCTAAAGAAACGTTACGTGTAATGGACGGGCTACCGCTTACGTTCCGTTTGCTCGACCCGCCTTTGCACGAATTTGTTCCTCAAACGTTGGATAAACAAAAAGAATTGGCAGAAGAGCTGAATATTAGTGTGGAAGAAGTCATCAGACGTTCTGACCTGTTGAAGGAAATCAACCCCATGATGGGACATCGTGGAGTACGTCTGGGAATCTCTTACCCCGAGATCTCTGAAATGCAGATCCGTGCCATCTTTTCCGCTACGGCAGAATTGATTAAGGAAGGCCTGAATCCCATACCCGAGATTATGGTTCCCGTAACCCTTAGTGTCAAAGAATTGGACCATCAAAAAATCATTTGTGACAGGGTTCATAAAGAAGTAGAAGAACAATTTGGACTCTCCTTTACATACGTATACGGTACTATGATTGAAATCCCGCGTGCTACCCTGCTGGCCGATGAAATGGCTCGCAACGCAGAATTCTTCTCCTTTGGAACGAATGACCTTACACAAATGACATATGGGTTCTCCAGAGACGATATAGGCTCTTTCCTAGGTGAATACCTTGATAAGAAGATTATCCCCTTTGATCCGTTCCAGCATATTGACGAAGAATCGGTTGGTAAACTTATGGAAACAGCCGTTGAAAAAGGCCGCTCTGCGAATCCTGACATAGAGTTGGGTATTTGCGGCGAACACGGTGGAGATCCCCAGTCTGTATATTTTTGCTACAAGTTGGGACTTACCTACGTTTCATGTTCACCCTTCAGGATTCCTATTGCCAGACTGGCTGCCGCACAAGCTGCCATTACCTCTCCTAATTCCTGAAGGAGTTGAACTGAACGGCTGAATTTTAGTACAACCAAAACCGACTGAGGAATGATTTCTCAGTCGGTTTTTCTTATCTTTGCTACTATGAAGACCATACTTATTACAGGAGGAGCAGGCTACATTGGAAGCCACACGGCTGTTGAACTTATGGCTGCCAATTACCGAGTAGTAGTAGTAGACAACTTGTCCAATGCAGACACAACATGCCTGAAAGGCATAGAAAAAATAACGGGGCGTTCCTTACCGTTTTATGAAGTAGATTGTTGCCACAAGGAAGATCTGCAAGCCGTATTCAAAAAACACACCATTGACGGTATCATACATTTTGCAGCCTATAAAGCAGTAGGTGAAAGTGTTGAAAAACCGCTGAAGTATTATAAAAATAATCTCACGTCTTTTCTCACGGTTCTGGAAGTACTGAAAGAGCGCGGAGGGGGAAACGTTGTCTTTTCTTCTTCTGCAACCGTTTACGGGCAGCCGGACATACTTCCGGCTACTGAAAACACCCCCAGAGGGGTGGCAACCAACCCGTACGGTAATACTAAACAAATATGCGAAGACATATTAATAGATGCAGTAAAAGCCCATCCTGCTTTAAAAGGAATCATCCTAAGGTACTTTAATCCCATTGGTGCGCATCCTTCTGCTCTCATTGGAGAACTACCTAGAGGAGTACCTAACAACTTGGTGCCTTTTATTACGCAAACCGCAGCGGGCGTTAGGGAGGTATTACAAATTTTTGGAAACGATTACAACACGCCCGACGGAACGGCCTTACGGGATTACATAGATGTAAACGACCTAGCTCGAGCACATGTAAGCGCTCTGCAAAAAATGTACACCAAAAACAGACCCGGCTCTTGTGAAATATACAACGTGGGAACAGGAAAGCCTCTTTCTGTGCTGGAACTTGTTCAGAAATTCTGCCGAGTGAACAACGTAGAGGTAAAGTATAAAATGGCAGGAAGGAGGGAAGGAGATGTAGAAGCCGTTTGGGCAGACACATCGCTAGCTAACAAGCATCTGCAATGGAAGGCAGAGGTGCCTGTTGAAGAAACACTGGCCCGTGCCTGGGCCTGGGAGAAAAAAATACGTGATTTATGAACAAAAAAATGGTGCCGGACTTATTTAAAAAAGTACAAATGGGGCCTAATAATCCCAAATGGGAGCAATCGATGCAAAGGGGCAAACAGTTTTTCCCTCATGAAGATAAACCGGACGAAACACGCTCTCCTTTTTACAGAGACTATTCACGCATCCTGCATTGTACCTCGTACCGCCGCTTGAAACATAAAACTCAGGTGTTTTTTGCCACACAAAACGACCACATATGCACACGTATGGAGCATGTGAATCATGTGGCTTCCATCAGCTATACCCTTTCTAAATTCATGGGCCTGAATACAGAACTTACCCAAGCCATTGCTCTGGGCCATGATTTGGGTCATAGTCCGTTTGGACACGAAGGAGAAACGTTGCTGTCTGAAATAATGCAAGAATGGGACGGCACTTTTTGGCACGAAAAAAACGGATTGTATACGGCAGATAAAATTGCTACACTTCCCAATGCATACGGAATACATAAAAACCTGCGACTTACGTACGGCGTACGTGACGGAATCATTTCTCATTGTGGAGAAACCGATGAAAACGGCCTCTTCCCCAGGGTACAGGCCATTGATCTGGAGCAAATTGAACGTCCCAACCAATACATGCCCTATACATGGGAGGGATGCGTGGTCAAACTGTCAGACAAAATTGCTTATCTAGGTCGTGATATTGAAGACGCTATTGAACTCAACTTGCTGGAGCCCGACCGCCTGAAAGAACTTAACAAACTGCTTCGTAAGGTTCCCCTCCCCCGTGGTGCAGAAGACAACAAACCCATGGTGGCTAACAATACGGCTCTGATAGAACTGTTTATCAAGGACCTATGCACCCACTCCTCTCCGGAAGAAGGCATGCATTTTTCCCACAGGTATTACGACCTGCTGGTTGAAATCAAAGAATTTAATTACCAACATATATATTACCATCCTCGGCTGCTGTATTATCAAGAATATGCACGCTGCATTATCCGAACTGTCTTTGATTTTCTGGACAAATTTTACAACAAGGACTTGCTTGGGAGTATAGAAGACAATATGTATAAATTCCCAACGTTGTTACGGTATTTTAAAGAATGGCTGATTAAATACAGTTCTTTGGATTTATCATCCAGAAAACAAGCAGGTTTTGAAAACGATATAGTGTACGATGTAACAGATCCCCTTCAATACAAAAGAGCCATTATTGATTACATAGCCGGTATGACAGACAATTTTGCCATACGCGTATACCATGAAATCATCTCTTTCTGATCCTTCCCGGTCAGAGTTCTCTGACTAACCCTGTAAAGAGAAGAGTCCCTGTACTTTTTTCTTTTATGAACAAGATAAAGGGCTTGTCTATATAAAAAGGCACAGGAGCAGGGCCTATAGACGTATATCTGACTCCTATAATGGTGACTGCGGCCGCCTCGGTGCCTTTCTCATCTACTTTTATACGAGCGTTCTGTTTTATCAAATCTATAAAGAGGGGAATGTCACTGATATTGGAAAAATCTGCGCGACTTCCATCAAAAGCGATATCCATCCCCATACGACTTAAAACAGGAATCATCATGTCCTCTGAATCGTATTCCAACTCAAACCGTGGCATGCGTACATGCAACTCTACGGGAGACAAAGACTCCATCCAGGAATGCCATTTTTCAAGGGTCAATGACTGCAAACATTCTTCAGTCGTAACACCTTCTGCCGGCAAAGCCACAACCATACTAAAGGCTTCATTTCCGTATGGAAATTCAGCTACAGCCACTTCTTCTTCTTCATAATAACTAAACGTATGCGTTTGTTCCATGAATACTACTTGAGAAGGCTGTCCGGGAGCATTCCGGAACAATCCCTCTTGGCTATGCTTCTTGTCAAATGTGCTTTTCCAATCGCCTTTAAAATACAATGCATTCGTATAAAACAGTTTGTATGAAGGATTAATACGGTCAATGATTTCCGGAATCATTCCGTTTGTGTTGTCTTTACACCATTTGTTAATGATTCCCGGAGCTTTGCTATCTCTAAAATCCAATTTATTTACGCTAGCCTTATAATAGTGTTGTAAGGCTTGTAAAAAAGGTACCTTCACAGGAAACGTTTTTTCTATCCACACCGCATTGGCGCTATGCAAAGTGACTTGTTTATCGGCTTTTTGAAGAGCCGGAATAAGTTTCTGGTAAAATCCATTCATCAGGTCCAAAGAAAAATCTTGAAAGCCTAAAACAGCTTTCATTTGTTCCTGTGTGCTGCCTTCCGCTCCATTTGTTACAGCAGAAAGGGCAAGCGATAGGCTTAAAGGAGAAACAAACAGATTGCCTTTCTCCTGCTCTTTGCCCATTTCTTTAAAAAAATCAATGGCAAACACCTGGTTCCTGTCCAGCACTTCTTGCTGGGCTTTTGTCAGGACAATATATTGTCTATCAACAGAATCGTTTTTATCCCATTTGGAGCATGAAAAAGTGGAAAAGCCCGAAAGGACTACCATCAGCAGAAAACCGGAAAGTAATTTCATATGTTACAATTCTTTAATAAGTCCCGAGAACAGAATAGTTCCTGTACTTTTTTCTTTAATAAAAAACAGAAAAGGCCTGTCCATATGAAAAGGGACGGGCTTCGGATCCGGTCCTATAGAAGTGATTTCGAATCCTATAACGGTCACAGCTGCTGCCTCTGTGCCCTTTTCATCTACCTGAATGCGAGCACTCTGTTTAACCATACCTATGAAAAGCGGAATATCACTGATCCCGGAAAAATCGGCCATCAATGGATTAAAGGCAATATCCATACCCATACGTGATAATACGGGAATCATCATTTCTTCTGTATCAAAATCCAATTCAAAACGCGGCATGCGCACGTGAAGCGTGGCCGGGTAAAGAGATTCCATCCAGTCATTCCACGTGGCTATGTCCAGGGACAAAGCCAGGTCTTCTGCAGACATGCCTTCAACAGGCAAGGCTACTACCATGCTGAATGCTTCGTTTCCGTATGGCAATTCGGCCAAAGCTACTTTCTCGTTCGTATAATAACGGAGCGTTTGCGTTTGCTCCATAAAGACAATTTGTGAAGTATGGCCCGAGGCATTCCGAAAAGGACTTTTCCGACTGTCTTTTTTATTAAAAGTACTTTTCCAATCGCCTTTAAAGTAGAGGGCATTTGTGTAAAACAGCCTATGCGTCGGGTCAATGTGGTCAATGATCTCTTTGATCATTCCTTTTGTGTTTTCGCTGCACCAAGCGTTGATTACGTCGGGTGACTTTGGATCGTTAAAATCCAGTTTGGTGATAGATGCATCGTAATAATCCTGCAAAGAGCCTGTAAAGGATTCTTTCACCGGAAACGTTTTTTCTATCCATGCAGCATTGGCTACAAGCAAGTCAACAGTATTATCCGCTTTTTTTAAGGCGGGAACAAGCGTTTTGTAAAAATCATTCATCTGTTCCAAAGAAAAGTTCCCAAATCCCAAGGTTGCCTTCATATCTTCCATAGTAGTGCCTACCCCACCGTTTGTTACGGCAGAAAGTGCCATGGAGGCACTCAGAGGAGAAACAAACAAATTGTCTTTTTCCAGATCTCTGCACATTTCCTTAAAGAAATCAATAGCAAATACCTGGCTGCTGTTCAGTACTTCTTGCTGAGCTTTGGTAAGTACGATATCTTGTCTTTCAATAAGAGGTTCTATGTTCCATTTAGAACAAGAAGCAAAAGAAAAACTGCAAAGAACGGTCATTATAAGAAAACCGGAAAGTGATTTCATATACAATATTTATGTAAAAAGTGATGTACTATATTGTAAATGCACGAAATCCTGCAATACTGCACAGTCCGGTGTTTTTATCTGTCCCCATCATAAAAAAGAAGGGCCCGACTTGTGAGCCGGGCCCTTAGGTACATCCTATAGGGGGGAAAAGTCTTCTTTCCCTGCACCACATAACGGGCAAACCCAATCTTCAGGAATGTCTTCAAAGGCAGTTCCGGGAGCCACACCGTTATCGGGATCTCCTTCTGCAGGGTCGTAAACGTACCCACATAAATCACATTCGTACTTTTTCATAGACATATAAATTTTGATACGGTAAAAGTAGCATTTTTTTTTTACTTTTGTTTCTTTAGTACCCATGGATTCTAAAAAACTACTACAACTGGCGCTTCGTAAAGGAGGAGATTATGCAGACTTGTTCTGTGAACAGTCTTTCTCTAACAGCATTGTACTCAAAGACGGAGAGGTAAACACGGCGGGGGTGCTTCACGAAGGAGGAATAGGCGTTCGCGTGGTAAAAGGCCAAAACACCGGTTATGCCTATACAGAAAGTGCTTTGCCTGCAGATAGGGAAAAGGCGGCCATAACAGCCTCGTACATAGCCGATAAAGGAGGGGCAGTTGAAGTCCCCTCCCATTTTACTACGTTACCTCTTCCCAACAGGTACCCGGTTTTGACTCCTTGGGAAAACCTGTCTGCCCGGGAAAAAATGCCCTTTTTATATGATTTGAACGAGCGTACGTTTGGAGCAGACAAGCGTGTATGTAAAGTAATTGCCCAATTAGCAGACAGCACTTCAACGATTGAGTTTTATAATTCTATGGGGGATCATTTTACAGAAGTGCGCCCTTTGGCTTCCCTTAGGATAACCTGTATTATGGAACGTAATGGGCAAAGAGAAGCAGCTTCTGTATCCAGGTCTTTCAGAATGGGCGCAGAGTTTCTCACACAAGAGCTTGTGTGTGAACTGGCACAAGAAGTAACAGAGAAGACTGCATTTTTGTTTGATGCCAAACAGCCCAAAGGCGGCGTAATGCCCGTTGTCATGTCTGCCGGAAGTTCCGGAATTCTGTTGCATGAAGCCATTGGCCATGCCTTTGAAGCCGATTTTGTAAGGAAAAATGAATCGATCTTTTCCGATCAAATGGGCAAACGCATTTGCAAAGAAGGAATTCATATTGTTGACGACGGTACCCTCCCCGCAAGCAGAGGTGCCTTGAATGTAGATGACGAAGGCGTTCTTGCTCAAAAAACATATATGGTAACCGACGGTATACTTACTTCTTTTCTACACGACCGTATATCGGCTCGGTTCTTTAACACAACACCCACAGGAAACGGCAGAAGAGAGTCTTTCCGATATATGCCTATTCCTCGTATGCGTGCTACCTATATGGAAAATGGGAGCGACAGCCAAGAATCCTTAATTGCTTCGGTTAAGAAAGGTCTGTTTGTAGATACTTTTAGTAACGGACAAGTACAAATTGGAGCAGGTGATTTCACCTTTTTTGTTAAAAGCGGTTATTTGATAGAAAACGGAAAGCTTACACAGCCTATAAAAGATACAAACATCATTGGTAACGGACCTCAAACTTTATCTGAAATTACCGGCGTGGCCAACAACCTGATAATTGATAACGGAGCCTGGACTTGTGGTAAAGGACAAAGCTGTCCTGTGTCGTGTGGTATGCCCTCTGTCCTTATCAGCTCACTTACTGTAGGAGGGCGCCTATGAATGAAAAGAATCTGTTGCAGGAAATGTGTAAGTACACGGTACAGTCTGCCCTGAATAAAGGAGCCTCTGCTGTTCGTATTACCGCCATCAGAGAAGTGTCGAACGAGTTTACCGTCCTGAATGATTCTCTGGAAAAAATACAAAGCGCCACAGACTCTGTAATACAAATCCATTTGTTTGCAGACGGACGTTACGGCACATGTACCACCAACAAAAAAGACAGTGCCGGTATTGATCGGCTCCTTGATCACACCCTTACCTCTGTAAGGCTGTTGGCCAAAGATCCTTTTAGAAAACTGGTCCCGGCAAAAGTAAGGTATGAGGGATCTCCCATACAAATTGCTTTTCAAGGTCCCTTAAAAACAGAGACAAAAAAAGAACTCCTCTTTTCATGTACCAACGCGGTCCTTGGTAAAAACCCGGCACTTATCAATGTGTCTGCAACGCTTGCTGATAGAAGACGGTGGATACACATAGAGGATTCTTCCGGATTGGATTGTACTTCTGACGAAACCTGGTACAGTATATTTGCAGAGTGTTCGGTTAAAGGCTCCGACCATACGCGACCTTCTGACTGGGACGTGATAGGTGGCATTACCCCGGCAGCATTGGGTCTGGAAGACTGCTCCACACCGCATAGCTCCCTAGTCGGAGAATGTGCGGTAAAAGCTCTAAAACGGGCCCTAGATAAAAGAAATCCACAGAAAATAAGCTCAGGACGATACCTTGTATTGGTAGAAAACAGAGCCGCTTCCACCTTGTTGGCTCCCATAATTCAAGCCCTCTCCGGCGCTTCACTCCAACAGAAAAATTCGTTTCTTCTGAACCAACTGGGGCAACGCATAGCTTCTCCTGTTCTCACCCTTACAGACGATCCTCACAGAAAAGAATTACCGGGCTGCAGGTTCTTTGACAACGAGGGTTTGGCTACTAAAAAACGTACCGTTATTGATGCAGGTATATTGAATACCTTTTATTTAGATACATACTATGCCGGAAAAATGAAAATGCCCTGTACGGTTTCTTCACCTTCCGTTCTTACACTCACCGGCACAGAAGATAACTTGCTTTCTTTAGCAGGCCAAATGAACAACGGATTGGTAGTTACCGGTTTTAATGGCGGAAATTGCAATCCGGTAACGGGTGATTTTTCGTACGGTATAGAAGGCTTTTATGTGGAAAACGGACAGTTCTCATTTCCTGTTAACGAAATGGTTATGACAGGAAATATGACGGAGCTTTGGAATCACCTGATAATGGCCGGTAACGATGCACTAACCACCTCTTCCTGGCTTACACCCTCTTTATTGTTTGAACATGTTGAACTGGCAGGCCTATAAACCTACTCTATGAAAAAACCTTCCCTTATTGTAAGTATTCTACCCCTTCTTCTTCTGATCATCATTATTTTCACTTGTGTACGGATCTTTGGTGATCGGGTAACTGCCGGACCCTCACAGTTTGCTTTACTGTTTGTAGCCGTGGTGGCATTTATCATTGCGCGGTACAAATATGGTATGACTTGGGAACAGGCCGAGGAGGGCATGCTCAATCACCTTAAGAATACATACCCGGCTATACTTATTTTAATTGCCATTGGAGCACTTATTGGAAGCTGGATGAGTAGTGGTGTCATTCCTTCTATGATTTATTACGGACTTAAAGTCATTCATCCGACCGTATTTTTACCTTTGGCATTTGTAATAAGCAGTATTATATCCTTGGTAACAGGCAGCTCGTGGAGTACTGTAGGCACCTTTGGAGTAGCTTTATTAGGTGCAGGTCAAATCATTGGATTTCCTACTCCCTGGCTGGCAGGTGCCATCATATCAGGAGCCTATTTTGGGGACCAGATGTCTCCTTTGTCAGATACTACCAACCTGGCAGCTTCTTTTTGTAAAGTTCCTCTCTTCACCCACATCCGGTATATGCTGGTTAACAGCCTGCCCGTTTTCATCATCTGTCTGATCATATATATGATTGCAGGATTTACCATCTCCACAGAAAACACCGTAAACATACAGGCTCAACTGGATGCACTTGGCAACACCTTCCATATCTCTGGATGGTTGCTTCTTATTCCACTCATCACAACGGTGTTGGTTGTTAAAAAAGTGTCTCCTTTTGTCACTTTGTTTCTTTCTGCCCTGGCAGGTGCTATAGCGGCAGTCTTATTCCAACCTCAAATTTGTGAAACCATTGGTGGCGGACGTCTTTCAGCTGCTATCACTATGATAGGATCCCACGTGGAAATTGATACAGGAGACACTATTTTAAACAATTTAACTTCTACCAGTGGCATGGCAGGAATGATGAATACCGTCTGGCTTATACTGTGCGTTATCGCCTATGCCGGTATCATGACTGCTTCTGGCATGATTCATGTAATTACTGAGTACTTACTTAAGTTGATGAAAAGTACATTGTCTACTATAGCCACTACACTGGGTACGTGTATATTTTTTAACATGACACTGGGAGATCAATATATGGCCATTATTATGCCGGGCAACATGTTTTCTGAAAGTTACAAGAAACAAGGATTTGCACCGGAACTTCTTTCGCGTACCATTGAAGAATCGGCAACGGTAACTTCTGTACTCATTCCTTGGAATACTTGTGCCGTAGCACAGTCTACGGTTTTAAACGTAGCTACGTTAACCTACCTTCCTTACTGCTTTTTTAACCTAATTCTACCTATTTTCTCGTTGTTTGCAGCAGCGGTAGGATATAAAATAAGACGCATAACCAATTAATAATTTATAATCATGATCATTTCAGACGAAAAAGTAGTATCTGTTTCTTATACGCTTGTTGTTGACGGAGACGTCATTGAAACCGTTAAGGAAGATAAGCCAATGAAATTTATCGTGGGATTGGGTTATTTGCTTCCGGCCTTTGAAGAAAAGCTTCAAGGCAAGAAAGTGGGTGATCCTTTCTCTTTTACACTAAGTGCAAAAGAAGGGTACGGAGAAACAGATCCCCAGGCCGTAGTAGAGCTTCCCAAAGACCTGTTCAAGGTAAACGGAAAAATTGAAGAAGGTCTTTTGGTAAAAGATAAAATCATTCCTATGCAAGATTCTCAGGGTAACCGGATAAACGGAATTGTAGAAGATGTCCTGGAAAATTCGGTAAAAATGAATTTTAACCATCCGCTGGCAGGCTGTGAACTTCAGTTTTCAGGCAAGGTACTGGATATACGAGAGGCAACAGAAAAAGAACTCACAGAAGGTTTGTACGGAGAACGAGCAGCTTCAGCCTGTGCAGGCAGCTGTGACGGTTGTACCGGTTGTGACTGATTACAGATACATCCTTGTAACAGGAGTAACCTCCAGTCCGGTAAAATCACCTTCCAGCCACTTGTAATAGCCGGTAATGGCAATCATGGCTGCATTGTCTGTAGTAAAGCGTAATGGCGGTATAAAAACTTGCCAATTACGCTTTTCTGCTTCCATTATCATTCGGTTACGTAATCCGCTGTTAGCAGATACCCCGCCTGCAAGAGCAACGCGTCTGAGGCCCGTTTTCTTTACGGCTAAAATTACTTTCTCTAAAAGAATTTCTATCAAAGTTTGCTGAAGACCTGCTGCCAGATGTGTTTTGTTCTTTACAATAAACTCCGAATCTTTTGCCTGCCTATCTTGCAAAAAATACAGAAACGAAGTTTTAACTCCACTAAAACTAAAGTTTAAATCCTTAACCCGTGGGCGCGCAAAAGAAAATAGGCGGGGATTTCCTTCACGTGAAAGGGCATCTATATGTGGTCCCCCGGGGTATTCAAGGCCTAGCAATTTTGCCCCTTTATCAAAAGCTTCACCTACCGCATCATCAATGGTTTGTCCCAACATTTCAAAAACGAGCGGAGCTTTTACCTTTATAATTTGCGTATGACCTCCCGATACCAACAAGCAAAGGAATGGGAATTGCGGCTTAGCGCTCTTTGGATCATCAATAAAATGACTTAACACATGACCTGTAAGGTGATTAACCTCAATCAAAGGAATACGGGCTGACAGCGATAACCCTTTGGCAAAAGACGTTCCAACCAGAAGCGACCCCAGTAAACCGGGGCCTCTTGTAAAAGCAATGGCACTTAAATCCTTTACTTCAACACCTGCTATATGTAGCGCTTGGCTAACTACCGGAACTATGTGCTGTTGATGCGCACGACTTGCCAGTTCCGGAACTACTCCTCCGTATTTTTTATGAACTTCCTGAGAAGCAATAATATTGGAAAGTACCTGTGTGTTTTTCAATACAGCAGCAGACGTGTCGTCACATGAAGATTCTATCCCTAAAATATAAGCCATACCTAATGTTTCTGTCCTACAAATTTGGTCATTTTTTTCTTAACTTTGTTAGTTCACAAATTATCTATGAGGACTCTCAGAAACATACTGCACAGCTTGTTGTTTGTAGTTGTACTTTTGTTGACGGCGATATTCATTACGCTTCAGGTTCCTTCTGTACAAAGTCAGCTGGCAGATAAAACAGTTCAATGGCTTTCCGGGGTGTCAGATGCAGACATTCACATAGGTAGTGTTCACTTTCTTTTTTTTAATAAACTAATTGTAAATGACCTTATTATAACCACTCAGTCCGATACTCTTCTACAAGCTGGCAAGCTGTCTGTTACTCTGAGTGGAGTCAATCCCCTTGGAAAGAAGATAAGGTTGCGAAAGGTCCTTTTGTCGGACGGTTCGTTTCACCTGATAACAGAAGAGGGCGTAAGTAATGTTGAGTTGGCATTTCCGGCCTCAGAAAAAAAAGACACCCTGCAGAAATCTTTTTCCTGGGATATCCGTGCTAACCGGGTTACTCTGGAGCGATTTGCTTACCACATGGTAAATCGCGATATAGGTCCCGTTCATGACCAAAAAGAAAGTATTGATTTTACTCACATGCATGTTGACCGTATAACCCTTGATATAAGTGGGGTACGGTTTCAAAACGGAGTAGTAAGAGCCAGAATAGAACATCTGACAGGGAGGGAAAAATCGGGCTATTTTCTGCAACACCTGGAAGGAGACGTTACGGTAGATCACCGGGAAGCTTTAGTTACAAACCTGTTGGCACAAGACAACCATTCGTACATCAGGGCACACCATTTTTTGATGCAATACGATCATGTGGAAAATTTATCGGATTATGTAAACAAAGTGGCTATGGAACTGGATATGCAAGATGCCCTTGTTTCCTTTAAGTCCATAGCTTATTACGCCTGGTCCTTACCTCGTGATTTTGTACTGGATCTGAAAGCTACAGGAAAAGTAACGGGAACGGTAAGTAATCTGAGATCGGATCTGTTGGACATACAAACCTTGACAGAAAAAACACACTTGTTATGTAATTTCCATCTTAATGGACTTCCGGAACCCGAAGAAACAATCTTGATGGTAGGTATTGATAGCCTACATTCAGAAATGGGTGATCTGAATCGTACTTTATATGCCATAGCCGGTGTCCATTTACAGGAACTGGAACAAAATGCAGGCGCAAATACTGCTTTTGATTTTAAAGGACGCCTGGCGGGATTGCTTACAGACTTTGTTGTAGATGGAAACCTGACGGGTGATTTTGGGGACTTACATGTGGATATGCTTATCAACAGCAATATATATGAAAACGGTGTGCTGCTGTCGGGAACTGCAAAGGTGAATCACTTAGACCTAGGCAGGTTAACGGGAATAGAAAGCCTGGGTGAATGTTCACTCTATACAAAAGCAACCGCTACTATCCGGCAGGGAGGTATCCAGAACATGCATACACGCATTGACACTTTGTCTGTCAGCCGTATTGCCTTTAACGATTACGTCTTTCGGGACTTTAAAATGTTGGGCGAATTTCAAAACGGCATCTTTGACGGCAGGATGAGTGCAACAGATCCAAACCTTCATTTTCTTTTCCAAGGACGAGCAGATTTATCCAGATCGGCCGGTACGGCGGCCCATTTTTTTGCCAACATAGCCTACGCAGATTTGCATCGACTTAATGTATATAAAAGTGATTCTCTGGCCATATTAAGTGGTCTGATACGTGCAGATTTTTCTCACATCAACAACAGAGGTGATATTGAAGGTACCATTCTGGCCTCGGATTTGTCATTGCAAAATTCTGCAGGAACGCACATTCTAGAGCATTTTTTTCTGGAAAGTCTGATGACAGAAGACAGAACTGCTTATGAGGTTACTGTAGCTTCAGAAGCTCTACAAGCCTCTTACAAAGGGACGGATGGACTTATAAGTTATTTGACAAGGTTGGTAGAAAATAATTTTTTCAGTTACCTGCCCGCTTATTTTGATGTAGAGAAAAACAACAAACAATACGTATCTGAACCATCTAAAACCTCGACTTTCGAGCTTACCGTCCATAATAGTGCTTTTTTTGAAGAGCTTCTATTACCGGGACTGTTTATTTCGCCGGGAACCACTGCTGTTTTGCGTGATTTTGGAAACGACAACATTCAGTCTGTTATCCATTCTGAAAGATTAGGTTACAAGGCTCATAACGTAAAAGACCTGGCAGTCCGGGCGTTTACAGAATCCGGTGGATTAAAGGTTGACATAGATTGCAAAAAATTGACTCTAGGACCTTTTACAGTAGATACCTTTCGGGTTGCCTCTAAGATTCAAGACAACAAGTTGACACTTGATCTTTTTTACAACAAGACCGGCAGTAAGCTGAACCGTGCTTTTCTAAATTCAACGTTCCATGTTGACAGAAACAAGGAAAGCAATACTCCCGTTATTATGGCCCATATCTCTTCCGATACCCTCTTGATAAACAACAAACTTTGGTCACTTCATTCAGATAGTTTAGTAATTTCTAAGAAAAAAATGACCCTAAACAACGTACTTTTAAAGCACGTTGATAACTTTGACGTACCGGAATATTTTAAGATATACGGGGCTTTGTCTCATACGCCAACAGATACGCTTTTTGTTGAGCTTTCCAGGTTTGATGCGTCCATTTTCAATACTTTTCTTACTGAACAATATCCTTTTACCTTTAAAGGTTCGTTTACAGGAGCCGGACATCTTTCCGATTTTTATAACAATAGGCATTTTACTGTCAACTTGTTAGGTGAACAATTTTATGTGAACGATTCTCTTGCCGGTGATATACGAGTGCTTAGTTCATGGGATTCTCAACAAAACAAATTTCAATTGGAAGCCGGCACTACCCTGCCTAATAAAAAACAACCGTTTTTTGCCAGTGGTACCTATAGTCCTTCTTCGGGAGAACTGGATATAAAAGCTGTTTTTCATAACTTTGAAGCTGCGTTGGTTGCTCCGTTCCTGAACGATTTGGTAACCGATGTTTATGGAAAAATATCGGGCGATATGCAACTGTCAGGCACTTGGCCAAAGATTGATCTTATTAGTGAGAATACCAGAGTAGATCATGTGAATTTTATTATCGATTATACTAAGGTTCCCTATTCCATTTCCGGTCCCGTTCAACTTACAACGGAAGGACTTTATCTTCCCAGAGATACCCTATACGATGCAAAAGGTCAATATGCCCTCGTAAAAGGTGGTTTAAAATACAAGCATTTTCAAGATATAGAGGCAGATGTAACTATGGATTTTGTTAATTTACACGGCCTTAATCTTCAGGAAAAAGACAATGATATTTTTTACGGACAGGCCTATGCTACGGGGAACTTGCTCATAAAAGGCCCCTTTGATGATATTTTGCTGGATCTTTCCATCCGGCCCGAGCCACAAACCAGCATCCATATACCTTTGACCACTGCCATGCAAGCCAGAGAAACAAGTCTGCTTTCTTTTGCTAGTCCGGAACCCTTATATACCGGCAGAGACCCATACACATATACTCTCCAAACTAAAAGAAGTAAAAGGGAGGAAAACAACAACCTTACGCTTGCCATCAGAACAGAATTGACTACAGATGCAGAAGTGTTATTGGAAATCAATAAAGTAACAGGAGACGTCATACAAGCAAGAGGGACCGGTCTTATAAACCTGGGTTTAGATCCTAAAGAAGATGTTTTTTCCATATTGGGAGATTGTACTGTAGAAAGCGGCAGTTACCTATTTGGGCTTCAAGGTATTGTTTCTAAAAGATTTCAAATTGTGCCGGGTGGAACTGTTTCGTTTAACGGAGATATAGAAAATACATTGCTAAACCTTACGGCTTCTTACAAAACAAAGGCCTCCCTAAATACATTGCTGGCAGACACCTCTTTTGTCAGTAACAGAAGAGACGTTGACTGTCAGATACTTATGTCGGGAAATCTAATGAATCCCAACTTGAATTTTAATATCCAGTTGGATGATATTGATCCCATGACCAGAGCTCGTGTGGAAAGTGCGATGTCTACAGATGATAAAATTATGCGACAATTTGTTGCACTTCTTGTTTCAAGCAATTTCATTCCCGAGCAGGAATCCGGCATTGTGAATAACTCTAACTTGTTGTATTCCAACGCAACAGAAATTTTATCCAATCAATTGAATAACATTTTTGTACAACTGAACATTCCTCTTGACGTAGGATTTAATTACCAACCGGGGCAAAGCGGAGATATTTTTGACGTGGCCATTTCTACCCGTCTGTTTAACAACCGTGTAGTGATAAACGGCAATATGGGCAACAACCCTTACACTCGAAATGAAAGTGATTTGGTAGGCAATGTTGACATTGAGTTAAAGCTGGATGAGAAAGGCAAATTTCGTTTAAAAGCATTTAGTCATGCAGCAGACCAGTATTCTAACTACTTGGATAATACGCAGCGAAGCGGAGCCGGATTCGTATATCAAGAAGAATTCAACACGTTCCGACAATTGTGGCAGAAATGGCTAAAAATACCTTGACAAATTAAGTGCTACCGTAGAACAGCACCCGTTTCTTTATGGAAGGCTTTCAGAAGACGTTCCATGGCCTGCTCTACAAATTCGTCTGTCAACGTCTTTCCGGCATCACGAAACACCAAGTGCAGGGCATACTGTTTTTTCCCCGAAGGCACGCCTTTTCCCTCATATACATCAAACAAACTGACGCTTTGCAGTAGTTTTCTTTCCGTCTTGAACGCTGTAGTATGCAACTGCTCATACGTTATGTTTCGGTCAACTACTAATGCCAGATCTCTGTGTACTTCGGGGAACCGTGGCAATTCTTCAAATTTGATTTTTTTATTACGAATCATTTGGAAGAAAAGGTCCCAATGGAATTCTGCCATAAAAACCGGCTGTTTAATTTCCAATTCTGCAAGGCATTTTTTATTGACTTCACCAGCCTCTACCAAGGTTTTTCCATGTACAGAATAGCGGATGCCTTCTTCAAAAATATCTTCGGGTGCCTTTCCGGAACTAAACCTCATAAGATCCAACCCAAAGCTTTGGGCCAACAGTTCAACATAAGATTTCAACAAGAAAAAATCTGACGTTTGTGAAGAAGTATGCCAGTTCAGTGGCCGGTCATTCCCAGTGATAAAAAGTGTCAAACGTTCTTTTTCTATATAATCTTCCAAGTCTGTTCCCAATCCTTTTATGCGGTAAACATGACCCATTTCAAACAGTTTTAGATGGTATTGTTGCCTGTTTATGTTGCGGGATATGGTCTCTAGTCCACCCCATAAAAGCGTTTGTCTCATAACGTTAAGATCGTTACTGAGCGGATTTAGGATTTTAACGGCATTGGAAATCGGATACGTTTGTAAACCTTTGTAATACCCGGCACGTGTGAGCGAGTTGCAGAGGATCTCTCTAAAGCCCAACGAAGCCAACCTATCTCCCACAAAATCCCTTACGTGCTGTGGCACAGGTTTCTCTGCAAGACCAAAAGAAGCATTTATCCTTTCCGGAAGCTCAATGTTATTGTATCCGTATATCCTTAATACCTCTTCTACCACATCGCACTCACGGGTGACGTCTGTCCGGTATGTAGGAATACGAACTACCATACTGTTTTTACCTTCTTCTGCCTTTTCTATCTCCAGAGCTTTCAAGAGCTTATCTACTGTCTCTCGCCCTATATTCTTACCCATTAAGGCAAACATGCTGTCATACTGTAAAGCAACTTTGGCAGGAGACACAGGGTTGGGATACAAGTCAACAATACAACCTTCTACTTGTGCTCCACAAATTTCCTGCATAAGCAGCACAGCCCGTTTTAGAACATATACAGTGGCATTGGGGTCCGTCCCTCGTTCAAAACGAAACGAAGCGTCTGTTTTTAAACCGTGACGTTTAGAAGTACGTCTTATCCAGGTGGGATGAAAATAGGCAGACTCCAGAAAAATGGACGTGGTCTTTTCAGTTACACCGCTTTGTAAGCCTCCAAAGACACCTCCAATACACATGGGTTCTTTGGTATTGCAGATCATCAGATCCTGGCCATCAAGAATACGTTCTGTTTCATCTAAAGTTACAAAGCGGCTTCCGTGTTCTGCCAGCCTTACTACTACACAATCACCTTCAATTTCTCTTCTATCAAAAGCATGTAACGGTTGCCCCGTTTCTAACAGAATGTAATTGGTAATATCTACTACGTTATTAATGGGACGAATTCCCGTTAAACGCAAACGTTCCTGTAGCCACTCAGGTGAAGGGCCTACCTGTAAGTTGCTTAGCGTAATCCCACTATACCGTGGAGCAGCCTGTGGTGCTTCTACCACTACCTGTACTCCCTTTCTCTTGGGATTTTCTTTAAAAGCCGATACGTCGGGTCGGGTAAGAGGCAACTCTTTACCTTGAACATAATACCAGGCTGCCAAATCGCGCGCTACGCCATAGTGCGACGCCGCATCTATCCTGTTAGGCGTAAGTCCAATTTCAAATACTGTATAAGAAGGAAGATTCAGGTATTGTGCTGCCGGAACGCCTACCGGAGTATCTTCCGGTAACACCATAATCCCTTCATGGGAAGTACCAATACCCAGTTCATCTTCTGCACAAATCATCCCCAGTGATTCTTCTCCTCGTATCTTGCTTTTCTTAATGGTTATTTGTTCTCCTCCTGTAAAAGTCAACCGGGTTCCGAGTGTTGCCAGAAACACCTTCTGTCCGGCCGCCACATTGGGTGCGCCACATACTACGGGAACAGGTTCTCCACTACCGGTATCGACCGTTGTCAAAGACAAATGGTCCGAGTTGGGATGCGGGGTACAAGTTACTACACGTGCAGTAACCACTCCCTCAAGGCTCCCTGGGATTGATTCAGTAACTTCTACAGATTCTACTTCCAATCCAATATCGGTAAGTACTTCGGCTGTCTGCCCGGGTGTCATATCTATGGGCAGGTAATCTTTCAGCCAGTTATACAGGATTTTCATACCTTTTCTTAATCAAACAAAGTTGCTACAAAAGATTTTTTATCAAAAACCTGCAGGTCGTCTATCCCCTCGCCCAAGCCAATGAACTTAACCGGTACCTGCAACATATCACTGATCCCAATAACTACTCCTCCCTTAGCTGTTCCATCTAGTTTTGTCACAGCCAAAGCCGTCACGTCCGTTGCTTTGGAAAATTCACGAGCTTGTTGGTAGGCATTTTGTCCGGTAGAACCGTCCAGAACCAACAATACCTCATGAGGTGCATCGGGGATTTGTTTCTGCAAAACCCTTTTAATTTTTGACAATTCGTTCATCAAATGAATTTTATTATGAAGACGACCAGCCGTATCTATCAGCAAAACATCCATATCTCTTGAAAGAGCCGAGGCAAGAGAATCATAAGCTACGGCTGCCGGGTCACTACCCATGGCTTGTTTCACTATGGGAACGCCTGCACGTTCGCTCCAAACGGTCAGCTGATCAATGGCAGCCGCTCTGAATGTATCGGCTGCACCCAACAGTACTTGCTTTCCTTCTTTTTTAAGCTGTGCGGCTAACTTGCCAACGGTTGTGGTTTTTCCTGTTCCGTTAACCCCAACTACCAATACAACAAAAGGTTTCTTTGAGAAGTCAAAAGGAATAATATCGTTGGTTTCTTTGTTTTCCAGAAGCAAAGCTTCTATCTCTTCCCGCAAGTATTTGTTCAACTCCTCTGTATTCATGTACTTATCCCTTTGTACACGATCCTCTAATCTTTCAATGATCCGGAGCGTAGTATCTACTCCTACGTCAGAGGCAATCAACGCCTCTTCCAAATCATCCAACACCTTATCATCTACCCTGGAACGACCTATTACCGCTCTTGACAAACGGCTGAACAAACCTTTCTTTGTCTTCTCCAATCCTTTATTGAGAGTTTTCTCCGACATCTTTGAAAAACATAAGATTGCAAATATAAGAAAAAACAGGGTGCCCGTAAACTTAAAAAAGCTCCCGTGGGGAGCTTTTTAGAAAATTACCTGGTTTACAGGTTTCTATTTTAAAGGGATATGTACTTTATTTAGATGCAAAAAATTCATTTTCTTTTTCTATGGGGACAATGTCTTCTTGAAAAATATACGCTCCGCTACGTTTTGAACGAACCATGCGAATGCATTTTACATTGCCCTTGCCCACCGTTCTGTCTTTCAATGTTGCAACTGCTTTCTTTGCCATAGGTATACTGTTTAATTATTTAATCTCTCTATGAATAGTGACCCTTTTAAGAAAGGGATTGTATTTCTTACGCTCCAATCTTTGCGTAGTGTTCTTTTTATTTTTTGTGGTTATGTAACGAGACATGCCCGGAACTCCACTTTCTCTTTGCTCCGTACATTCCAAAATGACTTGTACTCTGTTTTCTTTCTTTGCCATAAGCCGAAAAATTTAAACTATGTCAATCAAACCTTTTTCTTTGGAAGCTTTTAAAACAGCATCCAATCCTTTTTTATTGATGGTGCGGATCCCGGCAGCAGTTACTTTTAATGTAACATAACGTCCTTCTGCTTCTGACCAGAAACGTTTTGTTCTTAAATTAGGAGCAAATTCACGTTTTGTTCTGCGTTTTGAGTGGGACACCTTGTTTCCAACCATCCTCTTCTTACCTGTAACTTGACATACTCGTGCCATGGATTCTGTATTTATTTGATTTTATTTACTTTTAGGGGGCTGCAAATATCTGCATTTTTTTTGTAAACCCAAAATTTATTTAAATCTGACCTTCAATAACCTGTCCCAGCGAATACCGGAAGGAAGTGACTTGTATTTATCTATTGAAAACCAGACAATCAGTGGATTGCCCACAATTCTGTCTTCCGGGACAAAACCCCAGTAGCGTGAATCAAGTGAATTGTGTCGGTTATCACCCATCATAAAGTAATAATCCATGGCAAAGGTATATTCAGAAGTTTCTTCACCGTCAATGTAATAAACTCCATTCACTTCTTCCAGTGTATGGCCTTCATAAGTAGTAATAATACGCCTAAACAAAGGTAAGTTCCGGGGAGTTAACACTACTGTAGTCCCTGCTTTTGGAATCCAAAGTGGACCGTAATTATCTCTTGTCCAAGGGTAATCATCCGAAACAACAAAAGGAAATAAAACCAGTTGCGAATCCGGATAATCCGGAGGGAAAACATCTACATTCTGGATGACAGACACAACATTCCTCAAGGTTTGTAATTCTTCTGCCAACGCACGGTTTAGCGGAACAGAAGCATACCCGGGAATCCTGTTATCAAAATGAGCCTCTACCGGTGAAACACGGTATTTATTTAATAAACGCTGATTCAAAGGCTGCCCGTCTGTAATTACAGTATACGTATTGCGAATCCCGGAAAAATCCGGCTGTGGCAATCCGTTTACATATACTTTTCCGTCACGTAGCTCCAGGGTGTCACCTGCAATGGCAACACACCTCTTAACGTAATTATCTTCTTTCCCTACCGGCCTTACTTTTACGGGTCCGTAATGATCCAGTGTAGTTTTATGCCCATTCAGTCGTACGTGTGTATAATAGTCGTCTGTTGGGTAATGAATCAAAACGGTATCTCCGTGTGGAAAATTAAAGACTACCATATCGTCTCTGCTTACCTTCTTAAATCCCGCCATACGTTTGTAAGGACGCTCAATAAGCCTGGAATAAGACTCTTTCCCAAAAATCACATTGTGGGTAAGAGGTACAGTCAGAGGATTCTGAGGTCTTTTAGGACCGTATTTTATTTTCCCTACAAATAAATAATCCCCCGTCATCAAGGTGTTCTCCATAGAAGAAGTAGGGATCATATACGCTTCAAAGAAGAAGGATTTTACGAAAGTAGCAGCTACCAAGGCAAAAATAATGGCATCCAGCCAATCGAGCCATACGTTTCGTTTTTCTCCTTTTTCATAATTCTTTTTCCAAAACGCCCATTTGACCTTTTTTGTAATGTAAAGATCAAAGATAACAAGCAACCCCAAAAGCCACCAAAAACTTCCCAGCCAGATGACCCAAATGAGGTACGCTGCGGCTACCAGAGAAAACTTGATCCAGCGGTTCAAAACTTGTCTATTTTAGAGATTTTACGATGGCTTCAAATGCCTGGGGATTGTTCATGGCCAGATCTGCCAAAACTTTACGGTTTAGGCCAATATTTGATTTGTTCACTTTCCCCATAAATTGAGAATAAGACATTCCGTGCATACGGGCAGCTGCATTGATGCGCTGAATCCATAAAGCCCGGAAGGATCTTTTTTTGTTTTTACGGTCACGGTAGGCATAAGTCAAACCTTTTTCGTACGTATGCTTAGCTATTGTCCATACGTTACCACGTGCCAGAAAATTTCCCTTCGTCTGTTTTAAAATTTTTTTTCGCCTGGCTTTTGAGGCCACTGCATTTACCGATCTTGGCATAATAAAATTCGTTGCGGTTGTCAGCGTTCTCCTCCTCCGAGATACTTGTTCAGCTGGGCAACCTGGTTATTTACTTAGCTTTGTTATACGCAAAGCAATTTTTTGATACGCTTCTCATCGGCTTTATCTACCAAACCGGTATAAGCCAGATTGCGTTTTTGTTTTTTTGTTTTTTTAGTCAAAATATGACTATGGTATGCGTGTTTCCGCTTGATTTTTCCGGTACCTGTTAGCTTAAAACGCTTTTTAGCACCGGAGTTGGTTTT
This sequence comes from Bacteroidales bacterium, assembly GCA_012510445.1. Taxonomy (GTDB): domain Bacteria; phylum Bacteroidota; class Bacteroidia; order Bacteroidales; family UBA932; genus DMER64. The sequence goes on from JAAZIA010000023.1 coordinate 40,139, forward strand.
CATTTTTGGCATAAAGTTCCTCCTTTAATTGTTACTTCTTCTTCACGTTCGTTTTTATAGGCGCAATCATCATGATCATGCGCTTTCCTTCAAGTTTTGGCATTTGTTCTGCCTTTCCGTGTTCTTCCAGATCTACAGCAAACCTTAATAGCAATTTTTCTCCCTGTTCTGTAAATACAATGGACCTTCCTCTAAAAAAGACAAACGCCTTTACTTTTGCACCGTCTTTAAGAAACTCTATAGCATGCTTTAGTTTAAACTGGTAATCGTGTTCATCTGTATTGGGTCCAAAACGTATTTCTTTGACTATTACCCTGGACGCATTGGCCTTCATCTCTTTTGCTTTCTTCTTTCTTTGGTACAAAAACTTCTGGTAGTCCATAATCTTACAAACGGGGGGATCTGCCTGAGCAGATATCTCCACCAGATCCAGGTTCATTTTCTCTGCCATTTTCAAGGCTTGAGCTATAGGGTAAATGCCCTGTTTTTCAATATTATCACCCACCACACGAACTTGCGGTGATGTGATTTCTGCATTTGCCCTTGGCCCATCCTCCTGCCGCGGGGACCTGTGGTAACTCCTGTTACCAGGCCTCCTTTGCGGAGCAGGCTTTGGTCTGTAAGATGTTGCGATAGTTGTTTCCTCCTTATTAATTACTAATTTGTTAATTCTTTAATTTCTTTCCGTAGTAATGTAACAAATTCCTCTAACATCATGACACCTTGGTCTCCTTCTCCTTGGCGCCGTACAGAAACCGTACCGGCTGTCTCTTCTTTTTCTCCAACAACCAGCAGGTAGGGAATTCGTTTTAATTCATTTTCTCTAATGCGCTTACCTACAGTTTCGTTCCTTTGGTCAATAGAGGCGCGAATATCGGAATTATTCAAGAAATCACAAACTTTTTTTGCAAAATCATTGAATTTTTCACTTAAAGGTAACACAACTACTTGTTCGGGAGCCAGCCATAGCGGGAATTTTCCGGCAGTATGTTCCAACAGCACAGCTATAAAACGTTCCATAGATCCAAAAGGAGCTCTGTGTATCATTACCGGTCTGTGCTTTTTGTCATCGGCTCCAACATACTCCAATTCAAAACGTTCAGGCAGGTTGTAATCTACCTGAATGGTGCCCAATTGCCATTTTCTCCCAAGGGCGTCCCGTACCATGAAATCTAATTTAGGTCCATAAAAAGCCGCTTCTCCATATACTACTTGAGTTTCCAGCTGTCTTTCTTCTACGGCTTCCAAAATAGCCTTTTCTGCTTTTTCCCAGTTTTCGTCTGTTCCAATGTATTTTGATTTATCTTCCTTGTCACGTAAAGATATCTGAATAGTATAGTCATCAAAGCTGAGCGTCTTAAATATATATAATACAATATCTATGACTTTACAAAACTCCTCCTTCAGCTGATCCGGTCTGCAGAAAATATGTGCATCGTCTTGGGTAAACCCGCGAACTCGTGTGAGTCCGTGCAGTTCTCCGCTTTGTTCGTAGCGGTAAACCGTACCAAACTCTGCCAAACGTACGGGCATGTCTTTGTAGGAACGTGGCTTGGATCTGTATATTTCACAATGGTGTGGACAGTTCATAGGTTTTAATAAAAACTCTTCCCCCTCATGAGGAGTTTTTATAGGTTTAAAACTGTCCTGGCCATATTTAGCATAATGTCCGCTCGTTACATACAGTTCTTTCTGACCTATATGAGGAGTTATCACTTGTTCATAACCGTGTTCTTTCTGTACTTTTTTCAGAAAGTTTTCCAACCGTTCCCTAAGGGCAGCTCCTCGCGGAAGCCACAAAGGAAGCCCTTGTCCCACTTTTTGTGAAAAAGCAAACAGTTCCAGTTCTCTTCCCAACCTCCTGTGGTCTCTTTTTTTAGCTTCTTCCAGCATTTTCAAGTATTCGTCCAACAGAGATTTTTTGGGGAACGTAATTCCATATACACGGGTAAGCATCTGCCTGTTCTCATCTCCCCTCCAGTAAGCTCCTGCAATGGAAGTGAGTTTTATGGCTTTAATACCGGTAGTGTCGGGAATGTGCGGCCCTTTACATAAATCAGTAAAAGATCCGTTGGTATAAAAGGTAATGGTTCCGTCTTCCAGATCATTAATCAACTCACGTTTGTAGGGGTCTTCTTTTTCCTTGTAAATTTCCAACGCCTCTTTCTTACTTATTTCTTTTCGTTCAAACGATTGTCCTGTACGAGCCATTCGAAACATTTCTTTTTCTACCACTTGCAAATCGGCTTCTGTCAGTTGACGGTCCCCCAGATCTATATCGTAATAGAACCCATTTTCAACAGCCGGACCAATCCCAAACTTGATTCCCGGAAAAAGGTTTTCCAAAGCCGCAGCCATCAGGTGTGACGAGGAGTGCCAAAAGACTTGCTTCCCCTCTTCGTCTTCCCACTTCAAGAAGCGTACAGATACGTCCTCTGTTAAAGACATTCTGATATCAGTAACCTCACCGTCAATTTTCATAGCCAACACTTCTGCTGCCAAACGAGGACTAATGTCCCGGGCAATTTCCATGCCCGTAATTCCTTTTTTATATTTTTTTGTTTTCCCGTCCGGAAATGTAATTGTAATCATGTATTGTACTTATAAAGTTGTTTTTTGTTCTAACTTACAAAGTTAGGTATTTTTTAAAAATTTTGGTTACTTTGTGACCTATATATCTCAAACAAACTACAGATGAATCAGAATTTTTGGAACAAGGCCGCCATATACGGTATCCTACTGGCCCTCATTACCATTTTCTTTACCGTTTTACAAACGGTCTTACCCACAAGCAGTAAAATGCTGGGGTTTGTACTTTGGGCTGTCAAACTGGCCGGAACGCTTGGATTGTTATTTTACGTAATGAAAGCTTATGGTAAAGAAAAAGAAACGTATACTTATTCAGATGCTTTCAAATTTGGCCTTGCCATTTCTTTCTGTTCATCCCTAATCGCAGCCGGTTATTACTATTTGCATATTATGTTTCTGTTTCCCGATTTTATTTCCCAATTCACAGATGCCTTATACATGGGATTGGAACAAGCCGGAGCCACAAATACAGATATTAATATAGACAAGCTTCTGGATCGTATGCCTGTTATTGTTACGGTATTTCAACTGATATATTTCAACATCCTGGGGCTTCTTTGGTCTTCTATATTAGCCAACGGAACCAGGCACAAAGTAAACGTAACTCCATTTGATTAACTGATTATCCCATGAACCTTTCCATTGTCATTGCATTGTACAACGAGCGGGAATCGCTTCCGGAGTTGTTGGAGCGTATCCAAAGCGTTCTTAGCAAACCGCTAGGTAAGCAGGAGAGCGACACTTTGCCGGAGTATGAAATCATCTTTATAGACGACGGTAGTACAGACGGGTCTTGGGATTTTATTTCCAGTAAAGCAGAAGAAGACAAGCGGGTACGTGGCATAAAATTTCGTCGCAATTACGGAAAATCAGCCGCTTTGTACTGTGGTTTTCAAGCAGCAAAAGGGCAGGTAATAGTTACTATGGATGCCGACCTTCAAGACGATCCTGCAGAGATTCCGGATTTATATAATATGGTGGCAGACGGTACGTACGACTTGGTATCGGGCTGGAAAAAGAAGCGTAAAGACAGGATCTTTACTAAAAATATTCCTTCACGTATATACAACGCTACAGCCAGAGCCGTTACAGGTATCAAGTTACATGATATGAACTGCGGACTAAAAGCGTACCGCAAAGAAGTCATTAAAAACATAGAGGTATACGGAGAAATGCACCGTTACATACCGTATCTGGCTAAAGAAGCCGGCTTTACAAAAATTGGAGAGAAACCGGTAGTACATGCTCGCCGTAAATACGGAAAGAGTAAGTTTGGGTTGAGCCGTTTTGTAAACGGATACCTAGACTTGTTAACGTTATGGTTTTTAGCTCGTTTTGGTAAAAGACCCATGCACATTTTTGGTCTCTTTGGGTCACTCATGTTTTTAGCAGGCGGTATCATTGCCCTGTGGCTGATTATTCAAAAAATCTACTGGCAATCCCACGGAATGCCTTATAGACCGGTTACGGACCAGCCACTTTTCTACCTGGCTCTTTTGGCCGTTGTATTGGGTCTACAGCTGTTTCTTGCCGGTTTCATTGGAGAACTAATCACCCGAAACGCTTCTGAAAGAAACAAGTACCACATTTCCGATGAGCGCTAAACCAGCAGCTCTGTTTTACAGATGTATACACCGGTCAGCCGCTTGAGCAGCTGCTTCCATAATGCTTTCGCTCATAGTGGGGTGAGGAAAAATGGTTTGCTTAAGATCGTAAGCAGTAATTTGTTTTCCCCGTGCCGCTACCAAAGGTCCTATCATTTCCGTAGCATGAGCTCCCACTATATGTGCCCCCAGTAGACGGTCATCTGTTGCATCAAATACCAGTTTTACAAAACCATCTCTCTCTCCTGCAGCAGTAGCTTTTCCGGAGGCTGTAAACGGGAACTTTCCAATTTTTACGGCTATGTCTTTCTCTTTGGCTTCTTTTTCACGTAATCCAAAAGAGGCGATCTCGGGAGTAGCATAGATACAGCCCGGTACACTGTCGTAATCTACATCGGGCGTTTCCAGTCCGGCTATACGTTCTACACAGCAAATGGCCTCTGCAGAGGCAAGATGTGCCAGAGCTGGAGTAGAAAGGACATCTCCCACCGCATAAATCCCCGGAACTGTAGTCATAAAGTTTTTATCTACCACAATTCTCCCTCGGTTCATTTCTACTCCTAACTCTTCCAGCCCCATATTACCCGTGTTGGGGATTACTCCTACCGCTGAAAGGACAACCTCGGCTTCTACATATTCTTTCCCTTTCTTTGTTTTAATTTCCAATTTGCATCCTTTCTCAAATTTTTCTGCATTCGTAACAGCGGCTGAAGTCATTACTTTTATGCCTGCCTTCCGGAACGAGCGGCTCAATTGCGCAGCTATATCGGTATCCTCTGTAGGAACCAGTTGATCCAAGTACTCTATAAGAGTTACCTTAGTTCCCATGGAATGATAGAAATAAGCAAGTTCTGTACCTATGGCACCGGAACCTATCACGGCCATGGTTTCCGGTATTCTTTCAGGAATCAATGCCTGACGGTACCCTATGATTTTTTTGCCGTCAATAGAGGCTCCCGGAAGCGAGTTTGGCTTTGCTCCGGTAGCTATCAATATGTTTTTTGCTTCTATGGTACGTTCGCCAACAAGTACTTTACCTTGGGTCTGTATGCTTCCACGTCCATGAACTACCTTCACTTTGTTTTTCTTCAGCAGGTATTCTACTCCTTTGGCCATTTGTGAAGAAACTTGCCTGCTCCTGGTTACTATGGCTTCCAAATCGGGTTCCACAGTACCTGCAAGGTTTACTCCATAGGCAGATGAATTTCTGGAGAGTTGTAACACTTCAACACTCCTGAGTAACGCTTTTGTGGGAATACATCCCCAGTTTAAACATACCCCACCCAGAGGGCCTCTTTCAATAACCACAGTTTTGAAACCTAACTGCGAAGCACGGATAGCCGCCACATATCCTGCAGGCCCCGAACCAATAATTGCTAAATCGTATACCATATAAATCTTATGAATTGAAATGAATTAAACGTTTCTACCGTGACAATGTTTGAATTTTTTTCCGCTTCCACAAGGACAAGGTTCGTTCCTACCCACTTGTTTTTCTACATGAACGGGAGCATTCGACCTGGGTTCTGCCGATTGTGTTAACAAGTCGGGGCGCGAGGTCTGTGTCTGGCTCATATCTGTCCTCCTGCTTTGGCTCTCTGCTTTATCCAACCTGTCCTGATCGGTACGTAAAGGAATATGAGCTTTGAGCAAAAAAGAAAGCACTTCGCGTGCAATCTTTTCCAGCATTTGGCTAAAAAGGTTAAAACTTTCCAGTTTATAAACAAGTAACGGATCTTTCTGTTCGTAAGTAGCGCTTTGAACAGATTGCTTCAAGTCGTCCATATCCCTTAGGTGTTCCTTCCAATATTCGTCTATCATCACCAGGTTGATGGTTTTATTAATGGCACGCATCAATTCTTTCCCTTTGCTATCGTACGCCTTCTTAAGGTTTACGATAACCTGGTAAATACGTTTTCCGTCACCTACCGGTACCACTACGTTTTCATACGTGGCCCTCTGAGTTTCATAAATTCTTTTCATGATGGGCCAAGCCTGCTTTACCAACGCTTCTGACCTTCTGTTGTAGGACTTGTAAATTTGTTCGGACAACTCCTCGGACAACTGAGCAGTATGGCTTTCTTTAAAGAACTCCCGGCTCATCCCACACTCAATGGATATTTGTCGAATAAGCTCATGGTTAAAACTGTCGTAATCCATTCCGTCCATCTGCTGAACAAAAGCATCTGCAAAATCAGACATCATGTTGGCTACGTCCACATCTACCCTTTCTCCATACAATGCGTTACGCCGTCTTGTATAAATTACTTCGCGTTGCGAATTCATTACGTCGTCATACTCCAGAAGCCTTTTCCTAACCCCAAAGTTGTTTTCTTCTACTTTCTTTTGCGCTCTTTCTATGGAATTTGACAACATGGAATGTTGCAGCACTTCCCCTTCTTGCATGCCCATTTTATCTACTACCGATGCAATTCTTCCGCTGCCAAAAAGCCGCATAAGGTCGTCTTCCAACGAAACAAAAAAGGCAGAAGATCCCGGGTCTCCCTGACGTCCGGCACGACCACGCAACTGCCTGTCCACTCGACGGCTGTCATGACGTTCCGTTCCCACAATAGCCAACCCTCCTGCTTCACGCACTCCCTCCCTTAGTTTAATATCGGTTCCCCTTCCTGCCATGTTCGTTGCAATGGTAACAGCCCCTGCATGCCCGGCTCCTGCCACAATTTCTGCTTCTCTGGCATGCTGCTTGGCATTCAGCACGTTGTGCTTAATACCTCGCATTTTCAACATCCGACTTAACAATTCAGATACTTCCACAGAAGTAGTACCTACAAGTACCGGCCTTCCGTTTTTTGTGAGATCTGTAATCTTATCTATGACCGCGTTGTATTTTTCCCGTTTTGTCTTATAAATCAGATCGTCTTCATCTTTACGTACTACAGGACGGTTGGTAGGAATAACTACTACGTCCAGTTCGTATATAGACCAAAATTCACCCGCTTCTGTTTCTGCTGTTCCTGTCATACCGGCCAACTTGTGGTACATTCTGAAATAATTCTGAAGCGTAATAGTAGCAAACGTCTGGGTGGCAGCCTCTACTTTTACACGTTCTTTAGCTTCTATAGCCTGGTGCAAACCGTCAGAGTAACGCCTTCCTTCCAGAACACGACCCGTTTGTTCATCTACAATCTTAATTTTATTATCTACTACAATGTATTCCACGTCTTTATCAAACATGGCATAAGCCTTCAACAGCTGATTGACTGTATGAACTCTTTCCGATTTTACGGCATATTCACCAAGCAGTTCATCTTTAGCTGCTTCTTTTTCTTGTACACTTAAATCTTTCTTTTCCAGTTCAGAAATTTCCGTTCCAATATCAGGTAAGATAAAGAAGGTGGAATCGCTCATTTTCTTAGCAATCAGATCGTGTCCTTTTTCTGTCAGATCAACAGAGCGCAACTGTTCCTCAATCACAAAATACAGGTCGTCTGTGATCAGGTGCATTTGCTTGTTGTTGTCTTGCATGTAAAAGTTTTCTGTCTTCTGCAGCAGTTGTTTTATTCCGGTCTCGCTCAAGTATTTAATCAGAGGGTTGTATTTGGGAAGACCTTTAAAAGCCCTAAGCAGCAGCTTGCCTCCATTTTCTTCATCTCCTTCTCCTATCAACTTGCGTGCTTCTGCCAGCAGCTGCTGAACAAGGGAACGTTGTGCCGTATACAGCTGTTCTACTATGGGGCGAAATTCGTTAAACTGCTGATCGTCTCCCCTGGCCACAGGTCCCGAAATAATCAACGGCGTACGAGCGTCGTCTACCAATACCGAGTCTACCTCGTCCACAATAGCATAGTGGTGTTTCCTTTGTACCAGGTCGTCGCGGTTTATGGCCATATTGTCCCGCAGGTAGTCAAAGCCAAATTCGTTGTTCGTTCCAAACGTGATATCTGCACGGTAGGCTTTTTTTCTTTCTTCTGAATTGGGTTGGTGCTTATCAATGCAATCTACTTTCAGACCATGAAATTCATAAAGAGGCCCCATCCATTCTGCATCTCGGCGCGATAAATAATCGTTAACCGTTACAATATGCACTCCTTTCCCTGCCAGTGCATTCAAAAACACCGGAAGCGTTGCTACCAACGTTTTTCCTTCACCGGTAGCCATCTCTGCGATTTTTCCCTGATGAAGTACTACTCCGCCTATAAGCTGGACATCGTAATGTACCATGTCCCATGTGATCATATTACCTCCCGCCATCCATTGGTTTTGCCAAACAGCCTTGTCTCCACGGATCTCTACGTAATCTCTGTGAGTAGACAACTGTCTGTCAAAGTCGGTAGCAGTCACTTCTATTGAGGTGTTGTCATTGAATCGCCTAGCCGTAGATTTCATAATGGCAAAAGCTTGCGGAAGTACCTTATCAAGTACTTCTTCAATCTTAATGTCAATCTTCTTTGTGAGCTTATCTACCTCTGTTGCCAGTACTTCTTTTTTGTCAATTTCAATTTCTACATCTTCCAACTGTTCCCTTAGGAAAGCCTTCTGTTTTTCATCTTCCGCAATAAACTCTTCAATGATTAGCCTGATTTTCTGTGTTTCTTCACGTAAGGCATCGGAGTCTAATGGGTCTATTCGTTCGTATTCTTTTTTGATCTTTTCAACATAAGGGGTCAATTGCTTTAGATCCCTATCTGCTTTAGAACCAAAAATTTTCCCAATAAAATCTATTAATGAAGCCATAGGTAATGCTTAATATTACTATTTCAGATAACTTACAAAGTTACACTTTTTCTGTATGTAAAAGAAAAGGCCGGCTGAAAACATTTCAGCCGGCCTTTGACCGGACGTAATCATTCCGAATTTGTTAAGACTCCGGATTATTCAGCTAAAATAGCTCCGACCGGACAAACTGCAGCGCAAGCCCCACAATCAATGCATTCATCTGCATCAATTACGTAAATATCCCCGGCAGAAATTGCGTCAACGGGACATTCATCAATACAAGTTCCACATGCTGTGCAGTCTTCAGTAATTCTGTGTGCCATGGTAAAAAAATTGACTAATGGTTATAAATAATTCTGCAAATATATGAATTAAATTCTTACTACCTTTGTAAAAAGACAAGTATTAGGGTATGAAGCTGCTTCTTTTCCTATTTACAGCCGTTTTACTGCAAAGCCCCACCGTAGAACAAGAAAGTAACGACAACAGGGTGGTATTTGATAAAACCATTCATGACTTCGGGGATTTTAGAATCGACGACGGTCCCAAGTCACATACGTTTACATTTACCAACAAATGGGACAAGCCCATTGTGATTCAAACCGTAGTTTCTTCCTGCGGTTGTGCCGCTCCGGAATGGACAAGAGCACCGGTTAAACCGGGTGAAAAAGGAACAATCAAGGTTACCTTTAGTAACGACCAGGGTCCCTACCCTTTTGATAAATCTTTAGCTGTTTATATAGCCGGATTTCCTCGCCCTTATGTATTACGTATTCGTGGGGTTGTACATAGAAAAAAAGTATCTATAACCCAAACACATCCCGTGGTTATGGGTTCTCTAAGGCTTCGAAGACAACTCTTAGAAATGGGACAGATTAACCAGGGAGCGACAAAAACAGACTCTATAGAAATCATTAATACCGGGAAAAAACCAGTTTTCTTAAAAGCTATAAGCAATCACCCTAACTTGGTGTTGCAACTGCCCGGCACACGCCTAGATCCCAAAGAAAGGGGCTTCATTCGCTACACGATAGATACTAAAAACAAAGAGGAATGGGGAGATGTTATTTACCATGCACAGCTAATCCTCAATGATAAAAAAGACCCGTTGCATGTGGTAACAGTAAAAGCATCTGTTAAAATGAATACGGCCGGATTAACAGCGGCAGATAAAAAAAGAGCTCCTCTTCCGCAAATGAGTAAAAGCGCTATTGATTTTAATGTTGCTTCTGCAGGTTCCCCAATCAGAGCAGATTTTGTTCTTTTTAACAAAGGAAAAAGCACGCTAGTTATCTATAAAATAGATACTAGTCACCCTAACATCAAAGTGACTATGAACCAACAGGTGCTTCCGGGCTCAAGCACTCCTGTGAACGTAGTTATTCCAGAAGAGGCGGTCAAAGATACCGGCGAAGTAATTTATACCGTCAGCCTTACAACGAATGCCCCTTCCAGACCTACCATAAATTTATTGGTTTACGGTCGTATAAAATAATTGATAAAGTATGGACCCTTGTAAAAATATAGATTCTGCACTAAAAGTAAATGAAGGAGTACCACAACCTCCGGCTATTAACCCAAGGGCTCTTCATATCATAAAGAAAAGACCGGGTAAAAATCCGGATATCTCTGTCTTGCTGGAAGGCATACGAAAAGGAGACATTCCTATGCTGGCCCGGGCCATTACGCTAGTTGAAAGCACATTAAACAAAGACAGAGAAAAAGCAAGAGAGCTGATATCTGCTTGCTTGCCTTATTCAGGAAACTCCATACGAGTGGGTATCACCGGAGTTCCCGGTGTGGGTAAAAGTACATTCATAGAAACTTTTGGAAAACACATAACGGCTGCTGGGCATAAATTAGCTGTTCTAGCCATTGATCCCAGCAGTGGAAAAAGCAAGGGGAGCATTTTGGGTGATAAAACACGTATGGAGACCCTTGCCAATGACCCCCATGCTTTCATAAGACCTTCTCCCAGCGGAGGATCTCTTGGAGGAGTTGCCCGTAAAACAAGAGAATCTGTAATCTTATGTGAAGCAGCCGGCTTCGATACTATTTTTATTGAAACGGTAGGAGTTGGCCAATCAGAAACAGTTGTCCATTCCATGACGGATTTTTTCTTACTGCTTATGTTGACCGGTGCCGGTGATGGCCTTCAGGGCATAAAACGTGGAATTATGGAAATGTCGGACTTGTTGGTAATTCATAAAGCAGACGGAAATAACATAGATAAAGCAAGCCAGGCGCAGTCATTATATCAGGGAGCTCTCCAACTTTTCCCGCCTTCTCCTTCCGGATGGATTCCTCTTACCTTGACCGCCTCTTCACTGGAGAATACAGGAATGGAAGAAATCTCCAAAACCATACATCAGTATATGAGCCTGACAAAAGAAAATGGGTTCTTCTATAAGCAACGGGCAGAACAATCGGTTCACTGGATGAGAGAAAGTATTGAAGATTACTTATTATCAGACTTTTATAACAATCCGAGTATAAAAGACGAATGGATCCGTATGGAGCGAAAGGTAAGGGAGGGTAAAATAGACTCTTTTAGTGCAGCAGCACATATAGTAAAGCTCTTATAAGTTAATAAGCCATTTCACTTATGTGGTTGACCGAGATTATCAAGCAAAGCATACTCATTACCGGTCTGGTTATGGTAATGATGATTTTTATTGAATACATAAACATCACCAGCAAAGGAATTGCTCTGGAAAAATTGCAAAACAAGCCGTTGTTGCAAATTTTACTTTCAGCCTTCCTTGGAGTACTTCCCGGTTGCAGCGGAGGTTTTGTGGTAGTCAGTTTGTATACGCATAATCTGGTCTCTTTTGGAGCTTTGGTAGCTATGATGATAGCTACTGCCGGTGACGAGTCTTTTCTTATGTTGGCCATCATGCCTAAAACCTCTCTGGTTCTTTTTGCCTCTCTTTTTGTTCTTTCCATTATAACAGGCTTGCTGGTAAACAAGTTTGTACGCAAAGTTCCGTTTGTGTGTTGCCCGGAAAACTTCAATATTCACACGCACATTCATGAAAACCATACAGACCATGAGGGCCGGGATGAACCAAGTGTTTGGGGAACGTTTGGCAATAATTTTAAAAAGCCGGGAGCCAAACGTCTGCTCCTGCTTTTAGGGCTGATGCTTTTTATTGTCAGTATTTTTACAGGGTTTTTAGAACACGAACATCACGGGCAAGAACACCTTCATCCTTCCCTTTTTTCTGAAGAATGGCTCAACCTTATATTTGCAGGCTTGTCGCTTGTAACTCTTGTATTCATGCTATTTTCAACACGTCACTTTATTGAAGAACACGTTTGGAATCACATTATAAAGCATCATTTTTTAAAAATCCTGCTTTGGACATCTGGGACGTTGCTTGTAATCCATTTTTTGGTAGGCAGTTTAGATATAACACAATGGATGCATGAGCAATATTGGATAGTTTTATCCTTGGCAATTCTCATTGGTATAATTCCAACTTCGGGCCCCCATCTGGTTTTTGTAACACTTTTTGCAACAGGCACTCTCCCCTTTAGTATACTTCTGGCAAACAGTATTGTTCAGGAAGGACATGCCGGACTCCCTCTATTGGCAGAAACAAAAAAGGGCTTTTTTCTTGCTAAAGCCCTTAAAATTGCTCTGGCGCTTTTGGTAACGGCAAGTATACGTCTTGTGGGTGCCTGGTAAATGATGCCGGGATAGGGTACTTTACTGGTTCATGGTAATCAAAAACTCTTTGTTGTCTTCCGTTCTCATAAGCCGGTCTTTCATAAACTCCATAGCTTCAACAGAATTCATGTCTGCCAGATAGTTACGTAAAATCCAGACGCGGTTAAGTGTATCTTTTTCCATTAGCAAGTCTTCCCTACGTGTAGAACTGAGCGTTACATCTACAGCAGGGAAAATACGCTTGTTAGACAACCTTCTATCCAACTGCAGCTCCAGATTACCGGTTCCTTTAAATTCCTCGAAAATCACCTCGTCCATTTTGGAGCCTGTATCAATCAAAGCCGTAGCCAAAATGGTAAGCGATCCTCCGTTTTCAATGTTCCGGGCAGCTCCAAAAAAGCGTTTGGGTTTTTGCAAAGCGTTAGCATCTACTCCACCGCTCAACACTTTACCGCTAGCCGGTTGTACAGTATTAAATGCCCTGGCCAGCCGAGTAATACTGTCTAGCAGAATTACCACATCGTGACCGCATTCTACCAGACGCTTGGCCTTTTCCAAAACAATCCCGGCTACTTTTACGTGCCTTTCTGCAGATTCATCAAAAGTAGAAGCAATAACCTCGGCTCTTACGTTACGTGCCATATCGGTCACTTCTTCCGGACGTTCATCTATAAGCAACACTATCATATACACCTCGGGATTGTTGTCTGCTATGGCATTTGCCAAAGACTGAAGCAGTACTGTCTTTCCGGTCTTAGGCTGCGCCACAATTAAACCACGTTGACCTTTCCCAATGGGCGTGAACAAATCCACAATGCGGTTAGAAAGCGTATTGTGCCCTTTGGAGGTGATATCAAATTTCCGATCGGGGAAGAGAGGAGTAAGGAAATCGAAAGGTACCCGATCCCTAATAAACTCGGGTTGACGTCCATTGATTTCATGAATTTTGACTAAAGGAAAAAATTTTTCGTTTTCTTTAGGAGGTCTAATCTCTCCACTAACCGTATCACCTGTTTTCAGACCATACATTTTAATCTGTTGCTGAGACAAGTATATATCATCGGGGGAGTTTAAGTAGTTGTAATCAGAGGAACGAAGAAACCCATATCCGTCCGGCATGATTTCCAGTACGCCAACAGCCCTAACAACTCCTTCGTACTCAGGCTTTTTAGCACTATGCTCCTGCCTCTGCTTTTGAACGTCTTTTGCAATAGTCTGACGGGCAGTCTTTGTTTCTTCCTCTTTTTTTACCTCTTTCTTTTCAGGATCTTGAACTTTTCTGGGTCTGCCTCTTGGCCTGGGGGCAGGCTTTACTTCGGGACCCGCTTCCTTTCCAGTTTCTTCTTTAGGAAGCTCAGCTTTTGCTTGTTTAGTCTCCTTCTTTTCTTCTTTCTTAGCCTCATCAGATGCCTTTGTATCGGTCTTCTTGGCTTCTACCTTTTTAGTTTCAACGGCTTTTTTTGTGTCGACCTTTTTCTGAGTTTCCGGCTTCTTGGGGTCAGACTTTTTGGTTTCTGGCTTTTTGGGTTCTGGCTTTTTGGGTTCTGGCTTTTTGGGTTCTGGTTTTTTGGGCTCTGCCTTTTTGGTATCTGAAGCTTTCTTTACTTCTTCTGCGGCTTTAGGCTCTTTTCCGTCAGTAGGTTTTTTCTCTACGTTCGAATCTTTTGCCTTTGTTTTAGCGGCCCGTGGCGGAGCTTGTTTTTTAGGTTTAGAAGTATCCTTCTCAGAGGCAGCAGCAGCTCCTGTTTCTGCCTGTACATCTAGAATCTGATAAATCAGATCGTTTTTGGCATAGGTGTCCAATTTTTTGATACCCAATGCCTTTGCAATTCCATGGAGCTCTTCCATAGACTTGTTGCTAAGCTCAATAATATCGTACATTCAAAATGTGTTAAAGTAGTTGGATAATAGCTATGAAATAAAAGCTAAGATGTTACAAATATATAAAAATTTTAATTATCCCAGAAACTCGAGCTCTTTTTATACTGTAAAACATCGGCAAGGGCAGATGCTTTTGCTGCAATTCTAAAACTCCAGCTTTCCCATTGTCCGTTAGGTACCCAAGAGAAAGAAATCTGGAAACAATGTAAGTCATAAGTAGCACTTAACTGCGTTGTAGTAAGTTTAAATTTCATCAAATCAAGCCCACTTCTTACGTTTATATTAAAGTCTTTCGTAATTTTCACTTGTGCAGAAAAACCTAAGGTTTGTGTGAAATTGTGATTTGTGTTAAGTATCTCGTTTGCGTAAGTATAAGACTTGTTATAAGAAAAACTGTAATTAAAGTTAACAGACCACGGAATTTCGGGGTCCATATAATAAACCCAACCCCCGGGTATATAAGCCCCCGTGTGCGGATCTTCATATACCAACTGATAAGCACTGTTTTTGCTGTCTTTACCTCCACCGTTGAAAGAATAGGCGGTAGAAAAACTGGCATTGGTTAATCTGGCCGGACTCCCTGCTTTGAGCAAATTCAGTGTATTGATTCGTTGCCCTTGATCATTAACAGCATAAGGGTCAAAGACAGCATTGGCATTGATACCCATTTTTTCAAAAATGGAAGTGGAAAGCGTCACATTAATGTTGGATAGCTTCATAGAATCTGCAAGAAAATTGTAGGAACCACTAAGGGATAGGTTGTCTATCAGTTTTATTTTTTTTAGTCCCCCCTTTTCTGTGGTGTCTTTTTTGTTGAACACCTTTGCTTCTAGGTTATTACCTAAAGAAAAGCTAAGGGCTGCCGTTTTGCCCTTGGAAGGAGGACCGTAAACAGACTTATTGTATTTGTTATACTCTACGGAGTGTGATTTTCCCAAGCTGTCTGTATAGTCGAGGGTTACAAAACCGTTAGCCGACGTGCCCAGTTCCGGACGAATACTAAACCCAACAGAAGGCGTTATCATGTGTCGGATAGCCCTCACCCTTCTTTGGGGATTAAAGTTAAACATTCCGTAAATTCGGGTAGACATGGAAATGCCCCCCGAATACGTTTGCGTGATTCCAAACTCACTAAAAGGCTTTGAGAGCTCAGATACTACTTTCTGTGTTTCCGGATCAAAATCCCTTGTTTCGCTCATAAAGTGCCAATTCATACCGTAAGCAACCGATGGGGAAAAGTTTAGGTATTTTAATAAGGTAAAACTAGGCAACCCTATAGAAAAATTATGTTGCATTCCCGTTCTGAAATCATTCCAAAAATCGGGAGAGCCAAACTGAGAGGCTTTAAAGTTCAGTTTGTTTTGAAAAGCTGTACCGTAACTAATGCTGATATCTTCATAGAACTTTTTTTTACCTACCCTCACTTTTCTCTGAAACGGATTGATACGGCTCATAGTAAAAGTAAGGTTGGGTAAGGTCAGCGCATAGGAAGAATCTCTGTTGTTTTGGCTATGCAACAAGTTAACAGACAAGTTGAAGGGCGTTCCTGCAAAAGATTTTGCATACGATATACTGGATGAGGTTTGAGACTGAAGGGCTTCGTCAATAGATTGGCTGTTAAAACGGTTATTAGTAGGACTGGAAAAATTTACCGAGGCACTAAAAGAAGTCCCCGGACGTTTTTTGGGATCTTGCGCATGGTTCCAACGAATGGAAAAATCACCCGATTCACTAAAGTCGGGTGATCCCCTCTCGCCTGTTATATTTTTAGAATAGTTTACGTTCAAGCTTCCGTTGTATTTATACCTGTTCTTATACCTTGCCGTACCTTTCACAGCCCAAGAGCCCATCGTATAAATATCACCGGTAACAGAAAAATCCAAATAATCTCCAAAAACAAAATAATACCCAAGGTCTCTTAGAAAAAAGCCGCGAGCCACCTCTTCTCCATAAGTAGGAATAAGCAATCCGCCGGAGCGCTCGGGACGTTTAGGAACAAAACCAAAAGGCACAATGATAGGAGTAGGAACGTCCAGAAGAACCACATATGACGGGCCAAAAATGGTCTGACCCATATTTCCGTCTTCGTCTGTAGTAATTTTGGCATTGGTCATGTGTAAGTAGAAGTGTGGATGCTCAGCATCACAAGTAGTGTACTTGCCGTCACGAATATTAATGGAGTTATCCGGCATTTTTTTTAGGTTTTTTCCATGAAGAAACCCCTGTTCGTCTTGCGTTACCATGTTGTTTATACGTGCCTTTTTGGAAGCGAAATTGTAGTAGACAGACTCCATCTTGTAGTTATTGTTCCCTTCTTTCATTTCGGGTTTTCCCTGCATAATTCCTAAAGAATCTACTATTCCGGTAGCAAACACTGTTTTTGAATCTGCATCATACTCCATATATTCCGCAGTAATTTCCATGTTGCCGTAGGTAACTTTTACATCCCCATAATAGTACAACATGGTCTTCCCTTGGCTAAAGTCTTCTACAACAGAATCTCTGGCCACGGAAAAAGCCGGGGCTTCCAGCTGAGTTTTTGCACGGATAAGTTCCATATGGGCCAAACTGTCCATCTGAGACTCAGACATGCCTACTTCAGGTTTTTCATGCCCTGTATAGAAACTCAATGTTTCCCACATAACAGACAGCAAAGGCTTCTCCTGCATAACTGTAACCGGAGCAAGCAGCCGGTGTTTATACTTTTCGCTTATAGGAGAAATGGCATTTTCTGGGAGTCGTTTTTGCTGTCCCCACAAAACTTGAGTACCCAGCATAAGGAACACCAGACAACATACCGTATGAAAAATACTTTTCTTATCTTTGCCTTCAGCAGACATAAACTGCAAATATATATGAAAAAACTGATTCCTGTACTGGTGGGCTTTCTCTGTATCTGCAATTCGCATGCCATCATGGGACAAGCTTTTTCAGGTCCTGTACTCCGCAAGATAGTAATTGATCCCGGCCACGGAGGTCGTGACCCCGGTGCTCTTAGCCCCGATAGAAAGTTACGGGAAAAAGACATCAACCTGGCAGTCGCTTTATACTTGGGACAGGAGATCAAGACACATTACCCCAATATTGATGTTGTTTATACTCGTGATAAAGATGTGGCTGTAGATCTGGACAAACGAGGGACTATGGCTTCTGAGCTCCATGCAGACTTATTTATTTCCATTCATGTAAACTCAGCCCGGAAAAGTACCACGGTGGCCGTTGGCCCGGAAACCTGGGTTTTTGGAGGAGACAGAAGTCAAAGGAAAGACGACAGCTATGATGTTGTCCTTAAAGAGAACGAAGTTATCAAGTTTGAAGAAGATTATAAAACCAAGTACGAAGGTTTTGACCCGGATAACCCCCAGTCCATGATTGTTTTCAATTTCCAGAAAGAGGCCATTATGAGGCAGTCCAGAATTCTGGGCAGTTGCATCCAACAAGCCCTGCGAGAAGGTCCTTTAAGGGGTTCGGCAAAAGACAGGGGAATGAAAGAAGGCGGTTTTGTGGTACTGGCCTATTGCTCTATGCCCGCCGTTCTTGTAGAAATGGGATTTATAAACAGTGCTACAGACAGAAGAATCCTAGGCTCGGCAGACGGGCAAAAGAAAATAGCCAAACAGCTTTTTTTAGGATTTGAAAACTATATGAAAACGTATGCAGAAAACGGCAAGTACAAAGAGCAAAAAATAGGTATCAAAAAAGCTTCAATTACCACCTATCACGTACAAATAGCTGCTTCTAAAACGGTACTTCCTTCCACTCATACCGTTTTAAAATCTTATCCCAGTATAAAGCATATCATCTGTGAAGATCACATCTATAAATGCAAATATTTTTTAGGTGATTTTATCAATGCAGTAGAAGCACAAAACTACTGTGATGAGCTTAGGGCCGGTTCTCATCCGGATGCTTTTGTAATTGCCATTAAAGACGGTCGTCTTGTTCCAGTTAATCCTTAATTCATGAAAAAAAAGAAATTTAGCCGAGAATTAAAAATTGGGTTTTTCTCACTGATTGTCATAGTTTTCCTTTATTTTACCATTCAGTTCCTAAAGGGTAACGATCTTTTTAGCGGAACAAATACCTATTACGCAATCTATACCAATGTGTGGGGATTGGACCCCACAAGTCCTGTTTCTGTATTAGGGCTTACTGCCGGAAGTGTAGATAACATACAATTTGATCGGGAAAGTAAAAAAATGGTCGTGAAAATGAGGTTGAAAAAAGATTTTCCCATACCTCGGGGAACAGTAGCCGAAATATACAGCGCAGATATCTTAGGAGGCAAAGCTGTGCAATTGCTGCTTGGATCCCAAGAAGACATGCATTCCTCGGGAGATACTCTGGCTTCTTCTATTCAACATGACCTTATTAGTATGCTTACCAATGATTTGGGCTTATTAAAAGATGATATCTCGGGACTTATATCAAGTGTGGAACTGGCTGTGTTGGATCTTACCCGATTATTAAGCGAGGAAAACAGAGACCAGGTACAGGATGTGTTAAAACACCTAAACGGGTCTCTGAAAGAAATTAACACTTTTACAAAAGCGCTGAATGAGAACAAAGGAACTCTTGACCGGATTTTCACCGGAGCAGATACGCTTTTTTTAGGGTTAAACAAAGCAACGGTTCGCCTTACCGCTACATTGGAACATTTTGAGGGGATGGCTTCACAATGGAAAGATCAAGACGTGGCAGGCGTTATAAACGGCCTTAAAGAGCTGTTGGACCAACTGAACAATCCCGATGGTACATTAGGGCAACTTACCGGTGACCCTCAGTTGTACCATGCTGTAACCCGTGTTTTACATAGGGCAGATTCCTTATTGCATCTGATGGGTGAAAACCCAAAAAAATACTTTAAAATCAGTGTTTTTTGAAATCACAATTTCGTCTTAAATGTTGATGTGTCAACGAAAGGCACTTTTTGTCAATTCATACATTTCTGATACACAGCCTGTTAGGTTTTTTAGTTTTTTTACCTTGATTATTAAGGTGTTATTGAATTTTCGAAAAATACAAGTCTTTTTCATTTTTTTTTACCATTTTTTTCAACCATTTTTGTAAACATTAACCCCAAAATCCTAATATGCCCCTGTTACCTCACCAAGTTGTCTGGAATAACTGTCTGACTATTATCAAAGATAATATTCAGCCTTCAAGTTTTGGAACATGGTTTGAACCCATTGTTCCCCTGAAACTTAAGAACAATATCCTGACCATAGAGGTTCCGTCTCATTTTTTCAGGGAATATCTGGAAGAAAATTTCATTGATTTGCTGGGTCATTGCTTAAGGAAGGAACTTGGGAATTCAGCCAAACTGGAATATTACGTAAAAGTAGATTCATGCAGCAAGGGAGTTCCCATGCCTCACCAGGGGCAAGGCCATTTTCAAAACAAATCCATTCCTTTCACAAGAATCAACAAAAACGAAATCGCAAGTCCCTATGTAGTACCGGGATTGCGACAAGTAAAGATTGATCCACGACTTAATGCTGCTTACTCTTTCGATAATTTTGTAGAAGGCTCCTGTAACCGGCTGGCGCGTACTGCCGGATTAAGCATTGCAGAAAAACCGGGTGGCCCTTTTAATCCTTTGTTTATATACGGCGGATCGGGGTTGGGTAAAACACACTTGGCACAGGCTATTGGTATAGAAATTAAAAAAAGGCTGCCCAATAAAATTGTATTGTACGTCTCGGCCAATCTGTTTCAGATTCAATTTATGGATGCTGTAAACATCAAAAATAAATTGACAGATTTCATGCGATTCTACCAAATGATAGATGTTCTAATCATTGATGATGTACAGGAGTTTGCCGGCAAGCCGGGAACTCAAAATGCCTATTTCAACATTTTTAATCACTTGCACCAATTGGGTAAACAGCTGATTCTCACTAGCGACAAAGCTCCGGTAGACCTGCGGGATCTGGACGACAGATTGCTTTCCAGATTTAAGTGGGGCCTTTCTGCAGAATTGCAATCTCCCGATTATGCCACACGTCTGGCCATCTTAGAAAAAAAATCGTACAACGAAGGAGTGGAAGTGCCTCAGGAGGTTCTTAAGTTTATAGCAAAGCAAGTCACTACAAACGTCCGGGAAATTGAAGGAACGTTATGCTCTTTGCTGGCACAAGCTACTTTTAATAAAAAGCCGGTTACCCTACAACTGGCACAAGTTATTACAGACAGGCTGGTTAACAATACTCCCAAAGAAATCACCGTACAGGAAATTCAGAAAATAGTCTGTAATTACTTTGGTATCCCACAAGATGTTTTGGTTTCAAAAACACGTAAAAGAGAAATATGTCAGGCACGTCAGATTGCTATGTACCTTAGCAGAAACCACACCAAGAATTCTCTGGCTACCATTGGAGCACTCATTGGCGGAAAAGATCATGCTACCGTACTGCATTCATACAATACTGTCTGCAACCTGATGGATACAGACCGCATGTTCCGTCAATACGTAACGGATATCGAAAGAAAACTTAAAAACGGTTAATCCTATGACTATGAATATCCTTGAACCCTCTTCTGTATTTACCTTTTTTTTTGAAATATGTAAAATCCCACGCGAGAGCGGGAACGAAGCCGGTATAACCCGTTACCTGGAACAGTTTGCAATAAAGCGGGGATTGGAATACAATACAGATGCCATAGGCAATGTTGTCATAAGAAAACCAGCTTCCCCCGGCCGTGAGAACAGGCCTGGTGTAATTTTACAAAGCCATACAGATATGGTTTGTGAGAAGAACGAGGATACTGTGTTTGACTTTGCTAAAGATCCCATACAGTGCTATCAGGAAGAGGGGTGGCTAAAAGCCAAAGGAACTACCTTGGGAGCAGACGACGGCATTGGAGTAGCCGCCCAACTGGCAGTTTTAGATGATAATTCATTGGAACACGGTCCTTTGGAGTGCTTATTTACCGTAGAAGAAGAAACAGGTCTGGACGGAGCCAGAGCCGTTGCTCCGGGGTTTATGAAGGGAAGCATTTTACTCAACCTGGATTCGGAAGATGAAGGAGAAGTTTTCATAGGTTGCGCCGGAGGCATAGATACCTCGGCTTATTTCACCTACAAAGAAGTGCCCGTTTGTAAAAAAGAGAAAACCGTTTTTCTGAGAGTAAGCATTTCCGGAGGAACCGGAGGCCACAGCGGAGACGAAATTCATAAAGACTTGTGCAACGCTGTTCAGACGCTAGCTCGTTTTCTTTGGAATGTACAACAAGAATTCTCATTGGATATAAGCCATATTTCAGGTGGCAATAAGCGTAACGCCATAGCACGTGAAGCCAGCGCAGTTTGTATAGTTAACAAAAAAGATGAACAGGCATTTAAAGAGCTTTTTAAAAAGCTCTCGGCCGAGTGGGAAAAAGAACATCAACTAACAGACCCGGAACTCACCGGTGAAATCCTAGAAGTTCCCGAAACAAATACGTGCATAGACAAAGAAACAGTTGCCAAACTAACGGCCGCTTTGTATTCTTGTCCACATGGTGTATTAGCTATGAGCAAAGAAATACCCGGTCTTGTAGAAACTTCTACCAACCTCGCGTCTGTTAAGATGGATACCAAACAACACGTTATCCGTATTGGAACCAGCCAGCGTAGTGCCTTGAACTCTGCCCGCAAGAATGCCGCGTTCCGAATAGAAAGCTTGTTTCGATTGGCCGATGCCAAAGTAACACATGAAGGTGAATATCCTGGCTGGGCTCCCAACCCGGACTCTCCCATCTTGAAGATCAGCGAAAAGGCTTATCAAAAATTGTTTCATACTCCGGTTCAGGTAAAGGCTATCCATGCAGGATTGGAATGTGGCATCTTTTTAGATGCCTTCCCCCATCTGGATATGATCTCTTTTGGTCCTACCATAAAAGGAGCCCATTCACCGGCAGAGAGACTGGATATTGCCAGTACGCAAAAATTCTGGGATTTCCTTCTTGAAATTTTAAAAACAGTGTAACCATGGGTAAAGTATCTGTATCTATGTTGTCTGCCGATTTTGGTCATCTGGCAGATGCATGCCGGATGGTTAATGAAAGCCCGGCATGGGGTTTTCACTTAGACATCATGGATGGAGTATTTGTGCCTAACATTTCTTATGGATTCCCTGTTATCGAAGCCATCGCAAGCCATGCTAAAAAACCGCTGGATGCACATCTGATGACTGTTGAACCCTCCCGCTATTACACTCGTTACAAAGAAGCCGGAATCAATTGGCTTACTGTTCACTACGAAACGTGTCCGCACCTTAATCGTGATTTGCAAGAGATTCGCCGCCTGGGTATGAAAGCAGGTGTTGCACTCAATCCAGCTACTCCCGTGGGATTGCTGGAGCAGGCTATATACCAGGCAGATCTGGTCTTAGTAATGTCTGTTAATCCCGGATTTGGCGGTCAGGCGTTTATAGAAACCTCTTTTGAAAAAGTAGAGCAACTGGACAATATGAGAAAAGAAAAAGACCTTAATTTTCTCATCCAGGTAGATGGTGGAATTAACCATACCAATGCAGAAATACTGTATAAAAAAGGGGCCGACATCCTTGTGGCCGGCAATTACGTATTCAAATCAAAGGATCCTGCGGCAGCTATTGGGAGCATAGCAAGCAGTGTTTCACAGCCCCATACCCTTTGACCCTTTTCCACTTTAATTTCTGCATCTAAGGGCAGCAGTATATCTAGCCTGGACCCAAACTTGATAATACCCAATTCGCTTCCTTGCAAAACTTGTTTGCCTGTTTTTGCCTTACATACCACACGTCTTGCTATTAGTCCTGCTACCTGACGTACTCCTACCATATGTTTTCCCTGGTCAATAAAAAGAGTGGTATGTTCGTTTTTCTCTGAAGATTTAGGATGCCAAGCCACCATTTTTTCTCCCGGATGGTATTTATAATACGTAATGGTTCCACCACACGGGTACCAATTGACATGGACGTTAAAAATGTTCATGAAAATAGATACCTGCCACCTCTTTTCCTGAAGGAATTCGTTTACCATAACTTCTTCTATCATAACAATCTTTCCGTCTGCAGGGGCTATGACTCCGTTGTCTGTAAACAATATGTTACGGTTAGGGATTCTAAAAAACACAAAGACCTGAAAAATAAGATACGCTGCCAGCAAGCCAAAAACTAAAAACACCCAAACGTTCTTCCAGGAAAAAGCAAAAATAAGCGCCAGCAACACGCCCAGAAACACAAACACCACTATAATAGATTTTATGCCTTCTTTATGTATTCTCATTACAATCCGGTAAGGTTCACAAACAATATATAAATAATAGCTATGGGCAGTGCTATAAGTGCAGCATCAAATCTGTCCAGCAAGCCTCCGTGCCCGGGCATAATGGCTCCCGTATCCTTAACTCCAAAACTTCTTTTCATAACTGACTCAATCAAGTCTCCCAGCACTCCAAACACAGTGATTATCAAGGCTAATATAGCATAATGCGCCCAAGGTAAAAACAAAGGATTCCACCTGTACAAAACTACTGCAGCCAACTGAGCAAATAACACACACCCAACAAAGCCCTCCCAAGATTTTTTTGGAGAAACCCTGGGAAAAAGTTTGTGCCCTTTCTTTTGGCCAAACCCCATCCCTATCAAATAGCCTCCTATATCAGAGGCCCACAAAAGTATGAAAAGCGCTAACAGATTTATTCCCCGATAAGAACCTACAGAAGGAAAAACAAGAAAATTGCACATAGAAAAGGGAACGGCAATGTAAAGGATAGGCAGGAACAAAAAAGCCGCAGATTTGATTACTTCTTCTGATTTACTATACAGTATAGTAATCCACGCTGCCGTAACAGGTAAAGGCATAAACAACAAAAAAAACCGGGCAGTAACCAGACCGTATCCGGCTACTATATAGGTAGTTACAAAAAGAAAAACAGAGGAGAAAAAGCCAAAAATCTGTCCTGTTCTATTCCAGCCGGCCAATGACATTCGATAAAACTCAAGAGTCATGATACCTATGCAAAGCAACATAACCGCAGCATATGCAACAGGATGGAAAAGTATCCCAGATACCATGATCGCACTAAATATAAGAGCACTTAACGTCCTTTTAACCAGCGTACTCACCTTGTCTATTCTTTTGTATCTTCTGCTGTCGCACGTTTTCCGAAAATGGCTTCCAAGTCATCTGCAAAAATCACCTCTTTTTCCAACAATAAGTCTGCTAATTTCAAAAAACCTTCTTTATTATTCTTTAAGATCTCTTTTGCTGTATGGTAAGCCTGATCTATGATTCGTTTCACTTCTTTGTCTATAAGCTGTGCCGTTTGTTCACTGTACGGTTTGGCCAAATTAAATCCAGCACTTTCTGTAGAATCATAAAACGAAACATTGCCAATTTTATCACTCATGCCAAAATAAGCCACCATAGCATACGCTTGGCGGGTGACTTTTTCTAAGTCGTTCATAGCTCCCGTGGAAATACGTCCTATCATAAGTTCTTCTGCTGCTCTCCCTCCCAAAGCCGAGGCCATTTCATCCATCATTTGCTCAACAGTAGTTATGGCTCGTTCTTCCGGAAGGTACCAAGCAGCTCCTAATGCCCTACCTCGGGGTATAATGGTCACCTTTAGTAAGGGATTGGCATGTGTAAGCAACCAGCTAACCGTTGCGTGGCCGCTTTCATGAAATGCGATCGTACGTTTTTCCTGAGGACTTATGATTTTACTTTTTCTTTCCAATCCTCCCACAATTCTGTCTATAGCATCTAAGAAATCCTGCTTTTGAATGGCTTTTTTATTCTTACGAGCGGCTATAAGAGCGGCCTCGTTACATACGTTGGCAATATCTGCACCGGAGAAGCCCGGCGTTTGTTTTGCCAAAAAATCCAGGTCAAATCCTTCTTCTAGCTTTAACCCTCGAGAATGGACCTTAAAAATTTCTAAACGTTCTCTGAGCTCGGGCAAATCTACGTGAATCTGACGGTCAAAACGGCCGGCCCGCAACAAAGCCTTATCTAAAATATCTGCTCTATTGGTAGCAGCTAGAATAATGACTCCGCTGTTTGTTCCAAAACCGTCCATTTCTGTAAGAAGCTGGTTTAGTGTATTTTCACGCTCATCGTTAGAAGTAAAACCTGTGTTCTTACTACGTGCCCTGCCAACTGCATCAATTTCATCAATAAAAACTATGCTGGGTGCTTTTTCTTTAGCCTGACGGAACAAATCTCTCACCCTAGAGGCTCCCACCCCTACAAACATTTCTACAAAATCAGAACCGGAGATGGAAAAAAACGGAACGTTAGCTTCCCCTGCCACTGCCTTTGCCAGCAGTGTTTTTCCCGTTCCCGGCGGCCCCACCAACAGAGCACCTTTTGGAATTTTCCCGCCCAGGTTTGTATATCGTTCCGGTTTTTTCAGAAAGTCAACTATTTCCATGACTTCTACCTTAGCCTCTTCCAGTCCTGCGACGTCTTTGAAAGTAACGTTATCTGTTGCTTTGCTTTTTTCAAAAAGTTTGGCTTGTGAACGTCCTACATTAAAAATACCTCCCCCTCCTGCCGCTCCTTCCGGTCCTCTGGACATACGTCTGAACATGAAGACCCACATGAGTATCAGAAGCAAAGGGAAAAGGAGCCAATCTATGATTCTGCCCCAGTAGCTGGAGCGTTGTTCTACTTCTATTTTAAAACGCTGGTCTTCCGGAAGTGAATTACGCAAGTGCTCAAACTGCATTTCTGCATCAAAGCTGTCCGAAACAATAAAATAGAACTGCGGAGCAAATTTGGGGATCTTGTCTCCAAACTTAGTTTTATATTTCTCGAGTGCATCCGGTTTAATATACAACTCTGCCCGTTGCAAATTGCTTACATAAACCAACTTCTCTATTTCTCCTCCCGGTCCCATCTGTTCTTTGACAACCATCCACTCTGTTTTAACAGGATCACTGGAACGATTGGAAAACATAAAGTAGATAATGACTGCTATCAATACAATATATACCCAGAAAAAGGGATTAAACCGCCTTTTTGTAGGCAGTAAAGGAGGTTTTTTGGGATTATTTTTATTAGGGACGTTTCCGTTCATAATGTTGCTAAATAATTAATCTGTGTAATGATGCATTTCTGCATCTGCCCATAAATCTTCAAGTCTGTAAAACCGCCTGTATTCTGTCTGGAAAATATGAACCACAACATCGGAGTAATCCATGATGATCCAAAAACCGTTTTCTTTCCCTTGGCTCCTTATAACAGGACGTTTCATAGAAACAAGCATTTGTTTTTCCACTTCGTCTGCAATGGCTTTTACTTGAATTCCGGAATCTGCATGACATATCACAAAGTAATCACAAATAGTTGTTCCCAATTTTCTGAGGTCCATGCTGCAAACATCCTGTGCTTTTTTTTCCAGCATAGCACCTGCTATGACTTCAAGTTCTTTCATATATAATTTTCAAACTCTTATCCTACAAAGGTAAGGATAAATTAGTACTTTTGCGACTATGTTTACACCACACATCATCCGCTTTGATGAAATCGATTCAACAAATTGGGAAGCCGCACGCAACCTGAAACATGCCAAAGAAGGTACTGTCTGGACCACTTCATTCCAAACGAGCGGACACGGACAATATGAGCGAAAGTGGGAAAGCGATAAAGGCCTGAACTTATTAGCTACTCTTTTGCTTAGGCCTGTATTTCTTCCTGCCAATAAACAATTTCTTATTTCAAAGTGTACTGCGCTTGCCATTTGTGATTTTTTTCAAACCTTTCACCTTACTGCTGTCATCAAATGGCCAAACGATATTTACGTGGGGCTCAATAAAATTTGCGGAATTTTAATTGAGCACCAACTGTCAGGTAACAACTTACTGTCCAGCATTGTGGGATTTGGGATTAATGTAAATCAACAACGTTTTAAGGGAGCTCCTAACCCCACCTCCCTATTTTTGGAAACAGGAAGAGAACACCCGGTAGACGTGTTGTTACCGCAAGTACTCCATCAAATACAAAAGTGGTACCAGAGATTAAAAAAAGGAAATGTCGGACTTATTGACAGTTCGTATGAACGTTTGCTCATCAATAAGATAGATTACGAGAAAAATCGGGACATAGAATCGGCAAGTAATCCGGCAGCTTGGGCAAATCCTTTATCTGAGTAAATAACAGACCGTGATACATTAATGAGCAAATCTCCATCCTGGGTTTTACCGTATTGCATCACCTCTTCTATAGCCCCTCCCTGTGCACCTACTCCGGGAACCAGCAAGAAACGATCAGGCGCTGCCTTTCTGACTTCTTGCAACAAGTGGGGACGCGTTGCTCCTGCCACATACATAATTTTGTTGTTATCTGCCCAAGTATTGGCCGTATCTATTACGTGTCTATAAAGAGGCTTGTTTTCCGCACCGGAAAAAAGTTGAAAATCAGTGGCCGATGGATTAGAGGTAAGTGCCAGAATGATAACCCATTTCTGTGTGTATTCTAAAAAAGGCTCAATGGAATCATATCCCATATAAGGAGAGAGGGTTATTGCATCAAAGTCCATACGTTCAAAAAAAGTACGCGCATATTCTTTGGCAGTATTTCCAATATCACCCCTCTTAGCATCTGCAATTAAAAAATGCCCCGGATAGGTTGAACGTAAATAATCCATTGTTTTTTCCAGGATTTTCCAGCCTTTCCATCCGTCGGCTTCATAAAACGCCACATTAGGTTTAAATGCTACTGCATAGTTGGCTGTTTCATCTATGATTTTTTTATTCATCTCAAACGAAACGGGTGCTGCATCCAGCCCTATACATAAACAGCTGCGCTTTCTGTTGATTTCCTGGTTAAGCTCCTGACGGGTCATGTTTTAAACGTTCTGTATTTTCTGCAATTTGCAATTTATCAATTACTTCTTGAATATCGCCGTCCATAAATGCAGTCAGGTTGTGCATGGTATAGTTGATCCTATGATCCGTTACCCGACTTTGTGGATAGTTATACGTTCTTACTTTAGCAGAACGATCTCCGGTAGAAACCATAGTCTTACGCTTAGAGGCAATCTGGTTTAGATATTTCTGGTATTCCATGTTGTACAACCGAGTACGCAATTCTACCAGTGCTTTGTCGTAGTTTTTCAGTTGCGATTTCTCATCTTGGCATTGTACTACAATTCCGGACGGAATATGAGTCAAACGGATGGCTGAATAGGTGGTGTTCACACTTTGTCCACCCGGACCCGACGAGCAAAACGTATCTTTGCGGATGTCTTTTTCGTGCAGTTCAATATCAAATTCATCGGCTTCTGGCAAAACGGCCACAGAAGCAGCCGAGGTATGTACCCTCCCCTGTGTTTCTGTCTGCGGTACACGTTGTACACGGTGTACCCCGCTCTCGTACTTCATGGTACCGTAAACACTCTTCCCCGAGATCTTGAATATAACTTCTTTGAAACCACCCGAGGTTCCTTCCGAGCTGTCTGTCATTTCTACTTTCCAACCGTTCTTTTCTGCAAATTTACTGTACATCCGGAACAAATCTCCCGCAAAAATAGAAGCTTCATCCCCTCCCGTACCTGCCCTTACTTCTACTATGGCATGTTTACTGTCTTCCGGATCAGCAGGAATAAGCAAAAATTTTATTTGCTGCTCCATGGCGGGAACTTGTTCTTCCAGTTTTGCCATTTCTTCTTTGGCGAACTCTTTTATTTCTTCATCTTTTTCTGTCAGCAAAATTTCTTTTGCTGTAGCCAATTCTTGTAAAACGTTTCTGTACTTTTCACCTGCCTTAACAACAGGTTCTATTTCTGCATATTCCTTATTGAGTGCCACGTATTTTTTCATGTCCTGCACCAACGCCGGATCTGAGAGCTGTTTTTGCAACACCTCATATTTTTTGCGTACACCCTCCAGTTTTGCCAATAGTGAATTTTCTGACATAACAATTATTTAACGTGCAAAGATACTCCTTTTCCGGAAAACAAAAGAGGGTGATTTTTAGCCACCCTCTTTTCTGTACATCAAGAAATTTTAAACTTATTCATATTTCTTTAAAATTCCCGGAATCATATCCGGTGTCAGGCGCCCATGAACATCCTCACCTATCAAGATAACGGGAGCCAGGCCACAGGCACCAATACAGCGCAGGCAGTCCAGTGAAAACTTTCCGTCTTCCGTTACTTGTCCTACTTTGATTTTCAACTCTTCTTCCAGGGCCTGCACTATATCTTCTGCTCCGCGAACAAAACAGGCAGTTCCCATACATATAGAAATGGGGTGTTTTCCTTTGGGGGTCATGGTAAAGAAAGAGTAGAAAGACACTACACCGTATATTTTAGCCAAAGGCATATCTAGATTTAAAGCAATCTCATATTGAATTTCTTCCGGCAAGTAACCAAAATGTTCTTGTGTCCTGTGAAGGATATTGATTAATTCACCGTGTTTATTCCCAAAAGATTCGCAAATCTCTTTTATTGTCTTTTTGTGACTATCTTTTAATTCATATTTATTCATTGGGGTAAGAATTTACGGGTTATTTTCTGGGGTGACAAAAATAGCATGTATGCAATAATTCATGGGCTTTTTCACTCATTGGTTCACCCAAGAATTCTTCATAAAGCGTAACAATTTCCGGATTCTCATGAGATTTCCGTATGACCTTGTTGGCATCTTCTTGGTAAATGGCTTTCATACGGGCTTCCAAAGCAGAGGAGTCTCCTCTGTGCAAAGGTTGTCCGGCACCGCCAATACAACCACCGGGGCAAGCCATAATTTCAATAGCATGGAAATTGTACATTCCGCTTCTCACTCCATCCAGTAATTTTCTGGCATTGCCAAGCGTGTGTGCAATACCAATGTGAATGGGAGTTCCGTCAAAATCGATCGTAGCCGAACGAATACCTTCCAAACCTCTGAGTTCATGGAAGTCCACATTTTCCAGCTCTTTTCCGGTAAACAGTTCGTAAGCAGTACGTGTAGCCGCTTCTATAACACCTCCCGTAACTCCAAATATTACGGCAGCTCCCGTTGACTCACCCATGAAACGGTCAAAGTTTTCATCTTCCAAGGAAGTGAAATCAATATTACCGTATTTAATCAAGCGAGCTAATTCACGCGTGGATAGTGCATAATCTACATCTGGAATACCATCTGTGTAAAACTCTTTCCTCTGACACTCGTATTTCTTTGCCAAGCAGGGCATGATGGATACTACCACCATGTCTTCTTTCTTGACTCCCAATTTATTGGCCAAATACGTTTTTGCTATCGAACCAAACATTTGTTGAGGTGAACGAGCTGTAGAAGGCACGTCCAGCATATCGGGATAGTTTGTTTCAAAGAAATTCACCCATGCAGGGCAGCAGGAAGTAAGAATAGGCAACCTTACGTTTTCGTCTCCTTCCAGGTGTCTGGAAAGCCTGTCAAGCAGTTCCGTACCTTCTTCCATAATGGTAAGGTCAGCTGCAAAGTCAGTGTCCAATACCTTGTCAAAACCAAGAGCTCTCAAGGCGGCCACCATTTTTCCGGTAACCAAAGTGCCCGGCTCATAGCCAAACTCTTCACCCAAAGCAGCTCGCACGGCAGGTGCCGTTTGCACAACCACAAATTTCTTTTCATCTGCCAAAGCACGCATTACTTGGAAGGTGTGGTCTTGCATGGTCAGTGCACCTGTAGGACAAACGGCAACACACTGTCCGCAAAACGTACAGGGACTGTCCGTAAGGTCTTGCTCAAAAGCAGGAGCTACTACCGACATAAATCCGCGGTGGATAGCACTCAATGCTCCCACAGTCTGAATTTCATTACATACGGTCTCGCAACTGCGACACATCACGCACTTATCCATATCCCGTAGCAACGACGGCGACGCATCTTTGCGGTACGTAGAGATGGCTGCGTTTTCAACAGAGGTGATTTCGCGAATACCCAAGGTAATGGCCAAGTCTTGCAATTCACAAGATCCGGAAGAAGGACAGATAAGGCAGTCCTTCGGATGGTCAGAAATGAGTAATTCTACCACGGTTCTGCGGGCGTTGATGGCACGCAAGGAATGGGTCAGAATTTCCATTCCGTCTGTACATTTGGTAACACAGGAAGGAACCAGCGTTTTGTGTCCCTTAACTTCTACTACACATACACGACAGCTTCCCGGCTTGTGTTCCCGTGCAAGGTGCGGCAAATTCATGTAGCAAAGGGTGGGGATAGTGATTCCTGCATCTTTTGCTGCCTGAAGAATGGTTGTTCCCTTAGGAATTTCTATTTGTTTATTGTCTATTGTAATTTTTACAGTTTCCATATTTGCGCTTATTGAACTAAGATTGCATTAAACTTACACTTCGTATAACATACACCGCAACGGATGCAAAGATCCTGGTTTATGAAGTGCGGCTGCCTCCTTTCACCTGTAATGGCATCTGTGGGGCAATTTCTTGCACATACGGTACATCCGGTACATGCTTCCGGAATGATGGTATATGTTGCCAGTGCCTTACATTGTTTGGCCTCGCACTTTTTATCTTTTACGTGAGCCACATACTCATCGTAGAAATTATCGAGTGTGGAGAGAACGGGATTGGGAGAAGTTTGTCCCAGTCCGCAAAGAGCCGTATCCCTGATTACATAGGCAAAATTTCTCAGGTGATCCAGGTCGTCCATATCTCCTTTACCCTGACATATTTTTTCCAGGATTTCCAGCATGCGCTTGTTTCCAACACGGCAAGGTGTACATTTTCCACAAGACTCTTCCACTATAAATTCAAGGTAGAATTTGGCAATGGATACCATGCAATCGTCTTCATCCATCACAATCATACCACCGGATCCCATCATAGAACCGGCAGCCAACAAGCTGTCAAAATCAATGGGAGTATCTAGGTGTTTTTCTGTTAGACAACCTCCCGAGGGGCCTCCCGTTTGTACGGCCTTGAATTTTTTGCCGTCTTTGATACCGCCTCCAATTTCAAAAATAATTTCACGAAGCGTAATGCCCATAGGAACTTCTATCAGCCCCACGTTGTTAATCTTGCCGGCCAGTGCAAACACTTTGGTACCTTTTGATTTTTCTGTTCCAATGGTGTTAAACCACTCGGGCCCTTTTAGGAAAATAACAGGTACGTTAGCAAACGTTTCTACGTTATTAACGCATGTGGGTTTTTTGTTATATCCCGATTCTGCCGGGAACGGCGGTTTGAAATTAGGTTCTCCTCTTCCGCCTTCCATAGAAGCAATTAGTCCCGTTTCTTCTCCGCAAACAAAAGCACCTGCTCCGTAACGCAGCTCCAAGTCAAACGAGAAATCGGTTCCTAATATATTTTTGCCCAGCAAACCGTATTCATTGGCTTGTTCAATAGCAATTTCCAGACGTTTGATGGCCAAAGGATATTCAGCACGTATGTATACAACTCCTTTGGTAGCTCCCACACAGTAACCACAAATGGCCATGGCTTCTATGACCGTGTTGGGGTCTCCTTCTAAAATGGAACGGTCCATAAAAGCGCCGGGATCACCCTCATCTGCATTACATACTACATACTTTTGATCTGCAGTATATTTACGGGTAAATTCCCATTTTAGTCCCGTTGGGAACCCTGCGCCTCCTCTTCCTCTTAGACCACTTTGCTTAAGCATATCAATTGCCTGCTCAGGCGTTAACTCTGTAATCACCTGTGCTAAAGCGGAATATCCATCTCTGGCAATGTATTCGTCTATGTTTTCCGGATCAATAAAACCGCAGTTCCTCAGGGCTATCCTCATTTGTTTCTGATAAAATCCCATATGCTTGGAATCGGAAATATGTTCCTTGGTCTCGGGATTTTCATACAACAAACGATTTACTTTTCTTCCTTTCAGAATGTGTTCTGTAACAATTTCCTCTGCGTCTTCCGGTGTAACCTGTGTGTAGAACGTGTTGTCCGGGATCACTTTTACAATAGGGCCTTTCTCACAGAAGCCAAAGCAACCGGTAGTTACCACCTGTGCATCCTCTGTCAGACCATGAGCCTTAAGTGATTCATTCAGTTTTTCTACAATTGTTGCGCTTGCAGAGGCCTGGCACCCAGTCCCACCGCAAACAAGTAATTGCATTTTGTACATTATGATTCTATATTATGAATGGGTTAAATTGTCTGATAGTTAGCCGGCAGAATACCGTCAAGCAATTCGTTGTTTTTTATGTATTTATCAATTATTTCTTCCGCTTTTTTGACATCGACATAAGAAAATACTACAGGATCGTGTCCCGGTTTTTTTACTTCCACTGTAGGTTCTGCATAGCAGTATCCCATACAACCCGTTTGGGTTACTACGGCCGGAATTTTATCATTTCTGATTTTTTCAACAAGTGCATTCATGACCGTGCGGGCGCCGGAGGCAATCCCACAAGTAGCCATGGCAACTTTAATTTGAACCAGGCTTTCAGGATGGTCACTTTTCTCCCTGATTTCCAGGTTTTGTTCGAGTTGCTGCTTCTTTTTACGCAATTCGTCCAGTGATTTAATCTTTGTCATAGTCAATAAAAAATTTATTAAAAAATACCTAAACGCAATCCGCAAAGTAAACCTAAATTATTCAAATTGGCAAACTTTCAAATCAGTTTGGTTTGTCTTTATCATTTCTTCAATCATGCCCATTATATGCAAATCACTCAAGGGAGTATCTCCCAATACTTCTTTCAACTCAACCGTATCTACTTCATAGGATTTGCCGTTGTATGTATACGTATACTTAAAGTCTACAAGCGGGTTGGCAGACATCATAAGCACCACGGCGTTGGCAATGTCTCCTAGGGGCGGCCTGTCAATATGGTCATGTTGAAAATGAACCTCTAATGTTGTGCCTTCTCCCGGTTGGGAAGTTACTTTCAGCCGACCGCCACTCTGTTCTGCCGTTTGCCGTAATAAAGGTACTCCCAAACCTACACGTCTTGTAGTACGGGAAGTAAAGAAGGGGTCGCTCAGTTTTTTTACTTGTTCTTCTGTCATCCCTCGTCCGTTGTCTTTCACCTTAATACAAAGTTTATTTTTCAAAAGGTCTTCGTTTACTATTATAGTAATCAGAGTGGCCCCTGCTGATAGGGAGTTCTGTACAATATCAAGCAAATGCAATGCCAGATCATTCATAAGTAGGAAGAATTTAATGCTTTTTTCAATCCTCTAAAACCGGGTTTTTCCATTTCAAAAACTGTATGCACAATTCCCACATCTTCAAGATAGTGTGCATCTGAGGACCGGATCAATTTGTGTTTTTTCAGATACGCATGTTTCTCAAGAAAATCTGTTATTTCTGTATAACGCGATACTTCCAGCGCATCTGCTTTCAAGTCGGGCGGAACAAATCCAAGTTGACTAAAAAGAGAATTTCTGGGCCTTTCAATATGTGCCGGAATAAACAACCCGCCAATAGAATGTATAAAAGTTCCTACTTGTTCAATACTCCTGTCTATAGCAGAAATTAACAGATGGGGTACTTCTCCTATCACTTGTTCTTCTTCATCTACCCATATTTGATACCCAAAAATATCGGGGTCGTTGGGAATGGGCGGCAAATAGGTATCCAAATATTGTTGTAACTCTTTTCTTTGAGATTCTGTTTCTACCAGAGCCAGACAATGCACTTCTTCACGTGTAGTGATTTCTGCACCACACAATACCTCAAGACCTTCTCTCTCGCCTACACGACGTACTTCCGGAGCTTGCAGCGTAGAGTTGTGATCCGTTATAGCTATCAGGTCCAGGTTTCTTTCCTTTGCTTTTTGAATGATCTTTCGTGGTGTCATTTCAATATCACCACAAGGAGACAAAAAAGTATGAATATGCAGGTCTGCTCTAATAAAAGCCATGGTCAGGGGTGAAGCAGTTGGTACAAACGGCCGGAAATCTCAAAAGCCTGCTCTGTAGTACCCAATATGGGAATTTGCTCTTGTCGGGCAAGCTCCATGGTATCTTCGTCCGGTTCAAACCCTTTGACAAGCACAACGGCTGCCAGTTCTTTAAGAGAAGCTATAGCCATAACGTTCTTGTGTGTCTGCAACGTAACCCACACATAGCCTGCATCTGCATAGCCCATTACATCACTTAGCAGATCCGAGGTATAGCCGCCATCTATTTCCTTTTCCAAACCTTCTTCTCCGGCAAAGATCTTTAATTCCAGGGTTTGGGCCATTTCTTTAACTGTCATGTTTCATTAAAATTATAAGGTTATTCAGTAAATCGTTTCTTTCCCCAAATTTTTTCAATCATTTTTGGGTCTGCCCGGTGGGCATTCAAAATTATACAGTGTTCAATTGTAGCCCGGTTACATACAATATCCTCTGCCAACGCTTCACAAGTAGGAGCTCCGCATGCACCGCAATCAATATCGGGCAATATGGTACATAACCTGCGAGCCTCTTCCATACGTTTTAGAGCAATGGTAATGTCGGGGTGGTATTTCACCATGGCCCTGGGCTCTACGGGATCCATGGGAATGTATGCGGAACAAACATTTTTGAACTCCTTGTCCAGTTCATGCTTTTCCGGAAGTTCTTCCGCCATTTTTTCTATGCGTTCCTGAATAAGAAAGCGGTTGTCTTGTACAAGAATGCCTCCGCAACAAGACATATCGCACGCCCTTAGCTCCAAAAAATCGATTCCT
Source organism: Bacteroidales bacterium (assembly GCA_012510445.1). GTDB lineage: Bacteria > Bacteroidota > Bacteroidia > Bacteroidales > UBA932 > DMER64. The sequence continues at coordinate 76,147 of JAAZIA010000023.1, forward strand.
TTAATTTCTTCATTTTCCAAACGTTCCAAAAAGTCTATTACATTGGGCATGCTGTCAATGGCCAGGGAACGCCCTTTTACAACAACGGCCTCCCCTCCTGTTGTTGGCCAATGAATACCCACAGAGGACAATGAAGAGTGGATGAGGGTACAATGTTCGTTTTCGCTAGTTCCTTTTTGCTTGTAGGCAAGGAAAACCTTGTTGTAGAGCTCAGACATGTTAATGACTCCGTTAATGGGAGAAACGTATCCTCCAACAGGAGCCTTGATGGCAGCAATTTTTGCTGCGCAAGGAGTAACATAGAAAATACCTACATCTTCCAGAGGTACGCCATTTTTCTCATAATCCGATCTGTAATACTGAGCTGTAATTTCCAGAGGAGGAATCAAGCGCATAATTTGGTCTGCAAACGAAGGGAAGCGCACCTGAATGAGCCTGACTACTGCCGGACAGTAAGAAGAAATCACCGGTTTCTCTCCTTCAAACTCTTCTACGTAACGATTGATCTCTTCTATTAAAACATCTGCTCCTTGTTCTACCGTGCAAACCTCTGTAAATCCCATATCATAAAGTATACCCTTAATGGCATCTAAAGTTAGCTTTTCCTCAAACTGAGCAAAGAAAATAGAAGGGACCAACAAGATCCTGTGTTTGAATTGAAATATTTTTGCAATGTCGTCGTCTTCTACAACAATGGCTTTTACCGGACATACCTTAAAACACTCGCCACAGTCAATACACCACTCCGGATGCAAGGTTGCCTTTCCGTCAATCACACGCAGCGCCTCTGTTGGGCATACACGCATACAACGTGAGCACCCAATGCAAATTTCTTTGCGGATGCGCAATGCATGATGGAACGGTTTTTTTTGCTGATCCATATTTTGTTAACTGATTTGAATAGTAATCTCTACTGTTGTTCCCCTATCGGGAACAGAATGTATGTTAAAAACATCTGCATTTCTGCTAATGTTAGGCAATCCCATTCCTGCTCCAAATCCCATTTCTCGCACTTCTTGAGATGCCGTGGAGTAACCGGGAGTCATGGCCTTTTCAATATCGGGAATACCCGGTCCCTCGTCTGTCAGCTTAAGGAAGACTCGCTCCGGACTAATCTGTGCCATAATTTCACCTTTATAGGCATGGGCCACAATATTCACCTCGGCTTCATATAAGGCTACAACTACTCGTTTGATCACAGAGGCATCTACGCCCAACTCTTTAAGTGTTCGTCGTACTTGTGACGAGGCTGCGCCGGCCGAGGTAAAGTCACCTCCTTGTATTTGAAAGGTCAAGTCCACTAAAATACTCCTTTTAATCCGGCCTGATACAAAATTCCGGATGCTTTAAACATAGAATACGGACTTACAATTAAGACAATCCCGCTGTCTTCAGCCAGATCTATCATTTCCTGCGGCGGTGTCTTCCCCCTAACCAGCAATACGTATTTTAAATCGCTCATTTCTGCTGTCCGTATACTTTGTACATTCGACAAGCCTGTAAGGAGCATAAAGTCACTCCGGCATACCGTAAGCACATCGCTCATAAGATCAGAAGCAAAGCAATATTCAATACCCTCTTCTTGTGTTATTTTTCCACTCAGCACTTTTCCCTGAACAAGTGACACTATTTCATGAATTGTCATTTTTGATAATTGTTTATGAATGAATTGATTTTATATAACAACGTCTGCGTGTATGTAATTTTCTCTCATATTCTTTCCAGATTTCTATGGCCTTATTGTTTTCCAATTGCGGATTGGTAACAGCACACCGAAGTTTCTTACGAATGGCTGTTTTGTTTGTATGGTAGTGATGAATAGAACTCAATCCTTTTCCTTTCCATTGTGGGTGAGCTCCTACCATCATCAGGTCAATGTCTTTGTAGAAGAAATATCCTTTTAACAAATGGAACCATCCAAACGGAAATAAGTATCCTCCAGCTTTCTGTAAAGCTCTTGACATACTGGGGAAGGCAATGGAAAAAGCAGCTACCTTGTTATTCTCGTCTATGATAAAATAAGAAAGATCAGGACGAATCAGCCTGATGTAAAAACGTAAGCTTTCATCAATTTCCTCGGGTAAAAGTGGAATAAAATTGTCTACCGTCATAAAGCTTTCATTATACATCTTGAAAAAATCATTTATATACGGCTTGAAATCCTTGTACTTTCTCCACTTCAGAAGCCTTAAGTTGTACTTTTTCAAGATATGCTGATGGATCCTTTCCACTTTATCGGGGACAGGTTGTTGGGCGGGCATAACGTATTGAAGCCAGTCCAATTCCTTTACAAACCCCATACGTTCAAGGAACTCCGGATAATACGGATAATTGTACAGGCAATTGAATTGCGGCAAGTTTTCAAATCCTTCTACCATCATTCCCTGTTTGTTCCATGTATTATAGCCAAGCGGTCCGTGAATTTCTGTCATACCTTCACCGCCGGCCCAGTCCATTACCGTACGAATGAGTGCCTGAGCTACAGAAAAATCTTCTACCACATCAAACCACCCAAAGCGTACTCTTTTGTATTTGTAGAGTTCGTTGGCGCGGGGATTGATAATACCTACTATCCTCCCTATAATCTTATTCTCTTCATCGCAGGCTATCCAGATTTTACGATGGCAATACTCCATGCTGGGCGAATCTAGTATACTTCTGATCTCGTCTGATATAAGAGTGGGAACATACAGCGGGTGATTCTTATATAAATCTAAAGGAAAACGGGCAAATCGTTTCATTTCCTTTTTTGTAGAAATTTCCTTGATTTCGAAAGTCATGGTGCTTGTTTAAAAGAATTTTCAAAGTTACGAATTTCCAGCAGATCACAAATGGTTGTCTGAGCACACACACAGCCAAAGACTGCCGGAAGGTAGGAAATGGTTCCCGTCATAGATTTTTGATGCTTTCCCTCACAGGGGATTACAGCACCGGAAATAGGCCGTTCTATTGAAAAGACGGCCTTAAAACCGGTATGAACGCCTTGTTTACGTAAGCGTTTTCTAAGGGTAGAAGCCAGAGGACAAATTTTTGTGCGTGAAATATCTTCTATTCTCAAGGCCGTGGCATCAAAACGAGCACCGGCCCCCATAGAACTAACCAGAGGAATGTTTTTCTTCAAAAAGAAACGAATAAGTGCCGTCTTTGGCGATAAAGTATCGATGGCATCAACCACGTAATCGGGTTTGTAGTTTTTCAACAGTTCCGGGATAGACTCTTCCTCCAGATAAGCGCTGCAAGTATTCAGAACAATATCCGGGTTGATCTGCCTGATCCTTTCTTCCATAACCCGGATCTTTAAAAGCCCTACCGTATGTGTCAATGCCGGAAGCTGGCGGTTGATGTTGGTAACGGTTACCACATCGTGATCTATCAAAATCAGATTGCCTACACCGGCTCTGGCTAACATTTCAGCTGCATAGGAGCCTACACCTCCCAAGCCGGCTACCAATACTGTGCTTTTACGTAAAACCTCCAGATTATTTTCTCCCATTAGCAAACGGGTACGGTCCAGCCAATGCTCCATCTTCTATTTCTTTGTGTTGTTTTTTGCTTCTTCCCAGATTTCATTCATCTGACTGAGCGTCATGTCTTCCAAGGAGTGTCCTTGCTTTATGGTTTTTTCTTCTAGATAATTGAAACGTTCTATAAAAGTTCTGTTGGTTCGTTCCAGCGCATCTTCCGGGTTAATACCGTATAGTCGGGCAGCATTTACCAAGGCGAACAGCAAGTCTCCAAACTCGGCTTCCATTTTATCGGTATCATTTTTCCTCCATTCCACACGAAACTCTTCCAATTCTTCTTGCACTTTATCCCATACCTGTACTCTTTCCTCCCAGTCAAACCCCATGGCACGTGCCTTATCCTGAATCCTAAAAGCTTTGATTAAAGCAGGAAGTCCGGTTGGAACCCCTGAAAGAACAGATTTATTTCCATTTTTTTCTTTCGCTTTTAAATGTTCCCAGTTTTTGATAACCGTATCTGATGTATCTGCTCTGGTGTCTCCAAAGATATGCGGATGCCTGAATTTTAGTTTTTCCGACAATTGCATGATCACTTCTCCCATACCAAAGACGCCTTTTTCCTGACCAATTTTTGCATAAAAAATCACATGTAATAAAATGTCACCCAACTCTTTGGATAATTCATCAAGATCTCCTTTAAGAATGGCTTCACTCAGTTCGTATGTTTCTTCTATAGTAAGGGTTCGTAAGCTTTCCAATGTCTGCTCACTGTCCCAAGGACATTGTTCCCTAAGTTTATCCATAATATCAAGCAACTCTCCAAAACGTTCCAGTATTTGTTTTCTATTCATGATTGTAAAATTGTATCTGTATTTCATCGTAAACGGCAATATTCTCTAAAACAGACAAGTTCCCCATATAAACGGCAATTTCCAGGCAGTCTATACTATTAAATAAGGCTATCAGTTGACCGGGGCGTACCTCGGAATAATGATTGGAAATTTTTTCTATACGGGTGTAAGGGCCTTGCAAAAAAATACGGAAATTTCTTCCCGTTCCTGCCTTTTGAAACAACGTGCGGGTAATGTTAGTAATGGCGTTACCGTAAGAATCTATGTAAATCACCTGCCCCAAAATAAAATCTTTTTCTGCTACGGGAGCAGGTCTTACTTCTGTTTTCATTTCTGCTGGTAAAGTACGTTCATCCAACCCTCCTTCTACTAAAGCTCTGATTGCTTTTACATACAAATCCAATTCGGAAAAAGTACCTTCTTTGTGCACAATGGCACGAATCCATTCGGGACGGTTATCAAACAGCAATGAAAACCTGCCGTCGTTTACTGTAATAAAATAATGCCCGTCGTACAAAGCTACAGACATTGGCATCTGATCTGTTGCCCCGGCCTGTACTGCCAAAATGTGAATGCTCCCCGGTGGAAAATACTTGTACGTTTGTCGTAACACAAACACCCCCATTTGAACATCAAAAGGAGCTACCTGATGTGTAATTTCATACAAAGGAGCTAAGTTAAGAAGGCTGCCTTCCAAGGCTGCAGCATAATAATCGCGTTTGTTCCAATCGCTGGTAATGGTTACAACTGCCATACAGTTACAAAGGTAATCATTTGCAACGTGTTTTTGGTTTGTCATGAAAAATGATTTACTTTACATTTCCTTTAAAAATCACAGAACATGAAAACGAGACAAGCAGCAAAACGTCTGACAGTCATAGGGTTATCAGCCATCTTTTTGATATCTTGCTTCCCTCAGGAACAAACAGGACACCTGGCGGTTTATCCCGGCAAATTTGCTGTGGGCCCCACAGCATGGAACGGAACGATAACCGTTAATTCTTCTGACAGCTGGTACCTGGAACCTATTGGAAACGCAGATTGGTGTACCATTTATCCCGATAAAAACACACCCGGACAAGTATTGCTTGATGTAAATGTAGACCCAATGCCGGACATACTTCCACGCACAGCTATTTTTTCCGTAAAAGCAAGTTCGGGGCTGGAAAGATTTATAACGATTGAACAGAAAGATTCGGAAGGCACAGGTTTTTATTTGGATTTTTTTGGCAATCCTGAATCAACCCATTACGTATACCCCAGTGATGTGGAGCCTTTAAAGTTTTTGATCAATACCAATGCCTCCCAATGGTCAATTTTTGTTTCTCCACAAGCAGAAGACTGGCTTATAGCTGAAAGAAAAAAAGACACTTTGGTTATCTCTGTAAAAGATATCGATGGCCCTACAGGAAGAAAAGGTACAGTCACAGCTTCTGCAGGAGGTTCCGTGGCCAAAACATTGTCTGTTTCTCAAATGGGACTGCATGAATACGGTGCACCTACTAAAAACTTCTCACTTCCCATTCCGGGAGTTCCCAACTCAGATCTGACATTCCGTTACGTACATTCCAGAGCAAGAATCACCATGTTGTTATTATGGGGCACCTGGTGTCCGGACTGTACTAATTATCTGCCCATGGTAAAGGAGTTGTATGAAGAATTTAAGGATCATGGTTTTAAGATCTACGGAGTGGCCATGGAAAACATAGAGAACCAACAAGCGTATTTTGATTATATGGAAAGCAATGGAATGGACGATGTGGATGAAGAGACAGGAAAGAAACTTTGGTGGGAAAACAGGCCTGTTTACTTTCCAAGAGAAGAACTAAAAGTCAACTCTTTTTCTGCTATGTTCTACGGCAATAAGCTTTTCACAGGAGAAGTTAAAAATTTTGTGCCGGCTTTCTTTTTCGTTGATGGTGGAGGACGCATTATCAGACCATACGTAGACAATTATGTTCTACGCACAGATGCAGCCATCAAGTCCCTTTACAGAAACATGCGTACTTTTTTAAGCCGCCAACTGGAATGTTGCGGCAACTGATTACGTAATAGATATTGCAGAAATTACATAAAAGCCGTTTCGCTCAGTCCCGGTCCGTCCAAAGCAAGGTCTTTGAAATAGTCCGGAACGCTTCTACCTTTTAGTTTGTCTACATACAGCTTGGCCAAGTATTGTGACAACATAAAACCGTGGCCACGCATACCCAGAAAGAGTCCTTTTTCCGGATCTACAATGTATCTGGGTTCTGTGTAATAACCGCTCCAGAAAGCCTGAAACCCTGCATCTGCCAGTCTGGGGAACCATTGAATAAATACCTCAGATACGATATTCAGAAAATCTTCCGTATTTACTTTCACGTTCTTCCACGATTCTTGCATATCTACAAGAGGGGAAGCACATCCTATGATCTGCCCTGTATCTGCCAGCTGTTGTCCGTAAACGGCAGAAAACCCTTTGTACCTGCGACGGTCAATTAGCATATCAAGGGCTTTACCATCCTTCCCTAACAAGGGCAGGCGCTTAGTAATAAATGCTTGATGCCTCACCGGATAAATTCCCGGGAGGTACCCCAGCCTTCTCGCAAACTCTTCTCCGTTATGCCCCAGTGCGTTGACAAAAAGTTTTGTTTTGAAAACCTTATACTTGTTTTTGTGGTCCAATACAAGAACCGTATAAGTATCGCCTTGTTTTTCCACATCCATAACACGTGTCTGCTCCAGTACACGGCCTCCGGCTTTTGTCCCCAAGTATCTGATTATATCCATCGTTTTTCCCGGACTTGCCTGCCAACAGTTGTTTGTAATTTGAGCATGACTGTATGTTTTCAAAGAGCTATTGAAAAGAGGGGAAATTTCTTTTTTAAAGTCTTTTGCCTCTACCATTATGGCATCTGACCAGGCCATTGCAGCTTCTAAAGAACGGTAGGTTTCTTGGTCATGAATAAAATTCACATACCTGGATAAATGAAAATCAATATTACCTATCTTATCCAGCTCTTTAAAAATTTCCAGGTTTTGCTCTGATATATCTGCCAAAGCCGGCAAGCTGAAAGCGGGACGACCTCCGGCAATATTCCTCCAAGAACTGCCTCTGTCGCAATTGGCCAGCACGGTGCGGAACCCTTCTTCTGCCAGGTATCGGTACAAGGCACTCCCTGCTATTCCTCCACCCGCAACAAAAACATCTGTTTCCTCACAGTTTTGTTCTTTTTTTACACCGGTAGGCAAAACAATTTCATAAGGCTGCTGGGAGGGATACAATTCTCCCATTTGCACCAGGTTAGCCATTGGGCCTCTGGGGGTTAAATCAGAGATCACCTGAATTCCATGGCTTCTTAACGTTTGTACAGCTCTGGGCAAACAGCGAGAGCCTCTGCATGCCCCCATACCCATGCGGGAAATATGCTTCAACTCATCAGCCGTTATTGTATGGCGGTCGCCAATGAGTTTGAGTAAATCTTCCAAAGTCACGTCTTCGCAATGGCAAATAAAAGTCTTCCCTTCTTCCCTGTTTTCTGCCGACTGCATCTCTAAAGGCCGAGGATATGCTTCTTTCACTATAAATCCTCGCAATTCCAATATGTCTTCCGGAACGGGCGGATGTATTTTTACTCGGGCTACGTTCGTTTTGTTGGGACGTGTCATTAGCCGTTCCAAAGTACCTTCTCCTTTTTTCTCTCCTTGATTGTCTATCAGATACACTTGGGCCCCTTCTGCTACTTCGTACTCTACCGGAAGGAACAGTATATTACGTTTTAGGTCAAAACCAAAGATGGCCAAGCCCGGGCATTGGCTAACGCATTGCATACATCCAATGCATTTGTCGTAATCTACTACCGGGACCGTAGAAGTAGAATCCTTTGTAATAGCGCCGTACGGACATGCAAAAGTACAGGGATTGCAAGCAAACCCATAAAGGCAATCAAACAATACAAACGGCTTTGCCTTCATGCGATCTTCTGATGGAACTTTTGGTTTTTCCAAAATCCGGACGGGGTGCTGTTGTGAATCAATGTATTCTTTAGATACTGCCAAGTACTCTTCATAAGGAATCCTTTCGTTCATTTGCTGCAAAATTTCATACGCACACTGTTTCCCTCTAAGTACTGCAGAAGTACCTTCGCCAATGCGTATGGCATCTCCCACTCCATGACATCTTTGGCCATAGGCTTCTCTGCCTTTAAGCAACAATTGATCATCAGGAATAAGTCCCGTACAAATGTTGATGGTATCTATCCCTTCCAGTATCTTTTCTGTCCCGGGAATGACCTTAAAATCTTTACACTCAGCAATTACAGCTCCCGTAATACCGGTGTTGTCTTTATTAGGTATGGCTTCCAAAAGAATATGTGAAGTTACTATGGGAATGCCCAAACGTCGTACGCGGTTTGCCTGAACAGGAAAACCGCCCTCATGAGGCATGGCTTCAATGATGGCCTTCACCGTTGCCCCCGCCTGCATAGCTTGGTAAGAAGTCAAGTAGCCAATGTTTCCGGCTCCTACCGTAAGTATGTTTTTACCCAGCAAAGTAAGCTCACTGTTCATCATCCGCTGGAAAACAGCGGCTGTATAGACTCCGGGCACATCGTCGTTGCGAAATGCCGGCATAAAGGGAACAGCTCCGGTAGCTATAACCAGGTATTCTGCATCTGCATAAAAAATCTCCTGCGTTTCTATATTTTTAATTGCCAGCCTTTTATTATCAAAAATATCCCAAACGGTACTGTTCAGTAGTATCCCTTCGTGATCTTCACCGGCTAAACTGGCAGCAATTTCAAATCCTCTCATGCCTCCAAAACGCTTTTCTTTTTCAAAAAAGAAAAACTGGTGGGTTTGCATATTAAACTGACCGCCAATACGTGCGTTGTTGTCTATTACCAGATTGGGGATTCCTTTCTTATTCAGCTCTTCACGAACTGCTAAACCGGCAGGTCCTGCTCCAATAATAGCCACAATGGTTTTGTAGACTTTCACAGGTTCAGAAACAGAGATCCCGCCCCCTTCTGTTAGAAAACCATCCGGAATGCGACGTACTTCTTTTACTTCGTCCACTTTGGTTATACAAATCCTACGAACTTTTCCGTCAACCAACATCTCACAAGCACCGCACTTACCTATCCCGCAAGAAAGACTTCTGTTTCTCTGTTCTAAACTATGTTTATGAACCAGCAGCCCTGCCTGATGTAAGGCAGCCGCCACAGTAAAGCCTTTTTGGCCGTAAACGGTTTGTCCTTCAAATATAAAGGCAACTTTGTCTTCTTCCGGAATGGGGAGAATGGGATGTTTATTAATATATGACATGAGCAATGTGTTTGAAAAAACGAATCACAAACTTAAAACTTTTTTTATTGTTTTATACAAATTGTCTCTTATTTAGTTACTAATCTGAATAGTTTCACACAGGTTTAATTATTTAAATAAAGAGAATTATGTGTAGAAAGATTTTGAAAGTGGCAGTATGTCTGGTATTTGCAGCTGCTTGGGCCTGCAATGGTCTGGTAATTATTAAAGACCCCGACGGTCAGTTATTGGTAAGTGTAGAAGTAGAAGTGCCCGGTGGCGTACGTACCAAGAGTTTAGATGTAGATTCTTACATGTTTTTGATTAAAAACAGTATGGGAGACACGTTGTTTAGCAGTACAGTAGAAGAAATTAAAGATACTTCTTTGCCTTTAGAACAAGGAGCGTACACTGTTATTGCTTACAACCGGTCTTTTACTTCACCGGCTTTTGAAGAACCTTACTTCTATGCCATGGAAACGGTAGAAGTGATATCGGGAGAAGCTTGCAAAGTACATCTTATTTGTACACAACATAATGCAGGAGTTCGGGTGTTGTTTTCCGAAAGTTTTAAAGAAGACTACCCCGACGGGTTCATGTCCATTTCTGAGGGTACAGAAGAACTTGTATATAATGATAATACGGAAAATCGATGGGGATATTTCCATCCGGGGGATGTGGTACTTAAACTTTACTCAGATACAGATGACCCGGAGATAGCACAAAGAACGCTTCATGCAAGTTATATGTATACATTTTTAGTAGAACAGCCGGGAGATGTGTCTGTGGAGATTGAAGCTTCTTTTTCTATTGCAGTAGACACAACCCGTACGCATGAGCAGACGGTTTGGAATCATTTTGAAGAACAAGGGGGCGAGGGATTAACAAAAGAAACAGCCTGCACCGTTGCGCAAGCACGTCAGCTGCCCACGGGTACAAAAGATGTCTGGGTGTGTGGTTACATTGTGGGATGTTACAAGTCCTCCGGCGGTGCATTTCTGCCGGGGACAGACGCCGAAGTGGATACCAATTTGGCATTGGCAGATAATCCCGGCGAACAAATCAAAGAAAACACGTATTCTATTGAGCTTCCTTCCGGAGCTCGGAGAGATACCTTAAACCTTAAGGATAACCCCACAAATCTGGATAAAAAAGTGTGGCTTAAAGGAACTACACACCATAATTACATGGGTATCCCGGGACTAAAGAGCTTAAAAGAATTTTCTTGGTAAACAATCAATAAGAGGCTGATGGAAAAAACAAGAGGCAGCCCGAGAACCGGACTTGCCTCTACCGTTGAAACCTATAAACCTAAAACCACTTAATAGATGCAGGTGCGCACATAAACGTTGCACGCACCTGCATTTTTTTTAGGAATGGTTTATTTAATCTTTTGGAGGCACTGAAATCCAGAAGTATAACGGCATATATGCAGGAATCCCACCCCCTAGGTACGACCCATGCGAAGATTCCGGATTACCGGTTTCTTTATAACCGTAATCTGAATGGAAAAAACAAATGGCCTGTTCTCCGTACGTCATATGCTGCATACAAGTAACAAAGCCTTTAATGGCAGTTTTTTCCTCACCTTTATCTTTATCTTCTTCTTCTGCGGTTGGAAGGGTAACGTCAAAAACAGTATAGTGCTTTGAGCTTTGGTAGATTCTGTATTGTTTTGCAGAATCTGCTACATTGGTGTCAAAAACATGTCCGTTTAAAAACTTTCCTACATAATAGGCTCCCACAGATGTACCGCGTTTAAGGGAATCTCCCGTCCCTGGAACAATCGTTACCTTATAGAACCCTTTTGTCAATGAATCTACACCGGGATAATGTTTGTTTCTGAACGCTTCCAATGTGTCTATCTGGTAACGGTCCATATCGTCCACTACCTTAACCAGCTCCAGATCATACACCATGGTATTGGTGTTTTCAGTAGTTCCTCCCTCTATATAATTGGACAACCAATAAGGAAGCCAAATCCTTCTTACTTCTCCTTCCTGCATAAGAAATAACATTTCTTCCAGTCCTGTCAATATAGAATACGTGCCCATCTGCCACAATAGAGGTATGTAAGCATTGGCATAACTGTAGGTTCCTAATTGGCGTGCCACCACTTCTTCTGTACTGGCTTTAATATCGTATTGCAGATCCCTTATGGTTTCTTTTACAAAAACCATGGCCGAGTCTGTATTTCTTTTACCTGTACCCTTATGCAATACGGTATAGTACATCCCCGACTCTGTTTTTTGCAACGTGTCCAGGTGTATTATTTTCACGTGAGCCTCCAGCATTTTTTCATGTACTTGCCTTACATTCTCTTCCGGGAATCGAGCACAAGAAGTAAAGGCAACCGCCAAGGCAGCTGTTGCAACCAACCATTGAAAGATATTTTTTCTCATTGGGACAAAGATATTTGTTTTTTAACAACCTGTACAATCCATATTTCAAACATAAGAGGAGACATGGACGGAACCTGTCCTACATTAGCATTACCAAATCCAAGATCGGCATTAAATAAAATCAGGGCATGTTCTCGGGGTGTCATACCTCTGAATCCATAATCCAGTCCTTTCAGAAACTTTCCCTCGCCTACTATTCCGGAGCGTACCTTGGCCTGATCTTCCGGTAAATTCCAGTGATGTGCCAATGCCACACTATCTAAATTAGTATGAAACAACTTTCCTTTTCCACGCGAGAAGATATGTCCGGCATAATAAAAATAAAGGGTATCTCCTTCTGCAACAGTATCGGCTACGGAAGTGGGATTCCCTGGTTCAAGAACAGCCCTAACGGCTCCGTTTTGATACAAAATCGTGTCACATACAAGGGTTTGCAGAAATTTGTCAATTTCTTCTTCCTGTTTAACGATCATCAGTTTTCTGTCTTCTTTTGTACAAGAAGATAAGCCAACAAATAACAGAAGAAGCATTATAACAAAATTTCTCATGATTTTTACGTTAATGCAATTATTGTGCCCAGTGCCTCTTTTAAACGTTCTTCAATTTTTTCCGGTACATCTTCCATTTTACCGGCAGAAGCATTATAATGTCCTCCTCCGTTAAAAAACTTTTTTGCGATTTCATTAACGGCAATGCTGCCCTGTGACCTGAGCGACACTTTTATATGATCTTCTCTTTGAAGGAAAAAAGCCGAGACCGAGATCCCCTTTATGGCCAAAGGAAAATTAACAAATCCTTCTGCATCTCCAATCCTATAGCCATAAGCATCCAGAATTTCTCTAGTTAACACAATGTAACCGGTTTTGTACTTGGGCAGCAGCTTGATGTTTTGCAAAGCATAACCCATCAGCCGCATACGGTTTGCAGAAAAATCACGGTACACTTTACTAAATATTTCCTCTGTATTGGCTCCCGCAGCATTCAACTCAGAAGCTACCAAAAATGTTTCCGGAAACACACTGTTCGCAAATTGGTTGGTATCTGTTATAATACCCGTCAGCAAAGCAGTGGCCTCTTCTTGCGTTATCTTTACGTGCGGTTTCCACATTTTTAGCACTCTATAAACTAACTCACAAGACGAACTCACTTGTGTTGAAGAAAACACCAAATCAAATTCATTCCTTACAGGATCCATATGATGGTCCATCAAAATTTTAAAAGGTTTTGATTGTTTCATTAACGGTCCCATCATTTCCATTCTGGAAAAACTGCTCACATCGGCAGCAATTATTAGGTCTGCCTGCTCAGTAGCCTCGGCAACTGCCTGTTGCTCAAATACATAAACAAGAACTTCCTTATTAGGGTCTAGAAACTCCAAAAAATCAGGATAAGGAGTAGGGCAAACCAGAGTTACATGGTGTCCCATTCTTTTTAAGTACAATCCCAAGCCAGCCAGGGCTCCAATAGCGTCTCCGTCGGGGTTTATATGAGTAGCTATAAGAATTCGTTTAGAGCGCATCAATACCTCATTCCATTTTGCTACCAGATTGTTTGAAAACAAGTTCTTCATAAAAAAGTAATTGGTGCAAATATAATTGATTTATTGCAAGGGTTATTTTTTTTCCTAATTTTGCAGGACTCCTATTTGATTATATTAATAATTCAATAATGAAAAAGATCTTTACCATTGTAATTCTGCCCATTGTCATTCTTGTTTTGGGCTTTTTAATTGTCAGAAGCCTGACGGCTCCCATTAATTTTGAGAAAGAACGTAACCACCGTCAGCTGATGGCCATTGAAAGACTGAAAGACATCCGTACCCTGCAAACTTCTTATAAAACAGAATTTGGACAGTATGCAGATGATTTTGACACCCTGGAAAATTTTTACAACAACGGTTACATTACCATTATCAGACAAATCGGATCCTTTGACGACTCACTAGCCGTAGCTCAAGGACGTGTATTCCGTGATAGTATGGAAATGGCTGTAAAGGACACTTTACTTAAGCGTCCCGGATTCAACATTGATTCCCTCCGTTGGGTACCTTTGGTGGGAGAAGAATTTGAGCTCAGAGCTCTCATTAAAAAAGTATCGGGAGTGGACGTTCCGCTTTTTGAAGCATGTACTCCTTTTGATATACTTTTAAGAGGACTTAACCGCCAATTGATAGTAAACCTTAACGAAGAGCGTAACATCACCAATCGCTATCCGGGTTTGAAGGTAGGAAACATTGACCAACCTAACAACAACGCGGGGAACTGGGAATAGAAGCATGTCTGCGCAAATCAAAATACCGCAGGCTCATCATAGATTGTCCATTCATATTGGCGTGAATGGACTTTCTTTTGTTGTAGAAAACACGCAAAACAATCGTTGCGTTTTATGCCGCAGCCATTCCTACGTTTTTCCGCCCAACGATTACAACGAATGGGCGAAAGAAGTAGGAAACGTTATAAAGCGGGAAGAGTTATTGCAAAAACGCTTTAGTCGCTGTAGCGTAATGATTGATACGCAAAGGCATACACTTATTCCCTCTTCTCTCTTTAAGCCGCAGCGAGCCATAGAAGTATTGGAACAGCTTTTTGACGTAGCCTACCTTGACGAGGTCAACTACGCAACCATTAACCCGCTGGAGGCTACTTGTATCTATGCACTTCCGGCTCCGGTAAATGCCATGGTGGCAAAACACCAGCACAAAGCCCGGTTTTACGTCACCGTTATTCCCCTGCTCCGTTTTATTATGGAACAAAGGGAATACTCCAGAGCCCTCATGCGTTACTCAAGTACCCACGCAGATCTCATACTTATGCAAGGAGAACGACTGCTCCTGTGCAACTCCTACGCTACTGATCGTTTTAAAACAGCCTTGTATTTTCTGTTCTTTGCACTAAAACAATGGCAATTGAACCCAAAAAGCCTGAACCTGTATATCACCGGTTCTTTTACACCGGCACACATGAAGCAGCTATGCACGTTCTTCCCTTCAGTAACCGTAGCAGCAAATCCCGCCAACCCCCTCCCCACAGAATCTATGAATCTGCTCTACGGCCCGCACTTCTTCCCGGTGAGCACCTAGGCTACCAGCATCTCCCGCAACCCATGCAGCCAGCTTTTCCAGCCGCCACAACTGCTCTTCCAGCCGCCACAAATGCTCTTCCAACCACCACAACTGCTCTTCCAACCGCTACAACTGCTCTTCCAACCGCCACAACTGCTCTTCCAACCGCCACAACTGCTCTTCCAACCGCCACAA
>JAAZIA010000024.1 GCA_012510445.1 Bacteroidales bacterium
AATTAGTATCCCGCAAAAATAAGATAATTTTGGTAACTTTGTTTGGTTATGAAGACCATTTTCATGCGGATTGCCTGGATTATCATGTATGGTTTAATCTGCCTGGTTAGTATTTTACCCCTGCCTGTACTGTACGGTATCTCTTTTCTGGTTGTTGTTTTACCTATGAAGGCTCTGGGTTATCGCAGAACGGTAATCATAACCAACTTGTCCAGATCTTTTCCTGAAATGACGTATGAAGAGATTGGAAAAACAACAAAAAAGTTCTATTTATATTTTGGGAGGCTGGTAGCAGAAAGTATTTGGCTTTTTACTGCCGGCGGAAAACAAGTACTAAAACGATTTACAACGGAAAACACCCGGGTATTGGAAGATCTGCAAAAAAAAGGCAAAAGTGTTGTAGTTATGATTCCACATATGGGAAACTGGGAATTTTTGAGGGCGTGCAGTTGCTCGCAAAAAGAAAATTTTTGTGGATACCCATTGCAACAACTGCATATGGTATACCAACAAATGAGTTCTTCTGTATTTGACAAACTTATGTTCCGTATGCGCAACAGGCACAAAACAGGTTGGCATATGCTGGAGAGCCGTCAGGTAGTTCGGCATATGGCCCGGCACAAAGATACTCCGGGGATATACGCTATGGTGGCAGATCAATGTCCGGGACCGGTGGGCAGGAGTGTGGCTGTACATTTTTTGGGGCAACCAACCCTTATGATAGGAGGACCGGAGTCTTTAGCGGCAAAATACGGTTTTGCCATGGTGTACGGAGCTGTTCATCAGCAAGAAAGGGGCAGGTATGCCTTACGTTTTACGTTTATTACAGAGGATGCTTCTGCAGAGGCACAAGGGGTTCCTACCCAAACTTTCGCACAGCTGCTGGAGAAAGATATCCGGCAAAATGTGCATCTTTGGCTTTGGAGCCATAAACGTTGGAAAAGAAATAAAAAAACACAGTCATGAAAAAACTGATTATTCTATTGCTGACCATCAGCCTGTGGTTACCTCTGGGAGGACAGCCTGTCCAAGAGGGGCAGCAGATTCCACAGGGTGTTGTAGTGTACAGCCTGCCACGGACATGCATACGTATTGTGGCAGAAGCACAGTATACCCTTTTTACTCCGGGACCTTATGCCAGGTATGCACGAAAATACCTGGGAATTGATGCAGGCCAATCAAAAATTACTACGTACGAACTGTCACGTATAGAAATGAATCCCTTGTTGGAAGCCGATCCCCACAGCCTGTACATGGTTAACCTAACACAAGGAAGGACAGAACCCTGGTTCTTACAATTAACCTCACAAGGGTTGGTCTTTCTGTCGGATATGCATATAAATAAAGAAAACAACTGGAGGTTTCCTGTAGCAGACGCATGGCAGGAAGTTTCCGATGCCGGCATCATCAGGAACTTAAAAGAGGAGCAAACCACATTGTATCGTTCACAGCTTACGGGACGTGAAATATCTGCCATACCTGTACAGCAAACACATTTGGTTGAAAAAACGCAGGAACAACGGGCAGAAGAAGCCGCTCGGAAAATTTTTCAATTGCGCGAAATGCGCTTTGCCATCATTACGGGAGATACAGACGCCATTTACAGCGGAGAGGCTATGGGAGCGGCGGTGGAAGAAATGAGACGTATGGAAGAAGAATACCTAAAGCTTTTTTTGGGAGAATCCGTTACAGGAAAAACGCACCTTACGGCAGAGGTAATTCCTAACAAGGAACAGACACGCTACGTAGCCTTTAGATTCTCAGAAACAGACGGGTTGTTACCTTCAGGTGATATTGGAGGACGTCCCATAATTCTTGAATTGGGTGCAGAAAAAGAAGATATGGCACCGGGGTTTTATGCAGATGAAAGCCGGGTGCGTTCCGGAACTCGTTTGTATTACAGACAACCTGCTATAGTTGTAGTTCGCCTTATAGACGGACAAAAAGAATTGTTTCAGGCCCGAGTTCCCGTATATCAGAAAGGCCAAACTTTGAACTTTATCATCAATTAAAACTAATTATATGGACATTACACATCTGAAACCTGAAAGAGTTTGGAAGCATTTTTACGCATTGACGCAAATCCCCAGACCTTCGGAAAAAGAAGAGAAAATTCGCGCCTTTATGGCAGATTTTGGTAAGAAACTAGGTCTGGAAACCTTGGTAGACGGCGTAGGTAACGTGATTATCAGAAAACCGGCTACACCGGGCATGGAAAACAGACAAGGGGTCATTTTGCAAGCGCATATGGATATGGTTCCCCAGAAAAACAACGAGACGGTACACGATTTTGAAAACGATCCCATAATACCCAGAGTGGAGGGTGAATGGCTTTATGCAACAGGTACCACACTGGGAGCAGACAATGGAATAGGATTGGCTGCCGCCATGGCTGTTCTGGAAGCGGACGATTTAGTACACGGTCCTATTGAGCTACTGGCTACTACAGAAGAGGAAACAGGCATGACAGGTGCTCGCGATCTGGAACCGGGTATACTCAAAGGCGATATTTTACTCAATACAGACTCGGAAGATGAGGGAGAACTGTACGTGGGATGTGCAGGAGGGGAAGACGGTTCGTTTCTCTTGGAGTACCAGCCCGAGCAAGTACCTGCCGGATGGGAAGGGGCACATATAAACATAACGGGACTAAAGGGCGGTCACTCGGGAATGGATATTGCACTGGGTCGGGGGAATGCCAACAAAGTTATGGTTCGTATATTATACCACCTTATAGAAACGTGCGAAATCCGTTTGGCTTCTGTTGTAGGCGGTGATTTACGAAATGCGATTCCACGAGAATGTGATGCTGTGATCTGTTACCAACCGGGTAAAAAAGAGGAAGTAGAGAAAGCAGTAGCCTATATGGCAGAAACGATTGCAAACGAGCTAAAACTCACCGATCCCGATTTGAAAATATCGGTTGCTCCCACAGAAAAACCTGCAGAAACAGTTCCAGCAGAAACGGCTCTGAAGATAGTAAGAGCAGTTTATGCAGCTCCTAACGGTGTATGGGGTATGAGTGCTTCTATGCCCGGGCTTGTAGAAACTTCGTCTAATCTGGCTATTCTTGAAGTTCAGGAAGGAAAAATGGAGGTGCACTGCCTGCTTCGCAGTATGGTAGATACGGCTAAAATAGATATGGGCACAGCCCTTACCTGCTGTTTTGCCAATATTGGAGCCGAGAGTTCATTTTCCGGTGCATATCCGGGATGGCAGCCTAACATGGATTCTCCCATTTTGCGGCTTATGCAAAAAACGTACAAAGACATGTATGGTAAAGACCCGGAGGTAAAAGCCATTCATGCAGGCCTGGAGTGCGGTATACTGGGAGGTCATTATCCCCACTGGGATATGATTTCTTTTGGTCCCACCATCCGTTCACCTCATTCGCCCGATGAACGTTGCCTGATTTCTACCGTACAGAAGTTCTGGGACTTTATGGTAGAAACTTTAAAAAATGTTCCGATAAAGGAGTAACCCATTTGTTCTGAACAATAAAAATTTGTGGGGCTGCAGGAATTTCCTATCTTTGCAGCCCTTTATAATTTTATTTTAATCAATTATTTATTATGCTTAAACAGTACGAAACCGTTTTCATTTTAACTCCCGTTTTGTCTGATAATCAGATGAAGGAAGCGGTTGCTAAGTATCGTGATCTTATTCTGGCCAACGAAGGCCAGATTGTTTACGAAGAAGATTGGGGATTAAAGAAACTAGCCTACCCCATTCAAAAGAAGTCAACCGGTTTTTACCATTTAATAGGCTTTACGGCTGCTCCGGAATTCATTGCAAGATTGGAACTCCAATACCGCAGAGATGAACGGATCATACGATTTCTAACGTTCGCTATGGACAAACATGCCATTGCGTATGCAGAAAAAAGAAACAACCCGGCAAAAGAAAATCTACCTGCAAAGGAGACAAAACCTGCACCTAAGGTCAGTAAACCGGACATAGATGATGATATTGAAATTGATGAGGAGGATTAATTATGGCAAATAAAGAAATACGTTTTTTAAACCCTCCTACAGTGGAGGTGAAAAGGAAAAAATATTGTCGTTTCCAAAAAGCCGGAATCAAATACATAGATTATAAAGATCCCGAGTTTTTGAAGCGTTTTTTAAACGAACAAGGTAAGATTTTACCGCGCAGGCTTACCGGTACGTCTTTAAAGTACCAGCGCAAAGTAGCCCAAGCCGTCAAGCGTGCCAGGCATTTGGCTCTGTTGCCCTACGTCACGGATTTACTTAAATAAAAGGAGAAAGAGGTATGGAAATTATTTTAAAGCAAGACGTTCCCAATCTGGGAGACAAAGACGATGTAGTAAACGTACGTAACGGCTATGCAACAAACTTCTTAATTCCTAAGGGAATGGCTATTATGGCTACTCCTTCTGCAAAGAAAGTACACGAAGAGAATATGCGTCAGCGTGCGCATAAGGAAGCGAAGGTGCGTGAAGATGCGCAAGAACTTGCTGCCAAACTGGAAGGGATTCAGGTGCAGATTGCAACAAAGGTAAGCAGCACCGGAAAGGTGTTTGGTTCTGTAAACAACATACAGGTTGCCGAAGCTTTGGCAGCACAGGGGTTGGAAGTAGACAGAAGAAACATTACATTCCCGGGACAGGATGTACTCAGAGAAGTTGGAGTACATCAAGCAGTTGTAAAAATTTACCGCGACATTTCCGCTTCTGTTCAAGTGGAAGTTACCGGAGAAGAATAACTTGATATACTATGAAACAGGATATAACACTTTTTGATCTTATTAGAAAAGAAGAAAACCGTCAAATAAATGGCGTAGAGCTGATTGCTTCGGAAAACTTTGTGAGCTCTCAAGTCTTACAAGCTATGGGCTCTGTTTTAACCAATAAATATGCCGAAGGATATCCGGGAGCACGGTATTATGGAGGTTGTGAAGTGGTAGATAAATCGGAACAACTTTGCATTGACAGGGTTTGTGAACTTTTTGAGGCAGAATACGCCAATGTACAACCTCACTCAGGAGCTCAGGCTAACATGGCCGTTTTTCTGGCTTGCCTGAAACCCGGTGATACCTTTATGGGATTAGACCTGGCACATGGCGGACACCTCACACACGGTTCACCGGTTAACTTTTCCGGAATCTTGTACCATCCTATAGCTTATACATTGGATAAAGAGACAGGAGCTATCAATTACGATCAGATGGAGCGCCTGGCCCTGGAGCATAAACCCAAAATGATTATTGGCGGCGGATCTGCTTACCCCAGAGAATGGGATTATGCGAGAATGCGCAAGATAGCAGACAAGGTGGGCGCTATTTTTATGGTAGATATGGCGCATCCTGCCGGATTGATTGCTGCCGGATTGTTGGACAACCCTGTTAAACATGCTCATATTGTTACTTCTACTACGCATAAAACATTGCGTGGGCCAAGAGGAGGAATTATCCTTATTGGAAAAGACTTTGACAATCCTTGGGGCATTACTACCACAAAAGGGGTAGTAAGAAAGATGTCATCACTCATTAATTCCAGTGTTTTCCCCGGTGTTCAGGGCGGACCGTTGGAGCATGTGATTGCAGCTAAAGCTGTGGCATTTTTTGAGGCACTGCAGCCCGAGTTTAAAGAGTATCAGATACAGGTACAGAAAAATGCCCAGGCAATGGGCGCAGCTTTCCTCAACCGTGGGTACTCCTTGGTATCGGGCGGGACAGATAACCACCTGCTACTGATAGATTTACGCTCTAAGTTTCCTGAAATGACAGGAAGGGAAGCAGAAAATATTTTGGTACAAGCAGAGATTACTGTAAACAAGAATATGGTGCCTTACGATTCTCGTTCTCCTTTCAGCACTTCGGGTATTCGTGTAGGAACCCCAGCTGTAACTACACGTGGTCTTAAAGAACAGGATATGGAAACAATAGTAGCCCTGTTTGACGAAGTATTAAGCAACCCCCAAGACGAGGCTGTTATTGAGCGTGTTAAGAAGAGAGTGAAGGAACTTATGGGCGGGTTACCCTTGTACGCCTGGTAAAAAATACAACTATGAAAAAAACGGCACTGACTATTGCTTCCCTAATAGCAGTTCAGTGGCTATTGCTTGTTCCTGCCAATGCACAAACTATTAGGAAAGGAGTAACTGAGGCTGCTATAGGTACGGAATTAAATGAAATCCTTCCGGACGATATGATCTATATGTATCCCGAGTTCCAGAAAGGGACTGTACTCTTTTTAGACAGAAGTTCGGCAGAAGCAAGCATGAATATCTATTTACCCGGATCTGAGCTGCATTTTATTGACGCTAGTAATGATACATTAGCTGTTAAAAATCAGGATGCAGCTCGGTTACTTTCTTTGGGAGCAGATACATACTTACGTCATGATAAAATTTGGGTAAGGATCCTGGCTACAGGGAATGAGGCAGCATTTTGCCTGAGATCTGTTGTAAATGTACATACAGACCAAAGAATTGGTGCTTACGGTACCCCCGATGCTACGTCTGCTATTTCTAATGTTAACATGATGTACGGTGTGGAGGGGGGGACAACCGTAAGGTTAAAAAGTCTGCGCAAAATACCCTATTCCATCACCCACTATGCTCTGTTGTATGATGGACAGAAATTGTATAATGCCACTAAGCGAAATTTTAGAAGGCTGTTTCCAAATAGGAGAGCGGATATAGATAAATACATTTCTGAAAACAAGTTAAATCTAAGCAGAGCCAAAGACGCTTTACAGTTGTATAACTTCTTGTCTGATTGAAATCCTTTCTTTTGTTTGCTTCTGTTCCAGTATAGGGGTGATTTTTCTTTTATCTACGGGTATACTTTTGTTAGCGGGCATACTTTTATCAGCAGGTATATCGCTGCTGTCGTCTGCAGGAGCCCACTCACTTTCTCTACGGGCCAGCTCTTCCCGTGCCTGCGCTCTATTGCCGCTGCGCATGGCAGCGGAACCTGCATGTTCCAGCGGAAAATATTTTAGGGTGTAGGGATAAAGCGGTTCATGGTAGGTGAGGTGGGGGTTGAAGACTATGTTTTTAATGGTTCGTTCTGTAATGGCTTGCCTGTGTGGAGGTCTTTCCGGCTCTCGCCAGAGGAAACCGGCCAACTGTTCCTGTTCTTTACGCAGATCAAAAAGCGGGATCATATCGCTCTTTATGGAGTTTTTATAAATGATTCTTCGGGCCCTTCTGTTTTCTAAAAACACATTCATTTCTTCACATTCCTTGATGTTCAGAGAGGTAATTAGACTGTCTTCCGGAATGTAAAATAAAGCTTTTGCATTTTTTATAGCATCGAACCTGTATATATCATTGTTTTCTACATGAGCATGCATAAGGTCTGCCTTGATCTGATGGAAAAATGTTTTTTCTTCTTGTGATATAAGAAAAGCGTTGGAGTTGAAATCAACCCGATACAACGAGTCTCTGCTAAAGCGAAACCAAATGCTGTCTGCACTCAGTTGGCTTTCTTCATTCCACAATACAGGTTTTCCGTATTGTCGCATGATAGAATCTATACTGTTAAATACAACAGAATCACAGACCGATTGAAGATCGCTCTTATATACTTTAACATTGCTGTATCCGTAAAAAAAATGGACTTCCATGGTGTTGAACAGGCTGTCTCCACGATGCCGGACATGAGCATGCAACAAGCTGTCTTGCCTGTATAAGAACATCTGAACCTCTGTCATGTCTATGGAAAAATCCAGCGAATCTGCTTCTACAGCATATTCCGGTAAAGTGGATGCAGCTTCTTCCTCTGAATCCTCTATTTCCGTTTCTGTTCCTTTTTCAGGAACAGATTTTTCAGGAACAGACTGTCGAGCCAGTGCTTGTGCGCGTTCCAAAGAGTCCATGGTTCCGTAAGTAGAAGTAAATACGCGAAGGGTATCTGCCCTTAGGAACAAAGAATCTCTTATATGGGTTTCTTGGTCTGTTTCGTACGTGATAAATACAGGCTCTTCTGTTACTTGTACCCAGTCCGGATGTCTGCGAAAATCCAGTCGGTCTCCCAAAATAAGGACTTGTTGTGTAGTATCACGTACCTGTACGTTCTTTTTTAAGGTGCCGGAATGGTCGTTTCTTTCGTATAACACATCGTCGGCCCGTATCTCTTGTTCTTCTGTAAGAATAAGCACGTCCTCCAGAAAATGGAACCGCTCCCGATCTTTTTCATACGTGCCTTGCTTAGAGGTTAAAAAACCGTCTGTATGCCAAGCCTGTATGTTTCCCCAAAATTCTGCAAAATCCAGGTCTGAGTGGTAATAAAGAGAGTCTGCTTTAATTTTTAATGTGTCGGTTCCCATTTCTACGTTGTCGTAAAAACAGAAGAATTTTTCTTTTGAATAGTAATAACCCCTGCGACTTTCCAGTAAGGTGCCGTCTTTGTCAAGCATGCTGCCTCCGTTGAAAAAATACCCAATACTGTCTTTTGTATTGAAATTTAGGTGTTTCGTTCGCAGTCGGTTATTTTCCTTATCGGTAAGCTCTACTACTCTTCCTCTAACTTCTGCCATGTTCAGGTCTCCCATATAATGAATGGTTTCACCTGTAAGTCGTGTCCCTTCTTGTATGATTTCTACATTACCAATGGCATCTATAATGTTTTCTGCCGTATTCCAAATGGCTGTATCGCATAAAATGTAGGTCTTATTGTGAAGAAAACGGGCCGGGCCGGTCACTTTACGGTAATTGACTCCAAAGTGTTCATACATTTCTGCTACTTTGGCATTGAGCAAGTGAATTTTATCTTCTTCTAATCCTTTAGAAACCGGTAACCTACCGATCCCTAAGAATAAGACAAGAAAAATACCTAATGTTTTCATTATTTAATCCAGCCGTCTCGTTTGAAAGCGCAATCCCTGAACAAAGGATCAATACGTATGTATGTTGTCTGTTGTTTCTCTTTTATGAAATTTTCAATGGCATCCATCATCTGCTTGTTGTTGGCCATGTTTTGAATGATGTTGTAGTCTTCTTTAAAATTGGCCGTATGGGCAGGAATAATCTTATCCAGCCGGATGATTTTATAAATCACATTTCCTTCCCTTCCTTCTTTGTCCCTACTTTCAAAGGCCATGGAAATATCTCCCTCTTTCATGTTCTTGAGCACGTTATAATCGTTTGTGTTTAGCTGGTCTTTTTCAAAAAGCATAGAACCTGTATCTTCATCTGACATACGGCCTCCATTCAATCGAGAAGGCGGATCTTCTGAGTACATGATGGCAGCTCTTTCAAACGTAAGGCTGTCTGCTTTAATGACAGAAGCTAAACTGTCCAACTTGTTCAGGCATTTTACCCGGTCTGCAGTAAGCACTTCCGGTTTAAGCAAGATGTGGCGGGCATTGAACATATCTCCTTCTTTTTCAATCATCTGAATAAGATGAAATCCGTCCGGGGTTTCTACAATTTGAGAAACCTGACCGTCTTTCAACACAATAGCTGCATCTCCAAAAGCCGGCCAATACATTTGCTTGGCTGCCATACCCAATTCTCCACCCCTGCGAGCAGAATAAGGATCTTGTGAGTACATGCTTGCTAAAGTGCTAAAACGGTCTCCGCTCATAATTCGTTCTCGGAATTCCAGCAGGCGCTCTTTAACCAGGAGAATAGCTTCTTCTTTTGGAGGGTATAATACTATCTGACTTAATTTGTATTGAATAGGAATGATGGGAAGGCTGTCTTGAGGGGTGTTCTTGTAAAAACGCTCTACGTCTTTAGGAGTGAGCGGAGGTACTTCCTCTGCAATGGTCCCTTGCATGTCCCGGGTAAGGCTTTGCTCACGAAACAACTCTCGCCATTCTTGTTTTAGCTTAAAAATGGGTTTGTGAAAATATTCTTCGGTAGCCTTTTCTCCCCCCAAACGTGTTTTTATGTCTTGCAGCCTGTTTTCCAACTCCAGCTCTACATACTCTTCGTTTACCGTCAGGCTGTCCAGCCTTGCCTGTGTAAGCATGAGCTTGGAAACGAGCATGTTTTCTAAAATTTCACAACGTAAATTTTTATCGGTGATGATCCCTTGCATCATTTGCATCTGGACCTCTTCTTCAATAGAAGATAATTGAATCATTTCATTGCCAACCAGTGCAATGACCTTATCTACCAATCCCCCCGTATACCTCTGACCGTAAGCACCGGTTGTGATTAACATGAAAAACAGTACGTGGGTTATAAATGCTTTTTTAATTTTCATCCTTTTTATAGGTTTTTATCAGCTGTCTGTTCCGTCCTTCCTTCAACACTTCTTTTTCCAGCTCTTTAAGTAATTGTTGTTTTCTTTTACTCAAAATATTTTGACGGATTTCCGTCTCTTTATGTTCAGCCGGTGCTACCATGCCTTCTTTCAAAAAATCAGAAACACATACCAGGTAGGCATACAGGCTGTCTCGGGTATCTATGGTTCCTCTTGAATCAAGCGCATGTATTGCGCTTTTGGCTTCTTGCGGCAAATCTTGTGCCAGTTCTCGGGCAGTGAGCCACTTGTTGGCATAGTCTGTATAGACTTCCGCAGAGCTTTCACACAATCGTTCCAGTTGTTGCATATTTTCTATGGTCTGCGAACGGTATATGTTGCGGATCATGGGCAGGTAGGGGGAATGAAGACGAACTTTAATCAGGCGAACTTTCATAAGAGGCGCATCCAATAAAAAAAGCTCCTGATGAGTGTTAAAATACTCCAGAATTTCTTCTTGGCTTATGAGGGTATCTATCCTGTCTTCCACGTATTTTTTCTGATATCGGAAAACAAGAAGCGATTTTCTGTAATCTGCCAGCTCTTGTTTAACGTCTTTTTCTTCTTTATCAAGCTCTTTTTCTGCCTTTTTTAAAAGAAGATTGTCAATAGCCCAGATGTCTATGTAATGATTTATGAGGTTGGCAGAGTCCTCTGCCGATAAAACTCCTTGCAGCATCCCTTCTACTTCTTTTTTATAAAGAACTTTTTTCCCAATCTGAGCAATTCGTTCCGGTTCATTCCCAAACCAAGATTTTAAAAAGGTACAGGAACTAAATACAATTAAAAACACAGGCAATAAAAACCATCTTTTCATAACGGTAACGGTTTTCTAATCATCTATCTTGAGTAATTTGGAGCTTCTCTTGTAATGGTGACGTTGTGCGGGTGGTTTTCAATAACACCGGCAGAAGTAATGCGTACAAACTCTGCTTTTTTCAAAGTTCCCAAGTTGGGAGTTCCGCAATAGCCCATTCCTGCTCGCAGTCCTCCTTCCATTTGGTAAAACACTTCTCCCAGTGTGCCCTTGTAGGGTACTTGTGCCACTATGCCTTCCGGTACTAACTTTTTCACGTCTACCTCGGCTTCTTGAAAATAACGGTCTCCGGAACCTTGCTGCATGGCCTCTAACGACCCCATGCCTCGGTAACTTTTGAATTTTCTTCCGTTCAAGATGATGGTTTCACCCGGAGATTCTTCCACTCCCGCAAACAGCGATCCGGCCATAACTGTGTCGGCTCCTGCAGCCAGGGCTTTTACCATATCTCCCGAGTAGCGAATGCCTCCGTCTGCAATGATGGGAACATCCTTGTCTTTAAGTATACTGTATGCCTCCATAATGGCTGAAAGCTGAGGTACACCTACTCCTGCAACTACCCGTGTGGTACAAATGGATCCAGGACCAATGCCTACTTTCACTGCATCGGCTCCGCTTTCTGCCAAAGCCAGGGCTCCTTTAGCCGTTGCTACGTTTCCGGCAACAATATCCAGATGGGGGAAAGCGTTTTTGGCCTTTCGTACGGTATCCAATACTCCGGCCGAGTGACCGTGAGCTGTGTCAATGACTATGGCATCTACCCCTGCAGACAACAATTTCTCTATGTTCTCCAACGTGTCTTGCCGTACTCCAACAGCAGCAGCCGTACGCAAACGTCCCTTACTGTCTTTACTGGCATTAGGGTTGTCTTTGATTTTCCTGATGTCTTTAAAAGTGAGTAAACCAATGAGTGTAAACTGTTTATCTACGACCGGAAGCTTCTCTATTTTGTAAATTTTCAGAAGTTGTGTGG
This sequence comes from Bacteroidales bacterium, assembly GCA_012510445.1. Lineage (GTDB taxonomy): Bacteria > Bacteroidota > Bacteroidia > Bacteroidales > UBA932 > DMER64. The sequence goes on from JAAZIA010000024.1 coordinate 12,012, forward strand.
CACTCTGCAGGTCTGCTCCGTCATTTATGGTGATCAAGTTTTCATGTGTCATTACCTCACGTATGGGCGTTGCGGTGTTTTCTACAAAGCGCAAATCACGGTTGGTGACAATACCTATTAGCTTATGTTTTTTGTCCACTACAGGAATGCCTCCAATGTGGTTGTCTTTCATAAGGGAAAGAGCATCTCCTACACAGGCATTGGGGCCAATGACAATGGGGTCATAAATCATGCCGCTTTCTGCCCGTTTAACTTTTCTAACATGTTCCATCTGTTGTTCAATGGTCATGTTTTTATGGATGACACCCAGTCCCCCTTCACGAGCGATGGCTATGGCAAGAGCAGAATCTGTTACCGTATCCATGGCAGAAGATACTATGGGAGTATGCAGAGTAATGTTCCTGGAGAAACGTGTAGATAAATCTACATCACGCGGAAGAACAGACGAGGCGGCCGGCAGGAGCAACACATCGTCAAAGGTGAGGCCTTCAAATACTATACGATTTCTAAAAGATTCCATGATCAAAGATTTTATCCTACAAAGATAAAGAAAACGGATGATTAAGTTTATCTTTGCCTTATGAAGAAATGGAAGATTGGGTTATTGGGCCGGGTAGCCATAGCCATTCTACTGGGAATTCCTTCCGGGTTGTTCTTTCCGGCCTGGGCAGCTCGAATTTTTTTGACGTTTAACGGTTTGTTTAGCAATTTCTTGGATTTTGTAGTTCCCCTTATTATCCTTGGTCTTATTGCTCCCGGTATTGCCGAGTTAGGTAAAGGCGCCGGAAAGATGTTGGGAACCACTATGGCGTTAGCCTACGGTTCTACCGTGTTAACCGGATTTTTCGCTTTTTTTTCCTGTAAACTCGTTTACCCTTTTTTGCTTGGGGAAACCATCCAAGAAGCCGGAGCTTTTATACAAACCGGTGCGTTGGCAGATAGCCAGGTACTGACTCCTTTTTTTACTTTGGACTTTCCGCCACTCTTTGGTGTTATGTCTGCTCTGGTTTTTGCCTTTATGCTGGGTTTGGGTCTGACAGTAATCCGGACCGGAGAGCCGCTTATGCAAATACTGGTAGGCTTCAGAGATATTGTAAATAAAACTATAAGCGGAGTAATCATTCCTTTACTGCCTTTATTTGTCTATGGGATTTTTCTTAAGATTGCGGCAGAGGGACAAGTGGGAAAGGTCATGGGAGTCTTTATTAAGATAGTGATTTTGATTTTTTTACTAACTGTTATTCTTCTTGTCTTTCAGTTTGTTGTGGCAGGTATAGTAGCTAAAAAAAATCCATTCCCTTTATTACGTACCATGCTTACGGCTTACGTTACGGCTCTAGGGACTCAGTCTTCTGCGGCTACTATTCCCGTTACGTTACAGCAAGCCGTCAAATGCGGAGTAGATCCACGTGTGGCCGGATCTGTCATTCCGTTGTGTGCTACGGTGCATTTGTCGGGGAGCATGTTAAAAATAACCGCTTGTGCCATAGCCGTGATGATGATGATGGGGATGCCTTTAGATACCACGGTGTTCATTGGGTTTATTTTTTTATTGGGTATTACCATGGTGGCAGCTCCCGGCGTACCCGGAGGAGCTATAATGGCTGCAGTAGCAGTACTGCAATCGGTGTTGGGGTTCAATGCAGAGGCAATAGGACTTATGATCACTTTGTACATAGCCATGGACAGCTTTGGAACGGCGTGCAATGTGACGGGTGACGGTGCCATTGCTGTTATCGTAAATAAAATGTATGCAAAGGATTAGTGTTTTTTGCGGATCGTATATAGGGAATGATCCTCGTTTTGCCCGGAAGGCACGCTTATTGGGAGCTTATCTGGCAGAGAAAAAAATAGAACTTGTTTACGGAGGTACCCATATAGGGCTTATGGGTGTTTTGGCAGATAGCGTGTTGGAGCAGGGAGGTAGCGTGGAAGGCATAATACCCGACCTTTTGGAGGAAATGAAGATTGCTCACAAAGGGTTAACACGCCTTGTGAAGGTTCCCGATATGGATACCAGAAAGAAATTGCTTATTGAAAATTCAGACACCCTGTTAGCGTTTCCCGGAGGGTACGGAACCATGGACGAATTGTTTACGGCTCTGGTACGTAAACAACTGGGTGAAATAGATAAACCCATATTTTTGTTCAATGCTTACGGGTTTTACGACCCACTACTTGCTCAGCTAGAACGAATGAGCGCTTTGGGATTTTTGAAGGAAGGGTACCGTGAGTATCTGCAGGTACTCTCTGATGATGACGAGTTGGAGGATTACTTAGTATAACAGGCTCCTTGAGAAGTGTTGCGTTCTTCCAGCCTGGCTTTTAGAAGACGAAGAATTTCCACATTTCTGATAAGACCCCAAGGCGTGGAATGTACAAAGCGTGGCGGAACTTCTCCCGCTACTCGTTCTATAAATATATCGGGACGCAGGAGTTCCAGAAAATCAATTACAAAATCAATGTATTCTTCCAGGGTAAATGTGACAAAGTCTTGAGGGTAGTTTTCCCATTCTTTTTCCATGGTAGTTCCTTTGACCACCTGCAATTGATGCAATTTAATGCTTGTTACGGGTAGTTCATTAAGCATTTTAGCTTGTGCCAGCATTTGGCTTGCAGATTCTCCCGGAAGCCCAAAAATCATATGAATTCCTGTGTGAAGCCCGCGCACAGCGGTATCCTGTATAGCACGGACAGATTGTTCCCAGGTGTGCCCTCGGTTTATACGCCGGAGCGTTTTGTTATAGCAAGATTCAATTCCGTATTCCAGTAGGACGACTTTCGTTTTGGACAGTTCTTTAAAATAATCTAGTTTTTCTTCATCAATGCAATCGGGACGTGTTCCTACCACAATGCCTCTTATAAGGGGATGAGCTAATGCTTGGCTGTAGATGCGTTTAAGTTCTTGCAAAGGTGCGTAGGTGTTAGTATAGGGCTGAAAATAGGCTAAGTAACCGCCGGCTCTTCTGTAGCGAACCCGGTGAAAAGCAATGCCTTGCTCTATTTGCTGAAAGAGGCTTTTGTCCGGGGTGCTGTACCCGGGATGAAAAGCTCGGTTATCGCAATACGTACATCCGCCTGTACTTATGGTGCCGTCGCGATTGGGGCAGGTAAATCCGGCATCTACCACTACTTTTTGAAGCCGTGTTCCGTATTTTTTTATAAAGTATCCTGTAAAAGAACGGTATCTTTGCATGGTGCAAAGATAAAAAGGTTGCCTTGCCAAATCAAAGAAATGCTGTAAATTTGCCTGTTATGAAAAAACAAACGATTTATCTTTTAGCGGCAATTGCCGTACTTACCTTTTTTGCGGGATGCGGAGAAGGAAAAAAAATGGATAAACTTTCTGTTATTTCTGAAAATATGAGAAAAGGGTTGGCTCCCGATAGAAGGGAAAAAGTATATGAAGTTCGTTTTGAAAAGCAGAAGGGAACACAAACCTTTATCGCCAAAGGGGTTACTACAGAAAGCGAGATTGGGGTTGCCCTTGTGGCAGCAGCAGCTTCTGTAGGTATAGAGTTGGAAGATAGCCTTACAGTTTTGCCGGCTCCTTCGCTGGGTGAGAAAATTTACGGAATAACTGCGCAGTCTGTAATCAACTTAAGGTACGAACCGCGGTATGGATCGGAATCTGCTACTCAGACACTTATGGGAACCCCGCTGCAAATTCTGGAAAAGAGGAATGGATGGTCAAGGGTACGAACACCCGAAGGGTATTTGGCTTGGGTAACCTCTTCCAGCGTTATAGAGATGGACAAAGAAGCCTTTGAAAAATGGGCGGCTGCGGAAAAAGTAATCATTAACACACACTATACCTTGTTCCGTGAAGAACCGCTTCCCGGAGCGCCTGTAGTATCTGACGGAATATGGGGCAACATAGTAACTTTGGAAGGCTACACACCGCAATACTATAAAATACGTTTGCCCAATGGAAAACAGGCATACGTATTGCGCTACCATGCAGAGTCCTTCCAAAAATGGGCCCTCTCTGCAAACCCCATGGCAGAAGATATCATTGCTACGGCACTTCAGTGTAAAGGATTTCCGTACCTATGGGCCGGAACGTCTGTAAAAGCAATGGATTGCAGCGGGTTGGTAAAAACAGTATTCTATATTAACGGACTTGTTTTGCTACGCGATGCATCGCAGCAGGCTCGCATGGGAGAGTTGCTGGACATTACTGACGGATGGAAAAATCTGCAGATGGGAGACTTGTTGTTCTTTGGACACAAAGCGACGGCAGACAAAGGCGAGAGTATTACCCATGTGGGCATATATATAGGAGACGGACGGTTTATTCATGCTGCCGGAAGTGTGCGTGTGAATTCGCTTGACCCCCAAAGCGATATATACTACGAAGGCTCTACACGGTGGATCAAAGCCTCCAGAATACTGAATCATATAGACGATGGAACCTACGTGGTTTCTGTACGGGAGCATCCATGGTACGGTCTTAATTAAAACAAGAGAAATGAGTTCAACAAGACGCGATTTTTTGAAGAGATCTATGGTCATTGCGGCGGCAGCAGCAGTAACCAATCCTACAGACCTGTTTGCTAAGGGAACAAAAAACATCTTCCAATCAAAGAATAAGAGTCCCGGTTCCGATAAAATGGTGCTCACGTTTAAGCCGTTTGAAGCCAGAATGAAGCATGTTTTTACCATTTCCGGCTCTTCACGTTCTACAACCCCCATTGTTTTAACACAGATTTCCTATCAGGGGTATACAGGTTACGGAGAAGCTTCTATGCCACCTTATCTGGGTGAAAGTACCGCTTCTGTAATGGATTTTCTCAGACGCGTTGATCTGAGCCAATTCAGTTCCCCGTTCCAAATGGAAGAAATCCTGACGTATGTAGATAATATTACTACCAACAACACAGCAGCCAAATGTGCCGTTGATATTGCCTTGCACGATTTATGCGGTAAAATCATGGGGCAACCTTGGTGGAAGATTTGGGGATGGACCAATCAGGATCTCATAAGCACCTGTGCAACAGTAGGATTGGCCTACAATCCCGATGGAAGCATTGACAAGCCAAAAATCCGTGAAAAGACAAGAGAAGCTATGGAGTTCAACCTGCTTAAGGTTAAATTGGGCAACACAGAGCAGACAGATAAAGACATGATTACCACCATAAGAGAGGTAACAGATCTGCCTATGTTCATTGATGCCAATCAAGGATGGCCAGAGAAAGGGTATGCACTTAAGATGATTGAATGGTTGGCAGAGCGTGGTATAGAAATGATTGAGCAGCCTATGCCCAGGCTTTTACTGGACGAAGCCGCCTGGTTGCGTGACAGAAGTCCGCTACCCATTATGGCAGATGAAGCTTGTCAGCGTTTGTCTGATGTACGTAACCTGCACGGAGCTTATGATGGAATAAACATCAAGCTTATGAAATGTACGGGAATGCGCGAGGCAAGAGAAATGGTTTCTGTTGCCAAAGCGCTCAACATGCGTTTAATGATGGGCTGTATGACAGAAACGTCGTGCGCCATTTCTGCTGCAGCACAATTTGCCAGCCAGCTGGAATGGGCAGACTTGGACGGTAATTGGCTCATTGCTAACGATGTATTTTCCGGAATGAAGGTTGTTGACGGGTTTATTACCCTGGAAGACAAACCGGGAATTGGAGTAGAACCATTATAATATAAAAATCCGGTAATATTATGCCTGAAAATTTACGAACCATTAAAAAAGACATACGCTTTTTAATTGATGAACTACTTTTTGATTGCTGTATGTTCATAGACCTGAATCCCGACAAAAATCAAAAAGAAGCCATGGAGTTAATCAACCAAATTGTTTCCTTACAAGACGAGCTTATATCAAAGGTGAATGCTATACGTGAAAAACCTGCTAAACCTCATTTCAAGGCACTGAGGGTTGAAATGGTAGAAAAAGTGAATGGCTTATTTGAGAAAATCAGTGAACTGGCAAAACAGTAAAGCCGGTACCCTGTTAAACGAACGCATTTTGATTCTGGACGGTGCCATGGGTACTATGATCCAGGATCAGGATCCTTCTTTTCCCGAGGGTAGCCGGGGGAATAACGATATTCTGGTACTTTCGGCACCCGAGCTTATTCTTTCCATTCACAAAGAGTATGTGAATGCGGGGGCAGATATTATTTGCACCAATACTTTCAATGCTAACGGCATTTCACAGGAGGATTACGGTACTGCAGATCAAGTCTATGAAATGAATTTGGAAGCAGCCCATTTGGCCCGTAAAAGTGGGGCTTTGCTTGTTGCCGGATCTATAGGCCCCACCAATAAATCTGCTTCCATCCCTCCGCAGGCAGAATCTCCGGGTAAACGGGCAGTGGATTTTCAAACATTGGCCAACGCATACAGAGATCAAATCCGCGGTCTGAGAGAGGGCGGTGTAGACTTGTTTTTGCTAGAGACGGTCTTTGACACGCTCAATGCAAAGGCTGCTTTGTTCGTTCTTGCAGAAGAGGCTCCCCAAATTCCCATAATGTTATCTGCTACTATTGCTGATCGTTCCGGTCGTGTATTGTCCGGACAAACTATAGAGGCGTTTTTGGCTTCTACAGAGCATGCCAACTTGTTAAGCGTAGGGCTAAACTGCTCTTTTGGCCCCGATCAAATGTTGCCTTTTATGCGTACCATGGCGCGTTCTGCTACAGTGTTTACCGCTGCTTACCCCAATGCCGGTTTTCCGGATATGTTTGGCAAGTACCATTTGTCTGCAGAAGAAATGAGTCGCCAACTGAAACCTTTTGTGGAAGAACGGCTTATCAATGTATTGGGAGGTTGTTGCGGAACAGGTCCGGCGCATATAGCAGCTTTGGCTGCTATGGTCAAAAAAGGTGAAAAAACATACGGAAGAAGGGTTTTGCCGGAAGATACCCGAGGATCCAAAGTATTACTTAGCGGGTTGGAAGCTTTAACAATAAGTGACTCATCGGCTTTTCTCATTGCCGGAGAACGTACTAATGTGGCAGGGAGCCGTAGGTTTGCACGTCTGATTGCTCAAGAGAAATATGACGAGGCACTGGACATTGCCCGAACTATGGTAGAAGACGGAGCTCATATTTTAGATATTAACATGGACGATGCCCTGTTAGATGCTCCGGCTGCTATGAAAGAGTACTTGTTAAGGTTGGGGGCCGATCCCGATATTGCGAAAGTACCCCTGATGTTGGATTCTTCAAGCTGGGATGTATTACAAGCAGGGCTTGAGTGTGTTCAAGGAAAGTCCATTGTCAATTCATTAAGCCTTAAAGAAGGGGAAGATGAGTTTTTACGTAAAGCCCGAATGGTTCGCAGGTACGGAGCGGCTGTGTTGATTATGGCCTTTGATGAGCAGGGACAAGCAACCACGTTTGAGCGCCGTATAGAAATATGCACCAGGGCATTTACGTTGCTTACAGAAAAAGCGGGTTTCAAACCGCGTGACATATTCCTGGACCCAAACGTGCTGGCTGTGGCTACAGGGATGGAAGAACACCGGCATTTTGCAGTAGATTTTATAGAGTCGGTAAAGTACCTAAAAGAAAATTTGAAAGGAGTTTTGCTTTCTGCCGGCGTAAGCAACTTATCCTTCTCTTTCCGGGGTAACGAGGCAGTACGCGAAGCTATGCATGCTGTTTTCTTATATCATGCCATAGCTGCCGGATTGGATATGGCTATACTTAAGCCCGGTGCACAACCTGTTTATTCAGAAATACCGGAAACGGTACGAGTTGCGGTGGAAGACGTGATTTTAGATACAGACACCGGAGCAACGACCCGACTTATTGAAGTAGCTGCAGCTACTACTGCTACCACTGTTGCAAGCACTGCAAATAGAGCGCCGGAACAAGATACATGGAGGGATCTGACACCGGAGCAGAGGGTGATCTATGCACTGGTACACGGCAGAGAACAATCTCTTAAAGAAGACCTGAAGGCTATGCAGGAGGTACCTGCCATAGAAATAGTGGAAACTACCTTGATGGAGGGAATGAACCGGGTGGGAAAACTTTTTGGGGAAGGAAAAATGTTTCTGCCCCAAGTAGTCAAAACGGCCCGTACTATGAAGCATGCTGTTTCTCTATTGCAGCCCAGGATAGAAGCAGAAAAAACACAAACAAGAACAGCCAAGCAAACATTAGAGAAAACGCATGGCATTATGGCAACCGTAAAAGGTGATGTGCACGATATTGGTAAGAATCTGGTAAGCCTTGTGATGGAATGTAACAATTATAAGATCACAGATTTGGGAGTAATGGTTCCTTCACATAAGATTGTGGAAGCTGCCAAAAAAGAGAACGCCTCTTTTGTTGGGCTAAGCGGTTTGATTACACCGTCTTTGGATGAAATGACAGAAGTGGCTCGTAACATGCAGAAAGAAGGCCTCACCATCCCTTTGTTGATAGGAGGAGCTACTACCTCTGCTTTGTTTACGGCACTGCGGATAGCACCGGAATACGATGGAGTTGTAATTCATTGTCCCGATGCAGCCGGTGTAGTATCGGTTTTGTCTGATTGTTTTTCTAAAGAACCGGGTGTGCGGGAACAATTTTTGGAAAGCTTACGAACTTCGCAAATACGATTAAGAGAGTCCTGGAACAGTAAGAAATCAGAAAAAGAATACCTTTCCAAAGAGCAGGCTCGTTCCAATCGTTGGGTTTCTGTAGAACGAGATGATTTTATACCGCCCTTTACCGGGATACGTGATTTTACCATTCCTTTTAAAACGTTGCGATCTTATATAAAATGGAACGGTTTCCTGAAAGCTTGGGAAGTACAAGATCATGCCATACAGGCAGATTTGGCCATACGGGATGCCAAAGATATGCTGGATAAGTTAGAGGACGGTGTTTTTGGAGATTTGGCTTTTGCACGAGCAGCTGTAGGATTTTGGCCGGCTTTTTCTACAAAAGAAGATCATCTGGTTTTTTATACAGATAAAGGCTGCAGACAAGTGCTTCTGGAGTTGGAATTAGAGCGCGACTTGCAAAAATATGATGACGGTTCACCGAATGTTTGCCTTACAGATTTTGTGGCTCAGCAGAACGGAAGTTGTGCTCCAGGTTATGCAGGGTTGTTTTTACTTACGGCTTCTTCGCCCTGCCTGGAGGCATTGACGGTGCGTATGCAAGAAGACGGTGATGTGTACAATCAACTTTTACTTAAGACATTGCTGGATGTCTTGGCCGAGGCGTGTAGTGAATACCTGCACCGTAAATTTATGACACACCCCGAAGGGTCAACGCGTGGTATCCGGCCGGCTTTTGGGTATCCCTCCTGTCCGGATCATGCATTAAAAGAACCTGTGGTGACTCTTTTGCAAAAAGAGAAGAATCTGGAAGTTGTGCTTACGTCTTCGTTTATGCTTCGGCCGGCCGCTTCTGTTTGCGGCATGTATATAAGTCATCCGCAAGCCTTCTATTTTACTGTTAATAAACTCTGATTTTTATGAAACTAACAGATATATTTAAAATTGCAGAAAAAACGTTTTCCTTTGAATTTTTTCCGCCTCGTGACCAAATAGCAGCCGTAGATTTAGGGATTAATATTGGTCAGCTTTTGAGGCTGGGTCCTGCATTTGTTTCTGTAACTTATGGAGCGGGAGGCTCTACGCAATCTCGTACTTTTGAGCTGGTAGACTACCTGAAAAACAGGGTGGGATTAAATACCGTGGCGCATTATACGTGTGTGGGAAGCGACAAAAAGAAAACGCTTGACGACCTGCGTATGCTGCGAAGCAGGGGCCTGCAAAACTTTATGTTGTTGCGTGGAGATCCTCAAGCCGGATCGGAAAAAGGATTTATTCCTTGTAAAGACGGCTTTTCAAATGCTACAGAATTGATTGCCTTTGCCAGAGAGCATATAGAGGATTGTTGTATTGGAGGGGGCGCGTATCCGGAAGTACACCCGGAATCACCCGATGCTGAAACAGATTTAAAAAATCTGAAAAAGAAAGTAGATGCAGGGTGTGATTTTTTGGTTACTCAGTTTTTCTTTGATAACAGACGCTACTTTGATTTTGTAGCAAGGGCACGTAAAGAAGGTATTACATGCCGAATCATTCCGGGGATTATTCCTTTGACAAAGTACGATCAGCTGGAGCGATTTGTAAAACTTTCCAGAGCCACCGTTCCTCCCGTCTTCTTGGAACAATTGGAAACAAACAAAACTAACCCCGATGCCATTTACAATATTGGGATGGATTTTGCCATAAGGCAATGCAGAGACCTGCTTATGCTTGGAGCTCCGGGTATTCATTTTTACACACTTAACAAGTCGAGGGCTACGGTAGAAATTTATCAAACCCTTATGGTCAGGTAAAAATGCCAGAGAACCACACCAATGGCTACAGATACGTTTAAGGAATGTTTTGTTCCGTGTTGTGGGATTTCTATGCATCCGTCACAAGCGTTTACCACTTCTTGTTCTACTCCCTGCACCTCGTTACCAAAAACAAGAGCCACTTTTTGATTTGCCAGGTGTTTGTTCTTGGAAGTAAGTTCTGCCAAATTTTTTGCTCCTTCTGCTTGTTCCACCGCCAGCACGCTATACCCTTTGGCTTGCAGTGTACAAACAGCCTCCATCGTATGTTCAAAATAAGTCCACTCCATGGTGTCTTCTGCTCCCAGAGCTGATTTATGAATTTCCGGGGAGGGTGGGCAAGAAGTTATCCCGCATAAGCAAATATGTTCTAAAGCAAATGCATCTGAAGTACGAAAAGCGGCACCAATGTTGTGTCGGCTTCGTATGTTGTCCAACACCAGCACTACTGGCAGTCTGGGACCGGCTTTAAACTCTCCCGGAGTGAGTCTGCGAAGTTCTCTGTTAGGAATTTTTCTACGCATATGACAAAGGTACGGGATTTTTAATGTAAATTTGCATTATGCCCAATATGTATGTAATATGCGGATGTAACGGATCGGGGAAAACGACAGCCTCTTATACCATATTGTCTGAGATGCTTCAATGCAGGAATTTTGTGAACTCAGACGAAATAGCCAGAGGTCTTTCTCCTTTTGATCTTTCCAACGCTGCTATAGACGCCGGCCGTGTAATGATAAAAAAGATTCGAGAGCTGACAGAGACTAAAGCAGATTTTGCTTTTGAAACCACTTTGGCAGTCCGTTCTTATGCCAAGCTTATAGAAAATACAAGAAAGAAAGGCTACGACATTACCCTTATTTACTTTTGGCTTAACCATCCCGATTTGGCTGTAGAACGCGTAAGAAACAGGGTGATTGCAGGAGGGCATAACATTCCCGAGAACGTTATTAGAAGAAGATACTGGTCCGGAATACATAATTTATTCCATTTGTATATGCCACTCACAGACAGGTGGCTTTTAATAAACAATTCCGATATTCCTTCTACGCTGATTGCTGAAGGGAGCGGAACTAAGGAAACTAAAGTGTACCACCCAGAGGATTATCAGCTATTACAAACGTTATCGCAAAGCCCCCTCCCGGACTTAACCAAACAGTCAGTGGTTGTTCAGAAGTAACGATTTTTGTCTCTGTTTTATAATCGGTAGCATGACGATGGGCGTTTACACCATCTCTAAAAATATGTGCGTTGTACGTACGGCCGGGTTCCAGGAAAGATAAATCAAAGGTAAGGGTTCGTGCATCCCAATCTGTTAGTCCGCCCACAAACCATCGGGAGCCTTTTCTGCGAGCAGATACAATGTATTTCCCCAACTTACCCTGCAGAATACACGTTTGATCCCATACCACAGGAATGTGGGTAATATAGTCGGTTGTTTCTTGCTCTTTTCTATACGTTACAGGATTGTCACACAACATAACCAGCGGGTTGTCAAACACTATATAGGTGGCTACCTGTCTTGCTCTTGTACCGGCAGCCATGGGGTTGTTATATACGGGATGAAAATCGTCTCGTGCAACGTTTCTCATGCCTCCCTGCGTATAATCTACCGGTCCTGCAAGCATTCTGATGTACGGAAAGGTTACGTCGTACGGAACCAGGTCTTCCCGGCTCCATTTGGATTGTTCCAACCCAAAAACACCTTCAAAGTTCAGTACGTTTGGGAACGTCCTGTTAAAGCCTGTTGGCTTGTACATGCCGTGAAAATTCACAACCATGCGGTAGCGTGCTGTAGTTTCTGCAATGCGGTATAGCATGTCTACTGCAGGCTGGTCGTCACGGTCCATAAAATCTACTTTGAATCCTTTAACTCCCATGGCTGAATATACCCGGCATGCTTCTTCCAACTTGTTATCCAGCACGTAGCCTACACACCATAGCATCAGGTCAACATTCTTTGCCTTGGCATAGGCAATCAATTCTTCCAGGTCAATTTCCGGAATTACTTTCATGACATCGTGACCGGAAGGGGGAGACCAACCCTCGTCCAATACTACGTATTCAATGCCGTTATCGGCAGCAAAATCTATGTAGTATTTATACGTTTCAGTATTGATACCTGCCGGAAAGTCTACTCCCGTCACACCCCAGTTGTTCCACCAGTCCCAGGCTACTTTTCCGGGCTTAATCCAATCGGGAAGACCAATCCGGTTGGGAGCCCCCAGGCAGTACACCAAATCATTTACAGGAAGTTCCGTGTCTTTTTCAGATACAGCCATAATACGCCAGGGAAACGTACGGGTACCGGTTGTAGCAGCCAGAACCTCTGAGTATGCTACCGGAACTACTTGTCCACGGAAAGGATGAACGTTTGTTTCTGAGGGTATGGGAGCAAACACGCTCCGGAGAGCATAGCCTTCCCGTACTTTTTCCCCCTTCAGGTACATACCGGGATACGATTCCAGATCAGATTCTGTCAACACTACTTTTATATTGTTTTCCAGGCATACCAGAAGAGGGAGGAAGGCAAGCCTATCTTTTTCAAACCCACTTAAAGGCGTTACAGCATATATGTTTTCAAACGAATTCTGAAACGGATTAGGCTCCCCTCTGCTGTATGGAATATAGCAGGTATAATCTTTTGTAAACAAAAAACCGGAATGTTCTTCCGTTATGTATAATGAATCGGTTAGTTGCGTATAAAACCGATAAGCAGCTCCTTGGTCGTAAAGACGGAAAGTAATCCCAAAACCTCCGGAAAAAAGAAATTCCAACTGATTGTATTCAGAACGGATGGTGTCTTTTCTGTACAGAGGAGAAGGTATGGTTTCTTTTCTTTCTGTTTTTTCTACAGAAAGCATCTTGGCTCCCGGACCTAAAACTGTACTACCCTCCAGCTGCATGGCAAGCGGAAGGGAAGAGAGCAAAACATTTCCTTTATGAAGCAGGCAAAAAGAAATTTGGGTATCTGTGACTACTTGTAATTCAAGTTTCTTGTTAGGGGAAAAAAGAGAATGTACGGTTGATTTAGCTTCTACAGTTCCGGCTGTCAGCCACGTTGATAAAGCAAGCAATACAAGCAATCGTATGCGGTTTTTTGGAAAGGCTCTCATGTTTGTATAGGTTTGTTTAGTAAAGGTTAGTGATTTCAGACAGGGTAAAGGTAAACGTATAATTGCCATAGGGCAACATGTGTTCCGGCAAGGGAAGGGCTCCCCATGTATTTACACACCCCAGTCCCATTTGACGTAAATCTATGCAGCATTGTGTAAAATCTTCTTCTTTCAAATCCCGGGAATGGCGGTTGTTTTTAGCTGTACCGTCGTCTAGTGTTTCTGTTGAAAAATGAAGTGCAGATGCTGAAAAAGGAACGTCTGAACGGATTTGAAATCCAGATCCGGTATAGTCGGAGAGTGCCCACCACCTGATGGCTGTTTTTGTACCATTTTCTTGCGGACGTATGTAAGGGTAGAATTGGTCTGAAACAAGTTGTGAATACAAGCCTACAAAAGAGGCATCTGCCCTGTCTGCATAATTCTCGTGGGGGCCTTTGCCGTAATAGCGTAACTTGTTGTACTCTTTAGGAACATTGAACCGTACACCAAAACGGAACAAGGCAGGCATGTCTGCCCACTCCTCTTCTCCTGCCAACGCTTCCAACGTTTGTGTTATTTGAAGGCCTCCATTAGAGGTGGGGCAGTATATCATCCACAGCCTGGCTTTCAGCTGAGGCAGGTGATACAAGGCACTTATCCGATCTTCTTCCAGTTCAAAACCCTCAAATTCCATGTGCGGGTTACGCCAACGAGCATTTTTGATGGGCAGAGCTGCTCCAAAGTCGTTATCTGTAGGAGCACGCCAGAAGTGAGGCGTTAAGCGCGTATTCTCTTTAAGGATTTCTTTTCCATCCAAAGAAAGACGAGAAAGGAATCCGTCTTCCTTGCTGAATTCCATATGCATGGTTCCTGAGTGGACAATCAGCCAGTTTTTGTCATAATTATGTATATCAAAAAGCGATGTGTCCTCATGCTCAGACCTTTCTGCAATTTGAGGAACGTGTACAACAAGTTGTTTTCTGGCAAGAACAACACCGGCCGGGAGGATTCCTGTGGAATTACGTGTGAAAAAAGAAACGTTCAGAAAAATTTCTTTGTCTCTGTAAGGTTCCCAATGTGAAGGACGATATCCTAAATCTATCACTTGTGTTTGGCCGGGAGCTGTTTTTAAAGTGCTTACATGGCCTTTTTTAAAAGGAACTCCGTCAGCTATCAATTCCCAATCCATGGATAGATGAGATAAATCGCGGAAAAAATATTCATTTAATATTCGGATACTGCCATCCGTTACTTTTTCATCTTGTACCCAAACGTCTTGATAATGGTATGCTACTTCGTGTGCATGCGGATTGGGATTCCTTGACGGATCAAACAATCCGTTACAATTAAAGTTCTGATCAGAAGCGTCGTAAACATTGTAATCACCTCCGTAGGCATACACGTAATGCCCTTCTTTTCTCTTTAAAAAGAGTGCTTGGTCTGCAAAGTCCCAAATAAAACCTCCCTGGTATTGTGGGTATTTGCGAATAAGTTCCCAATACCGGCCAAAACCACCCATGGAATTTCCCATAGCATGGGCATATTCACATTGAATGAGAGGCCTTTGAGGATTGTTTTCCAAGTAATTGATGCAAATTTCGTAGTTTCTGTACATAGGGGCGTAAATATCCGAAACTTCCGGTCGGGTAGCTCTTTCATACTGAATGGGTCTTTTTTGTATATCTGCCTCTCGCAACAAGCTGTACCCTTTAGTAAAATTATCCCCGTCACCTGCCTCGTTCCCCATGGACCAAATAATAATGCTGGCGTGGTTTTTATCCCTTTGGTACATCCTTTCCATTCGTTCCAGATGGGCTTGCAGGTAATCTTGCCGGGCGGCCAATGTTTTTTCTCCATACCCCATGCCGTGCGACTCAATATTGGCTTCATCAACCACATAGAGCCCAAATTGGTCACACAACCTGTACCACAGGGGGGAATTTGGATAATGGCTTGTTCTGACCGCATTTATATTGAATCGTTTCATTATTTCAATGTCTTGCAACATACGTTCTTTGGAAACATCGTAGCCGGTAGCCGGATCCATTTCGTGCCGGTTCACTCCTTTAATAAGTATGGGTTTTCCGTTGACAAGCAATTGGGCATTCTTTATTTCCACGTTTCTAAAGCCTACCTTCCAGGGGATAAATTCCGTTTCTTTTCCGTTTTCTGTCAAGGTTAAGACCAATGTGTACAAATGAGGCAATTCTGCAGACCAGGGTAACACATTTTTCACCGCAAAAGAGCCTGCAAAGGTAGTTTTACCAGAAGGTGATAATGTTTTTTTTCCCAGGCTTGTGCCATGCGGATCTATGAGCTGGGCCTGTACAGAGGCTTTGTTAGAAAAAACATTCAAGGTTACAGATACATCAAGATTGCCATTTTTATAATTTTTGTCAAGTACAGGGTTTATTATAAAATCATGGATATGTATACTTTCACGGGCAAACAGGAATATTTCCCTGCTGATTCCGCTCAAACGCCAGAAATCCTGATCTTCCAAGTACGTTCCGTCACACCACCGATTGACTTTTAAGGCTATGCTGTTTTCTCCTGCCGTAAGGTAAGGCGTAATGTCAAACTGCGCTTCCAGTTTGCTGTCTTCTGAATACCCCACAAACATGCCATTGATCCACAATGTTAAGTTAGAGGTAACCGATCCAAAGTGAAGAAAAACCTGCCTGTTGTTCCAGCTTTCCGGCACATAAAATGTGTGACGATAGTAGCCTGTATGGTTATTAAACAGTGGGATTTCAGGGGGATTTGATTCAAATTGATTGGCCCAGGCATACCCTTTATTTAAGTATAACGGGTGGCCGTATCCGTGCAATTCCCACAAGCCTGGAACGGGGATTTGGTTCCATGCCCGATAGTCGTAGTCCGGTGTATGAAAGTCGCTGTAGCTTGCATAAGCGTCTTTTGTAAAGGCAAACTTCCACAGCCCATTTACCTCTTTATAGTACATCGAGGCCTTTTCTTCTCCGGCCAGAGCCAGAGGGTACGATTCGTAAGCATAAAAAGAAGTCCTCATAGGGGCTCGGTTAATCTGGTTTATACCGGGATCCTGCCAGGCTTCCGTATAAGAGTACGTGGGGTTATCTGTAGTTATAAAATCTGCACCCGACAAAGCAAAATAATGAAAATCTTCCGGTCGGTTAACGGTCCATACGTTCACGGTCAGGCCCAATTCTTTGGCACGAGGAATCCATTCCGGATTCTTTTTAAGTACGCTCATATGATAATCCAGCCCTGTATATCCTTTTTCTTTTAGCCGATCAGGCGAAAGCGAGCCGTTCAAATAAGCTACTTTTGCTGCGGGAGCAGCTTCTATAAGAGATTCGCATATAAAAGAAGAAAAGCTGATGAATTCTACTTTGTCTGCAGCACCGTAGGCTTCTACCAACTCCAATGTTTTTTTTACCACCGCTTTTTCTTTGTAGGGATGGTTATGTGGTTTTATCTCAATAATAAGTTTTGTGTAATCAGATGCAACAATAAGCGGTAAAATCTCGTCCAATAAAGGCATGGTCTCTCCATTTGACAACAAATGACCTGAAAGTTCTTTGTATGTACTTTCATCAAGACGAACTCCCTCAATGACAGGGTCGTGAAAAAGAACCAGACGACCGTCGGTAGTCAGATAAATGTCTACTTCTGCACCATAACAACCGGCATGTATGGCATTTTGAACAGAACTGCGGGAGTTTTGAGCAGATCCTTCTTTTGTCCAATACCCTCTGTGCGCAATAATGTGAGGTTGTGATGACAAGGGAAATGATGTAGCCAGACAGAGTATGGCCAAGGCTATAGTCTTACGTAACATATTGTTTTAATTTTGTAAATTGCGAACCCATTTGACTCCTGTTATGCGAATATACGACATTTCCCGTGAAATTTTTAGTAGCCCTCTTTTTGACGGAGACCCTGCTCCGGAGGCAAAAATGTTATACAGTATAAAGGAAGGAGATCCTTATAACCTTTCAATTGTTTCTGTGTGTTTGCATACGGCTACACATATAGATGCTCCAGCACATTATATTGAAAAAGGCTTGACTGTTGACCAAATACCTCTTGAACATTGTATAGGGCCTTGTATGGTTTTGGAGGCAAACGGGCTTATAGACGATGGGTACATTGCTCCTTTGCTGGGAAGAGGTGTTAAAAGATTGTTGTTTAAAGGAAAAGGTTGGATTACTCCAAAGGCGGCACTTTTGATTGCAGAAAGCGAAGTGATTATGGTGGGGACAGAAAACCTAACCATAAGCTTTGGTGAGCATATACACGAAGTGCATCAAATCTTGTTGGACAAAAACATTGTTCTCTTGGAAGGCCTGATGCTCAAGGAAGTGCCTGAGGGCAATTATTACCTGGTGGCTCTTCCCCTCAAATTGGAAGGTATGGAAGGATCTCCCTGCCGTGCGGTCTTACTTGATTATTTAATCCCAAAAGTATAAACTATCTGTTGTAAGTACATTTCTCCGGGCCGGAGTATGCAATTGGGGTAATCGGGCCGGTTGGGGCTGTTGGGGTAGTTTTGACACTCCAGTGCCACGGCATGTCTTCTTTTATGAGGTCTTCCGTTCTTACCTGTTCCGCTGCCATCCAGCCAGTTCCCTGTATATACTTGTATTCCCGGCTGCGTAGTATGAATGGTTACAGCTCTTCCGCTATAAGGATCAATTAACACAGCTGCCTTTTGTAATGTGCCGTCACGTAAAGGAAGGCACCAGCAATGGTCATACCCGTTGCCAATGAGCAGTTGCTCGTCAGGGAGTTTTATGTCTTTTCCTATGATTTTTGCTTTTGTGAAATCAAAAGGAGTACCTGCCACAGGTACCGGCTCTCCTAAGGGTATGGAAGTTTTATCTACGGGTAAATAATGGTCGGCATTCAGCGTCAATATGTGGTCATGGATAGAGGTGGTGCCTTCTCCTTGCAAGTTAAAATACGTATGATTGGTAAGGTTGACAATGGTAGTCATGTCTGTTACGGCTCGCAACTCAATGGTAAGGATATTTTCTTCGCTCCAGCGGTATGTTACGGTAACCTGCATGTTGCCGGGGTAGTTTTCTTCTTTGTGGGGATTGGCATAAGCAAAAGAAACGGTATCATCCCCTTCGTCAATGCGCGATACCCAAACCTTAAAGGCCATGGAATCGGGACCGCCATGCAAGTGATTTGGCCCATTGTTTCTGGCTAATCTATACTCTTTCCCTTCCAGCGTAAAAAGCCCCTGAGCAATTCTGTTGGCATAACGACCTACTGTTTTCCCAAAATAAGGAGGGTCCTGAAAATAGTCCATAACGTTTTCATACCCGGGAACTACGTCTGCCAAATGACCTTTGCGATCCGGGACTTTTACTCCCATAAGCGTTGCTCCAATGTTGCATAATTGTACAGAAGCACCGTTTTTGTTTTTGAGTTTATAGCTTACAACAGCTTCCCCTTGGGGGGAATAACCGTGAACGTTTTGAGTTATTTCCATTGTTTAATAATTCGTAAAATGACTTCAGCAGCTTTTTCCATACTTTCTAAAGGGAGGTATTCCATTTTACCGTGGAAATTGTGACCTCCGGCAAATATATTAGGGCAAGGAAGTCCCATATAGGACAATTGGGCTCCGTCTGTTCCGCCACGTATGGGATGTATTATGGGGGTGATACCTGCATCACGGATGGCATTTACGGCTTTATCTACTATATGCATATGTGGTTCCACCATTTTACGCATATTGTAATATTGGTCTTTCATTTCCAATGTAATCCTGTTTTGTCCGTATTTGAGATTCAGGAAATCGACTACCCCTTGCATTAACTTCTTTTTTTCTTCAAATTTTTTCTGATCGTGATCTCTGATTATATACTGTATTTCTGTTTCTTCTACGGTACCCTTAAAAGATATGATGTGGAAAAAGCCTTCGTAATGATCTGTAAATTCCGGTCTTTGTTCTACGGGAAGCATATTGTTTAGCTCCGTTCCAAGGATCAGGGCGTTGACCATTTTGTCTTTGGCATATCCCGGATGAATGTTACGTCCCTGGATATGAATCTTGGCCATGGCAGCATTAAAGTTTTCATACTCTATTTCTCCAATTTGCCCTCCGTCTATAGTGTAAGCGTACTTTGCTCCAAATTTTTGCACGTCAAACTTTACTACACCGCGACCAATTTCCTCGTCGGGGGTAAAAGCAATTTTAATGGGGCCGTGCTTGACTTCCGGATGTTCCATAAGGTACTGGGCCGCCCACATAATGGCCGCTACTCCGGCCTTATCATCGGCTCCCAGTAAAGTGGTTCCGTCTGTAGTTATAAGGGTTTGTCCCTTGTAGGAAAGGAGCTCGGGAAATTCGACAGGGTCCAAATACAATTCTTTTTCTTTGTTTAAAAGTATAGGGCTTCCGTCGTAATTGGGGATGATTTGCGGACGGATGTCTTTACCGCTGGCATCGGGTGCTGTGTCTACGTGTGCTATGAACCCTATGGCGGAAACCTCTTTATCTGTATTGGAAGGAATAGACGCCATGACATACCCGTGTTCATCCAGATGCGCGTCTGTAATGCCCATCCCGTGCAACTCTGCCAGCAATACTTCCTGTAAAACAAGTTGCTTTTCCGTACTGGGTTGGGTGTTGGAAGTTGGGTCTGAAGTGGTATCAAACGAGATGTATCTTAAAAATTTGTCAAGTATTTTTTCCATAGTTGTTCTTTATTTTGTTTTAGAAGCCTTCATACTGCTGATGGTCAAATATAGGATTATACCGGCATAAGCTACCAGGGCAAGGGCTTCACCTGCCGTTGAGTTTTGCCATGCCGTGTTGACTAAATTGATTCCGGCAAACCGCATAACGGCACTTACTACTCCCATAAGGGCTCCTCCGGCAATAAAGCCCGAGGCAAGCAGTGTGCCACGTTCTTTACGTTCTTCGTTAACGTGTGCTTCCTTGCTGCGGGTAGAGACATACCATGCAACGGCGCCTCCAACAAGCAAGGGCAGGTTAAGTTCCATGGGAATGAACATGCCCAGTGAAAAGGCCAGTGCGGGAATTTTCAAAAAGGTTAGCACAATGGCAATGACTCCTCCAATACCGTATAACAACCAAGGAGCTCCTCCTCCCGACATAAGCGGTTCAATAACGGCAGCCATAGCGTTGGCTTGTGGGGCAACCAATGCGTTTTCTCCTGTAAATCCGTACGTTTTGTTCAAAACAATGATGACCCCGCCTACGGTGGCTGCTGCCACCAGAGTACCGGCAAACTTCCAGGCTTGTTGTTTAAAAGGAGTACTTCCCAGCCAGTAGCCTATTTTAAGGTCTGTAATAAAAGACCCCGAAACAGAGAGTGCCGTACAGACCACCCCGCCAATAAGCAGGGCGGCGGTCATTCCGGCCGTGCCTTTCAATCCGGCGGCTACCATAATAACAGAAGCGAGGATAAGTGTCATGAGCGTCATACCGCTTACAGGATTTGTTCCTACAATGGCTATGGCATTGGCCGCGACGGTAGTAAAAAGGAAGGCAATAACAGCCACCACTATCAAGGCAATGATGGCATGCCACAAGTTAAAATTCAGTACACCAAAATAGAAAAAGGCAAATATAAGTGCGAGGGTTACCAGGGTACCAATGGCAATGATTTTCATGGAGAGGTCTCGCTGGGTACGGATTACCTCTTTCTCTTGAGCCGTACGTTTGCCCCTGAGCTCTCTTCCTGCCATACCCAGAGCAGATTTAATGGTCCCCGAGGCTTTGATGATGCCAATGATGCCGGCTACGGCAATACCGCCAATGCCAATGTGACGGGCGTATCCTGTAAAGATTTCTTCCGGACTCATCTGCCCAATGGTCTGCATTACGCCTGAGCCCATCAGGTCAATTACCTGTCCACCCCATATCAGGTTCATGAGCGGAATGATCCCGAACCAAACCAGAAAAGATCCGCAACATATGATAAAGGCGTATTTAAGTCCTATGATATACCCCAGCCCCAGTACAGCAGCACTAACGTTCAGCTTGGTCACAATTTTGGCCTTATCTGCCAAAGTGGCGCCCCACGAGACCACGCGCGTGGTAAAAACCTCGTTCCACCAACCAAAAGTAGAGACTACAAAGTCGTACAAGCCGCCAATCAGACCGCTAACCAGTAAAAACCGAGCACTCTGTCCTCCCGTTTCTCCGCTGACCAGCACTTGTGTAGAAGCAGTAGCCTCGGGGAAAGGAAATTTTCCGTGCATGTCTTTTACAAAATATTTGCGGAAGGGAATAATGAACAGTATGCCCAGTACGCCGCCCAGCAGGGAGCTGAAAAAGATTTTCATAAAATCGATAGATATCTCTGGGTATTTTTCCTGCAAGATGTACATGGCCGGCAAAGTAAAGATGGCTCCGGCCACAACGCCTCCCGAACAGCCTCCAATAGACTGGATGATGATGTTTTCTCCCAAGGCGTTTTTACGTTTTAAAGCCGAGGAAAGACCTACGGCAATAATGGCAATGGGAATGGCCGCTTCAAAGACCTGCCCCACCTTAAGTCCAAGGTAGGCGGCAGCAGCAGAAAAAAGCACTGTCATTACCAAGCCTATACATACTGACCAAAAGGTTACTTCTTTGTACTTTCTGTTCGGAGACATTAGGGGTTCATACGTCTCTCCCGGTTTTAGCTCCCTGTATGCGTTATCTGGCAGGGTCCCCGGAATGTTTTCCATTTCTTTCATGATACTCTTCTAAGGTAAGGTTGTTTTCAACTATATAGGTAGCGACTTCTGTTCCTACGTACCTGTAATGCCAGGGTTCGTAGCTGTAGCCGGTGATGTTTTCTTTATGTTGCGGGTAACGTTCAATAAATCCAAACAAGTGTGCATGCTGTCTGAGCCAGTCAGCCTCTCTTGTTTTTCCGAAAGAAGAATGCGTGCTATTGATGTCTATGGTTAATCCTGTCTGGTGTTCTGAGTATCCGGGCTTGGCAGTATGCCTTTCTGCCTGCTCTTTTCCTCTTCTCTCTACGGCATTTTCGTACAACTGTTTTTGTACGGTATCTGATCGGTAAGCAGAACGACTCCACAGAACGATGCTGTCTTTTGCTGCCCGGGAACACATACGGGAAAAAGCAGCTGCAGCCTCTTGCCTCAGAAGGTTCATAACTCCTTTGTTGTATTTTTCTTCAATGGGAACCAAATCGTACGGACGGTAACCCGATGGTAGTTTGTATGTTTTATTTACAAGAATAAGACGGCCCAATGAGGTGTCAGCTGTAGTGATGGCACTTGTTTCATAGGAGTTTAAAACGAAGACCTGTAAGAAAGAACACAGGAATAACATTTTCATGCTGCGAAAATAGTGAATTTATCTTTTAAAAATTTGCTAATTCTGGAAAATCAGTTACCTTTGCAGCCCGTTTGAAAATTAACGGCCGTTCTTTGACGTATTAAAGAGAGATAATAGAGGTAAAAAAAATAGTCTGTAATTTTATATTATGGGACTACAATTTAATAAAAGCGAGAAAAAGTTACAAGGGCGTATGGCGGATGCCTAGGCTTCTGATAGCGAAGAAG
>JAAZIA010000025.1 GCA_012510445.1 Bacteroidales bacterium
GTTACTAAGTAATTATCCTATAAAAGAAATGACTTATTGCTCTTTGTACTTGTTGTACGTTTGTACTATTTGTACGCTTCCAATCTTGTCAATGAACTATCAATGTTTTTCTACCCCTACGCAAAGGGGATGCAAAGATAAGGGATTTATTTTTGTTTCTCCAAATAATTCTCAAAAAAAAAGATAAATTCCTTAAAAAGATTAAACAAAAATTATGCCTATCTTTGACGCGCCTTTGAAAATCAGGCGTCTATTAATATACAAAAGTTTTACAACTTATGCAAGAAAGGATTTTAGTGATCATTCCTACCTACAACGAGCAGGAAAACGCAGAAAAAATTATCCGAAGTGTATTCTCTTTAAAGGAACCTTTTCATATTCTGGTTGTTGACGACAACTCTCCCGATGGAACGGCAGATATTGTGCGCTCTCTTATGCCGGAATTTAAGGATCAGTTGCACCTTATAGAACGTGAGGGTAAGCTGGGTTTGGGTACTGCCTATTTGGCAGGTTTTAGATGGGGTCTGGAAAAAGGCTACGACTATCTGATAGAAATGGACGCAGATTTTTCACACAACCCGCAGGACCTTCCTCGCCTTGTTGGAGCTTGCCGTGAAGGAGCCCATGTATCTATAGGTTCACGGTATAGCAAAGGCATAAGTGTGATCAACTGGCCTATAGGGCGTGTGCTTATGTCCTGGTTTGCCTCTGTATATGTAAGAACCGTATTGAACATGCCGGTCTACGACTGTACGGCAGGTTTTATCTGTTACCACCGCAGTGTACTGGAAAGCATCGATTTTGATTGGGTAAAAATGAAAGGATACGGATTCCAGATATCCATGAAATATTTTGCTTACAAACTGGGTTATAAGGTAGTAGAAGTTCCTATTATATTTATTGACAGAACAGAAGGCACCTCTAAAATGAGCGGCAGCATATTTGGCGAAGCCTTCTGGGGAGTACTCAAGCTCCGTTTTAAAAGATTTCCAAAGACACAACAGAATTAACCCTGCCCTATGCAAACGCTCATAAGAAATGCTTCCATTGTAAATGAGGGTTCTGTACGTACCGGCAGTGTGGTTTTAGAAGGCAAACGCATAGCAGCAGTTCTTTATGGCAAACAGGCCTATGAAAAAGCAAAAGCGTATTGCCGTCCCAAATGCCACATAATAGAGGCAGAAGGACAATACCTGATACCGGGTATCTTGGACGATCAGGTTCATTTTCGAGAACCGGGACAACCGGAAAAGGGAACTATGGAACAAGAAAGCCGAGCTGCCCTGCTGGGAGGAGTTACGGGCGTTATGGATATGCCCAACAACGCGCCTCCTGTAACAACGGTCCGCGCCTTGAAAGAAAAATATAAAAGAGCGGCGGAAAGCATGTATGTCCACTATGCTTTTTATATGGGGGCTACCAACACCAACCGGGAAGAAGTCTTATCACCTGTTCTGCCGGGCTGCGGATTAAAAATTTTCATGGGCTCTTCTACGGGAGATATGTTGGTAGACGATCCTGCAACACTTAATTTGTATTTTAAAGAGTTTAAGGGAGTCATAGCTACTCATTGCGAAGAAGAATCCGTCATACGCAGCAACCTGGAATCTGCACAGTCGCGTTATGGAGAAAACATTCCATGGCAGGAACACAGTTCCATACGCAGCCGCCAAGCCTGCATAGTGTCTACACGTAAAGCACTGGATCTGGCCATCCAACACAACAGCCGACTGCATATCCTTCACGTTTCTACCCTGGAAGAGGTAGAAATGATACGTACGGCACGTCGCAATCATCCCGGCATTAGCTGCGAGGCTGCCCTCCCTCATTTGTGGTTCACAGACAAAGATTACAAAGAACTGGGCTCTCTTGTGAAGTGCAATCCTTCCTTAAAAACAGAGAAAGATCAAAAGGCCTTAAGAAATGCTTTGGAAGACAGGACCATTCAAGTAATTGGGTCCGATCATGCACCTCATACGCTGGAAGAAAAACAAAACAAGTACTTAAAAGCACCTTCCGGAATTCCTCTTGTTCAACATACTTGTCAGATGCTTATGGAATTGGTGCAAAAGGAACAACTTTCCCTTACGGTTATGGCAGAGGCCTGCTGTCATGAACCGGCCCGGTTGTTTGGCATAAAAGAACGTGGTTTTATTCGTGAAGGGTATTTTGCAGATTTGGTACTGATTGATCCTTATAAAAAGCATACGGTAACAAAAGAAGGGTTAGAAGCTGCCTGTGGCTGGAGCCCGCTGGAAGGAGTACGTTTTTCATCTTCTCTCACACATGTGTTTGTCAACGGCACGTTAGCCGTCAAAAACAATCGAATCATTCAAAAACCTTCTGTATCAGCCCTTATGTAAGATGAGCAAGAAACGCCTGAGAGCTTATGTCTTTATATGTATCACCATTTCTTTTTGGGGTATCTCTTTTTTCTGGACTAACCGATTGCTTTCGTCAGGTATTCCTGTCTTCTTCCTGATCTTCACAAGAATTTCTTTGGCTGCTCTTATTTTATTTGTGGCAGGAAGGATATTTGGACTCATTGAAAAACTGAAAAAAAAGAAAGACATACTCTGGTTTCTTGCCTTGGCTCTTATGGAACCGTTCTTTTACTTTGTGGGTGAATCCTACGGAGTAAAGCTTACGGCAAGTCCCAGCCTTACTTCTGTAATTGTATCCAGCATACCCATTTTTGGTCTGATTGCAGGGGTTACCTTTTATAAAGAGAAAGTAAACGTAGGGAACATCATTGGTATTTTCCTGACTGTTCCCGGCTTACTTCTGGTTGTTTTTGGGAAATGGGGGCTTCAACTGATAGAAACAGAGGGTGCTGGCGGAACCAATATGCCGCTGGGCATTGCTTTTCTTTTCATGTCTGTTCTGGCTGCTGTAGGACATACAGTGATCATCAAAAGAATGACCATGCACTACAATGCCTTTACCGTAACCTTTTACCAACATGCCCTGGGCGCCTTGTATTTTATATTACCTATGCTTCTTTATGATGTACCCAAGATGGACGTCCCAGCCGTATTGACAGATTGGAACTTTTGGTATCCGGTCCTTATGCTGTCTGTATTTTGTTCCAGTATTGCTTTCTTTTTATTTACCCTATCGGTCAAAGAATTGGGTATTACCCGTACCAATACGTTTACGGCCATCATTCCTATTGTGACGGCCGGTACAGGAGTATTGCTGGGTTTAGAAACTATCGAGTGGATTCAGGCAGCAGGAATTATTGTAGTGGTGGGCGGGGTGATCTTATCTCAATGGCGCTCCGGTACTCAGTCGCGCTCCGGCGTTCAGTCGCGCTCCAAACGCAACTGAATCCTGCCGCGTTCCGTATCTACTTTCAAAACCTTTACCATAACGTGCTCATGCACTTTGACCACATCAAGGGGGTTATGAACGTATTTGCGCCCCATCTGAGATACGTGTATAAGGCCATCTTGTTTGATACCTATATTCACAAAGGCTCCAAAGTGAGTTACGTTGCTGATGATGCCCGGCAATATCATTCCTTCTTTCAAGTCTTCTATGGAAGAAATGGATTGGTCAAATTCCCATACTTTGATGAAGGCTCTTGGATCGCGCCCCGGCTTGTCCAATTCTGCCATAATATCTTGTAAGGTAGGCATACCTACATCTTCTGTAACGTAGTTTTTTAAATTGATTTTCTTGCGAAGCAACTCAGAATCTACCAATTCATTCACCGTTACTTCTAAATCTTTTGCCATCTGCCCTACCAAAGAGTAACGTTCCGGGTGAACACCCGTATTGTCCAAAATATTAGAAGCGTCCGGTATACGCAAGAACCCCGCACATTGTTCAAACGCTTTTTCACCTAGCCTGGGCACTTTTTTTAATGCTTCTCTACCGGGGAAAGGACCGTTTTCTTTCCTATACTCCACAATGTTTTGTGCCAACCTGGGGCCCAACCCCGATACGTAAGTGAGTAACTTTTGGCTGGCAGTATTCAGATTTACCCCAACGTGGTTAACGCACAAGGAAACGGTTTGGTCCAAGCTTTCCTTTAAAAGCGTTTGGTTAACATCGTGCTGGTATTGTCCTACCCCTAGAGATTTGGGATCTATCTTAACCAGTTCTGCCAACGGATCCATAAGCCTTCTGCCTATGGATACGGCTCCGCGTACCGTTACGTCGTAATCGGGGAATTCTTCCCGTGCTTCTTTAGAGGCGGAATATACACTGGCGCCTTCTTCATTGACAGAATAGATTTGTACTTTATGCGGAAAGGCTATTTTTTTTAAAAACTGTTCTGTTTCACGACCGGCAGTACCGCTACCCACGGCAATTACCTGAATCTTGTAAGCCTCTGTTAACTGAGTAATCTTGCGCATGGCCTGGCTCCGTTCGTTCCTGGGAGGATGAGGGTAAATGGTATCGTTGTGAAGCAAGTCTCCTTGCTCACTCAAACATACTACCTTGCAGCCGGTACGGAATCCGGGGTCAATGGCCAGGACTCTTTTCTGCCCCAGAGGAGGTGCCAGCAGTAGCTGGCGAAGATTTTCCTGAAAGACTTTTATAGACTCTCGGTCTGCTTTGTCTTTATACTCGTTGAGTACTTCGTTTTCAATGGAAGGATGAATCAGCCTGCGGTACGCATCGGCCAGGGCCTCTTTCATATGCCAGGAAGCATGCGAGGCATCTTGGTTATATGCATTATGGCGGTCGTTCCTTAAGAACGTTTTCTCTGCCAATGTTTGCGGAGTTTGCTCTTGCCTGGGCTTTAAAACTACAGAGACAATGCCTTCTTTATGAGCCCTTAACAGAGCAAGCAGTCTGTGCGGAGCCATGGTTCTAAGGGTTTCTGTATGATCAAAATAATTGCGGTATTTGTCTCCTTCTTCCTCCTTTCCCTTTTGTACTTTAGCCATTACCGTCCCTTCTTTTTGGTACACTTCCCTAATTTGTTGCCTAAGTTCTGCATGTTCGCTGGCTATTTCTGCAATGATATCACGAGCACCGGCCAAAGCCTCTTCTGCAGAAGCTACTTCCTCTCCTGTATACTCCTTTGCCAATTGCAAACAGTCCTCGGTAACGTTCTCCATAATAGCCAGGGCCAGAGGCTCCAACCCTTTGCTGCGCGCCACAGAAGCCCTTGTTTTTCTTTTAGGTTTGTAGGGCAAGTACAAATCTTCCAAACGGTTCATCTGCCAACAGTTCTCAATGGCTGTCCGCAGTTCCGATGTCATTTTCTCTTGCTCTTCAATGGACCGAATGATGGCCTCTTTACGCTTGTCCAAAGCTTTGTAACTCTCCCATAACATGTGGATGGCGGCTACTTGTACTTCATCTAAGGATCCCGTTGCTTCTTTACGGTAACGGCTTACAAAGGGAATGGTAGCTCCGTCTTCCAGCAAGGTAACGGTATGTTCTACCTGCCACTCTTTAATGTGCAGCTCTAAAGCTATGAGTTCTATATGTTTTTTATTCATGTGAAACCTGAGATAACTGTTCGCGATAAGCAGAGAAAATACGCGATTTTGATACAAAACCCAAATACTTAGATTCGTTATCTAAAACAGGCAGGTTCCATGCTCCGGAACGTTCAAATTTGTGCATTACGCTTTCCATTCGTTCATCTACAAACACATAATCTAACGGGCGGTGCATAAGTTCATAGACATACACAGAATGGTACAGTTCTTTACGAAACATAATGGGTCGGATGTCATCCAGTGTAACCATTCCTTGCAAGCGACCTTCTTCATCAATGACCGGGAATAAGTTTCTTTTGCTTTCTTCCACCACTTGTATGAGATCTTCCAGACAAGAGTGAGGGCTAATGGGCAAGAAATTGTTTTCAATAATCTCTGAGGTCTTAAGTAAAGTCAAAACGGCCTGGTCGCTATCGTGTGTAAGGAGTTTTCCCTCTTTGGCAAGCCGTTTTGTATAAATAGAATAAGGTTCAAAGTTGCGTACGGTAACAAAAGAGCAGACGGCCGTAATGATTAACGGCATAAGCAGTTGGTAGCCTCCGGTAAGTTCGGCTATTAAAAATATGGCCGTAAGCGGAGCCTGCATAACTCCTGCCATAAGGCCAGCCATGCCCACCAAAGCAAAATTGGATTCCGGTAAAACAGAAATTCCTGAAAGATTAAGTACTCTGGCCAATACAAAGCCTAAAACGCCTCCCATAAACAAGGTGGGGCCAAAAGTGCCTCCTACTCCACCTCCTGCATTGGTAAAGGACATGGCCACTACTTTAAGTAAAAGTACAAACGTAAAGAAAACGGGGATAAACCAGAAACTGTTGCTAAGAGCTCCATAAATAAGGCTGTCAACCGCTCCTTCTACGTTGTTGTTGAGCAGCGCTGTTAACGATCCGTATCCTTCGCCGTACAACGGGGGAAAAAGCATGATCAGAAGTCCCAAAGCAACGGCAGACAGTGCCCACCGCGAATACTCGTTTTTAATGCGTTGTATACGTCCTTCCAGAAACAAGGTCATACGTGTAAAAAACAAGCTTACAAATCCGCAGGTAACACCCAGTACCAGGTAGTACGGGATGTTGGCTAAGAGAAAGGGTACGGGAGAGCTGGCAAAGCTTACATCACCACCCATAATAAGGGAAGAGACTGCCGTAGCCGTAATGGAAGCCGTCAGCAGAGGAATGATGGAGCCCAGGGTAAGGTTAAAGAGCAAGATTTCAAAACAGAAGAGAACGCCCGCCAACGGAGCTTTAAAAATCCCGGCAATGGCTGCAGCAGCCCCACAGCAGACAAGCAGGGTCACGCTTCTGTAATTCATTCCTAATTTTCTACCTACATTAGATCCAATAGCTGCCCCTGTATATACAATAGGAGCTTCTGCCCCTACACTTCCGCCAAAGCCAATGGTCATGGCACTGGATATGATAGACGTATAGCAATTATGGCCTTTGATAAGTGATTTGTTGCAAGAAATAGACTCCAACACACGCGTAACACCGTGCGAAATATTGTCTTTAACAAAATACTTGACAAACAGAAGGGTTAACAACATCCCCAGGCCGGGCAAAAGGAAGTATGCCAGACTTTCTGCCGGCAAACTTACGTGCGTTGTTAACAAATCTTTGATGAACTGAATAAACAACTTGAGCATTACAGCGGCCAAGCCGCTGAAAAGCCCAATGACCAGAGATAACACCAAAAGGAGTGTGGGCTCGGGTAAGTTTTTAATCTTCGTCCATATCTTCTGCAACATCAGTAAAGTTTGAGTCATCTGTTTCTGGGAAATCAACACCTTCCTCTCTCTCATCATCCCCGGAGCCGAAGATGTCTTTTTCGATTTCGTCGTAATCGTCAATCTTTACTTCCACCTTAACCAGGTAAATGGCTTCCGGGATCTCAAACGTAACAGCATAAAAGTACGTGCCGTCGGGTTTGTCAACTTTCATAATATCCCCCATATAATCTGCATAGCCACGGGGGTACTTTTCATTCCAGAATTGTAAAAGCTGGGGCGGCATATTGGTATAGCCTATAACCAGTCTTTTCTTATTGACCGGGGGTCTTTGTACCGGAGTTTTTTTCATAGGACATACAAAAAAAAACAGATTTTGTGCAAGTATACAATATTATTTTGAATTGCAAATTACATCCTTTCCGGTAAAACAATTCCGAGCAAATCCATAGCCGATTCAAGGACCGTTGCCACTTGTTGCAACAAGAGCAATCGCTGGTCGCGAAGGTCTCTATTTTCTTCATGAAGCACAGTGACTTCGTGATAATATTGGTTAAATCCCCTAGCCAGATCGTAGGTATAATTGGCTATTTGTGCAGGAGAAAAAACGGCTCCGGCTTCGGATATTATTTGTGGGTACGCAGCCATCGTTTTAATTAAGCTCAACTCTTTTTCCATCATGGGACAGTTATGCATCTGCCCTTTGTAACCGCGTTCCTCTGCTTTTCGTAAGATGGATTGAATGCGTGCAAAAGTATATTGAATGAAAGGACCTGTATTTCCGTTAAAGTCGATGGATTCTTCCGGGTCAAACAACATGGTTCTTTTAGGGTCCACTTTCAGGATAAAATACTTGAGTGCCCCCATACCCAACGTTTCGTACAGCCGGGCTTGCTCTTCAGGATTCATGTCTTCCAGTTTCCCCGACTCTAAAGACGTTTGACGGGCTGTTTCTACCATCCGATCCATCAGATCATCTGCATCTACCACCGTTCCTTCCCTAGATTTCATTTTGCCTTCCGGTAATTCTACCATGCCGTAGGAGAGATGGATCAGGTGGTCTGCCCAGGCATATCCCAGCTTTTTTAAAATGACTTTTAATACTTGAAAATGGTAGTTTTGCTCGTTACCAACCACGTATACATGCGTATCAAAGCCCGATTCGTCAAACCGGCTTACGGCCGTACCCAAATCTTGTGTCATATAAACAGAAGTACCGTCTGCGCGTAGCAACAATTTCTGGTCCAGTCCGCTTTCTGCTAAATCACACCAAACAGAACCGTCTTGTTTTTGATAAAAAACGCCCTCTTCCAACCCTTTTTCTACCAGTTGTTTTCCCAGCAGGTACGTATCGGACTCGTAATATATTTTATCAAAAGATACCCCAAGCCGCTCGTACGTTTCATCAAACCCTTTATACACCCAGCCGTTCATTTTCTTCCACAAATCCATTATGGCGGGGTCCCCCTGCTCCCACTTGACCAGCATATCCTGAGCCTCCAGAATAACGGGTGCTTCTTTTTCTGCCTGTTCCCGAGGTATGTTTTTTCCAATAAGTTCAGCTATTTGCTGTTGGTATTTCTCGTTAAAAAGAACGTAATAATCGCCTACCAAATGGTCTCCTTTTTTTCCTGTCGATTCCGGTGTTTCGTTCTTTCCCCATGTTTGCCAGGCAAGCATAGATTTGCTTATGTGAATGCCGCGGTCATTTACCAGATTTACTTTGATTACCTTGTGACCGTTGGCTTCCATAATGCGGGAAACAGACCAGCCCAAAACGTTGTTTCGTATGTGCCCCAAGTGGAGCGGTTTATTGGTATTGGGAGAAGAGTATTCTATCATAACTGTTTTCCCCGAGGGTGCTTTCTTACCAAAATGGGGAGTAATGACCATTTGTTGCAAAGTGTTCCTCCAAAACTCAGGTTTCATTGTAAGGTTCAAGAACCCTTTAATTACGTGGTACGAAGCCACCTGGGGAACGGCCTTTACCAAGAACTCTCCCAGCTCTCCCCCTGTCTGTTCCGGGCCTTTCTTACTCATCCTTAGCAATGGAAAAACCACCACCGTAACGTCTCCTTCAAATTCTTTTCTTGTAGCCTGCACCTGTATGGCTTCCGGAAGAGGAGTTGTTCCGTACAAGCTAAGAACGGCATTTTTTAAGGCTTTTTCTATGAGAGATGCTACATTCATTTGTTAAAATATTGGTTAATGGCCACTTTTACTTTGGGCGCAAGTACAAGCATAGTAAATACTGTGCAGAAAGCCATAAAAGCAAAGGCAATATCTATAATATCCACCACTGCCGTCAAAGGAATAACGGCTCCCATTACAAGGGTGCCCAAGAACAAGTAGTTGTAATAGTGCGCCCTGTGAGCTCCAAAAAGAAAGTTGGTACATTTTGTCCCGTAATACGAATAGGAAAACATAGTGGAAAATGCAAAGACAAATACTACTACCAGTAATAAATAACTGCCCCACCCGGGAATGGAGCGTTCAAAAGACTCCATGACCATTTGCATGCCTTGTACGTCAGATACGGTGTATCTGGCATTGATAAGCACAGCCAACGCCGTTAAGGTACATACCAGGCCCGAGTCTATAGAAGGTGCTATCATGGCTACAAGCCCTTCACGCACAGGTTCTGTATTGCGGGAAGCTCCGTGCATCAAAGAGGCTGTTCCCACACCGGCCTCGTTCACAAAAGCTGCGCGTCTGGCCCCTATCACTATAACAGACCCCGCAAATCCGCCGGCCCCCGCTTTCCATTGAAAAGCTTCTCTAAAAATAGAAGAGAATACAGCCGGCACTTCACCCCAGTTGGTTACAATAATGTAGCATACCAGTAGAAAATAAAATCCTACCATAAAGGGGACCATACGCGATGCCACTTTACCTATCCGGCTTATGCCGCCCAGTACCACTATGGCAACTATGCCGGCAATTACAGCCCCCGTGATAAAGCGCAGCCACAGGGTGTTCTCCATTCCTGCCGGAGAGTATACTACCGTTTGCAACGCTTCTGTAAGCTGATTAGACTGCATAAGACAAAATGTTCCTACAAGGCCAAACGTAGAAAACAGCACGGCAAGAGGTCTCCATTTTTTCCCCAAGCCCTCTGTTATCATGTACATGGTTCCTCCTTGCAGTTCGCCGGCACTGTCCCTACCTTTGTACATAACCGCCAGGGTTCCCTCAAAAAATTTAGTAGCCATTCCTACACAGGCACTAACCCACATCCAAAAAATAGCACCGGGACCACCTATGGTAATGGCAACAGCCACTCCGGAAATGTTTCCCAAACCAACCGTTGCGGCAATGGCCGAAGTAAGTGCTTGAAAAGAACTCAGTTGGCCCTCTGCTCTTTCTTCTTTAACTCCAACTGCTTTTAGAGCCCTTCCGTAATAGCGGAACGGAATAAACCGGGAGTATATCAAAAAAAATAAGCCTCCTCCTATAAGAATAAGGAAAAGAGGCAGGTTCAGCCAGGAGCTGAACGTATGCAGCAGGTTGCCTACTGTCTTGAACATAGGCTATCCCAAATAAGCTTTCAGTAATTTGCTTCTTGCGCTGTGGCGCAGCCTTCGGATGGCTTTCTCTTTTATCTGGCGAACACGCTCACGTGTTAATCCAAACTCCTCGCCAATTTCTTCTAATGTCATTTCTTGCGTACCAATTCCAAAAAAGTATTTCACAATATCTCTTTCTCTTTTAGATAAGGTAGAAAGAGCTCGCTCAATTTCTTTATTCAGGCTTTCATTGACCAGGCCGCGGTCTGCATTGGGGGAATCGTTGTTCACAAGAACATCCAGCAGACTGTTGTCTTCGCCGTCAATGAAAGGGGCATCTACCGATACGTGACGACCGGAAACGCGCAAAGTATCTGAAATTTTTTCGCTGGGGATATCCAGAATTTCCGAAAGTTCGTCCGGTGAGGGTACGCGTTCGTGCTCTTGCTCAAACCTGGATAAGGCTCTGTTGATTTTATTTAAAGACCCTACCTGATTGAGCGGAAGTCTTACAATACGGCTTTGTTCTGCCAGTGCCTGCAAAATAGACTGTCTGATCCACCAAACAGCGTATGAAATGAATTTAAAGCCTCGGGTTTCATCAAATTTTTCGGCTGCTTTTATCAAACCCAAGTTGCCTTCGTTAATCAAATCGGGGAGGCTAAGTCCTTGGTTTTGATACTGCTTTGCCACAGAAACAACAAACCTAAGGTTGGCCTTTGTTAATTTCTCAAGGGCCGTCTGATCTCCTTTCTTAATCCTTTGTGCCAATTCCACTTCTTCCTCGACAGAAATCAAGTCTTCCCTGCCAATTTCTTGCAAATACTTGTCCAGAGAGGCACTCTCTCTGTTCGTAATTGATTTTGTAATCTTTAATTGTCTCATCTACTGTAATAAAAATTCTAACTGCCCTTTTATACGTAAAAGAGCAGTTTAAGTTTCAAATTATTATAAAAAAGTTATAACAATCAGTTTCCTAACGCATAATAATACACAGAGCCGTCGGGGTATTTTCCTTCAATCAGTACCCCACGCTGTGACGTATGCACCCCTTGTACAAATTGCTGAACCGTACTAACAGGCTTCTGGTTTAGGTGCGTAATAACAAACCCTTTTTTAATGCCTGCCTGTTTTAATTTACCGTCTTCTATAGAGGTAACTTCTATTCCGCTGCGGATTTTCAGTTTATCACGCAAAGATTTGTCTGCTACACGCAAACCGACTCCCATAAAATGCGTCACCTCTCCTTCCGCCTCTCTGATAATTTCTGTATCTCCGGCCTGGCTCTGTAGGGTAGCCGTTACAGTAACCTCTTTGTTTCCTCTTAACAAAGTAAGCTTAACTCTGTCGCCCGGGCTGTATTGATTGATTTGTTCCTGGACAGCTGTCCCGGAATTCACCTCTCTTCCTTCTACTTTTAACAATACGTCTCCTTCTTTCACCCCGGCCTTTTCTGCAGCTCCATTTTTGGTAAGTTCATGTATGTATACGCCTTTTATATCCTTAATCTTCTTCTCTTTGGCTAACTCTCCGGTAATGTCTTGCATAGTAATTCCCAACAAGGCTCTTTGTACCACGCCATACTTACGAATGTCTTCTACTACTTTTCGTGCCATATTGGCAGGCACTGCAAAAGAATACCCGTCATAAGACCCGGTACGTGTGGCAATGGCCGTATTGATCCCCACCAGTTCTCCTTTGGCATTCACCAAAGCACCTCCCGAGTTGCCCGGGTTAACGGCTGCGTCTGTTTGGATGAAGGCTTCTATTTTAAATTCTTCACGGTAAGACGGTAGACTACGCCCTTTGGCACTAACAATTCCGGCCGTTATGGTAGAACGCAGATCGTATGGATTACCAATGGCAAGTACCCATTGTCCTAAACGCAACTCATCGGAATTTCCGTATCTCATAAAAGGCAGCCCGGTAGCTTCAATTTTCAACAAAGCAATGTCTGTAGCCGGATCTTTACCCACTACTCTTCCTTCAAACTGTCGCTTATCGTCCAGGGTTACTACCACTTCTTCTGCATCGTCAATCACATGTGTGGCCGTAATGATATACCCGTCTGCACTAACGATCACCCCCGATCCAGCCCCTACCTGAGGTCTGGGCTGCCTTGAGTCGCCATACCCAAAGAAAAAATCCAGCAGGCTTTGCGGTCCTTGCATAGACTGCCCGCGTTTCAACACTTTTACATGTACCACTGCTTGTACTCCTGTTTCTGCAGCGAATGTAAAGTCCGGAAATTGGACTTCGGGAAGAGAGACCTGATGAATGACCGGTTCGTCCCCCGAAGTAATATACACTTTTTCCACGTCTTTTGAAACTCCTGTGTAACGATTTACCAACAACGTGGTTCCTACACTTACAAGTGCTGTAATAATTACAACTAGTCCAATTCTGTTTTTCATATCTCTATATCTATTTAAATTTGACTATTTTTAATAAAATATTTCAAAATTCATACCAAGGTCATGAAACTGCCATTTTATAAGTACCACGGAACAGGTAACGATTTTATTTTAATCAACAACCTCTCTGACAATATTCACCTTACCGCAATGCAAATTAGCTTGCTATGCCACCGTAGATTTGGCGTTGGAGCAGACGGCCTTATGCTTTTGGAACCTGCCCGGGGAGCTTACGACTATTACATGACTTTTTACAATTCAGACGGGGCGGAAGGCACCATGTGTGGCAACGGAGGTCGTTGCCTGGTAGCTTTTGCCGATAGAATGGGTCTGAAAAACCACCATTTTATGGCCATTGATGGAGAGCACCGGGCCTCTATCACAGAAAAATCTCGAGACCATGCTCGCGTAAGATTGCAATTGCGCAATGTGGACAGCGTTAACCCGTACGGAAAAAACAGTTATGTAATCAACACCGGGTCGCTTCATCTGGTAAAGTTTGTTTCTGATGTGCAAGCCAGAGACGTTGCCACAGAAGGAGCTTATTGGCGCCGTCACAGCGATTTTGGCAAAGAAGGCATCAATGTTAATTTTGCCGAGATACTGGACAGCGGATGTCTTTTTGTGCGAACGTTTGAAAGAGGCGTAGAGGAAGAAACGTGGGCCTGTGGCACAGGGTCTGTAGCCGGTGCACTGGCTGCCCGTATTCATACAAAAAGCCCTATTAATCATTGGACCGTACAAACGAAAGGGGGTAACCTGGAAGTGGAGTTTCAACCTCAAGGCAATGCTTTTGAACAAGTTTTCCTTACCGGAGGGGCTGTTATGGTATTCAAGGGAGAGGTGGAACTGCGCACCTCGGCGGAAAAATAGCGCTGCCAATCCTTAGCATGGTACTGCCTTCTTCAAGGGCTATGGTATAATCTTGTGTCATACCCATAGAACAATGTAGAAATGCCGGTTCGTCTGCAAACGATCCGGTTTTTAATGTATCAAACAAGGTCCTAAGTGTTTTGAATTCACTTCTAACCAAGGATTGATCTTCCGAGAAAGTAGCCATTCCCATCACTCCGCATATCTTTACATGGGGCCACTCTTCTTTTAGTATTTCCAATACTTCCTGAGCGCTATAACCTTGTTTTGTGTCTTCCTTGGCAATGTGTACCTGCAGTAACACATCCTGCACTATTCCCAATCTTTCTGCCTGTATGTTTATGGCATGCAAAAGTCGGGTTCTGTCAACAGATTGAATAAGGACTGCTTTACCTACTACTTCTTTTACTTTGTTCGTTTGCAAACGACCAATAAAATGCCATTGTATATCGTTCGGTAACGTTGGGATTTTTTCAACCATTTCCCGAGACCTGTTTTCACCGAATATCCGTTGCCCGGCTTCATACGCTTCTTGGATCAAGGAAGCATTCTGCCCTTTAGATACTGCCACTAAAGTCACTTTATCCGGAAGTGATGCGCGCAAGCGTTTCACATATTCTTCAATCATCTCTTTCTGTTTTTCATTTGCTGTTGCTGTTGTCGCTGCATCTGTTCCAATCTCTGTTGAAATTTAGATTTTTTAGGCGTTGCCGGAGCCTTGGCTGCTTTCTCTTTCAACTGTTTGTACAGTTTTTCTTCGTCTACGAAGAACCTCTGGAAAATCCATGTTTGCAACATGGTGGTAAGGTTCGACAGCAAGTAATAATAACTGAGTGCAGCAGAAAGGTTATTGGCTACGGTAAGCATCATAATAGGCATAAAATAAAGCATCATGCCTTGCATACCCGGCATTTGCTGACCTCCGGTTTGTTGTTTCATATTCATTTTAGAATACAAAAACATAGAAACGGCCATCAACAAAGCAAACAAACTTATATGATCTCCATACAAAGGAATGTTGAATGGGAGGTCCAGTATGGAATCATACCCGCTCAAATCGTCTGCCCAAAGAAAACCTTGCTGACGCAATTCAATGGAGCCGGGAAAGAAACGGAACATGGCAAACAAGATGGGCATTTGAAAAAACATAGGCCAACACCCTCCCATCATTTTTACTCCTGTCTTTTTATACAACGCCATAGTCTCTTGTTGCTTCTTCATGGCGTCTTCTTTTTTGGGGTACTTCTCATTGATCTTATCCACTTCGGGTTTAAGCACCCTCATTTTAGCAGAAGACATATGAGACTTAAAGGTAAAGGGTGATATAATCAGTTTAATAAACAAGGTCATAAGGAGGATGATCAATCCAAAATTTCCTATAAACCGGTTCAAAAAATTAAACGTAGGTATGATCAAAAAACGGTTGATCCAACTTACCAAAAAGCCGCCCAGGGGTATGATTTGTTCAAAAGAACGTCCGTATTCTTTCAATGAATAGTATCCGTTAGGTCCAAAATAGAATTGCAACGGGAGGGTCTGCTCCTCTGTTGCCTGGTACGGAAGCTGTAAGAACGCACGGCAATCCATCAACAGTGTATCCGG
The DNA here is from genome assembly GCA_012510445.1 of Bacteroidales bacterium. GTDB lineage: Bacteria > Bacteroidota > Bacteroidia > Bacteroidales > UBA932 > DMER64. The sequence goes on from JAAZIA010000025.1 coordinate 15,587, forward strand.
GTTGTCCGGTGCATAAAAGCGAAAAGACAAATCTCCGCTGTTAAAGGTTTGGTCAGAAATAAGAATGGCAGAAAAGAATTGCTGTTGAAATGCCAGCCACTCTACACGCGTTTTGACAGATTGACTTGCCTCTGCCTTTCTGAGTCCCAATTTTTCTACGTCTTTTGTATTGGGATACTTATATACAATGGTAGAGTAGTTCTTTTCGTTATTGAACCCTTTTTCCAAATGGCGTATATGTACATTCCAGTTCAGGTCCATCTGCGTTACGTTTCTGGGAATGAATTTGTCCATCCCCATCAAGTTTACATGGAAAGTGAGCAGGTACGAATCGGGGTCAAGAATGTACTCGTATTCAATATACGAGCTTTCATCAAAATGCAGACGGTAGTTTAAAGCATTATCTGACTGAATGTCAAGCGTTTCAAAATAAAAATCACCGGTGTTTATTTGTTCTCCAACAAACAAGTCTATTCCCAGTTTATTGGCCGTGCCTTCAAAAAACACCAGGCTGTCTCCGGCATATGTTTTAAAGTTTTTTATCTGTACGCTGTAAGGACGTCCTCCCAAGTTAGAGAAGACTACTTTAAGTTTTTCGTTTTCAAGAATACGAAAAGTTTCTTCTCCCTGATGGCTGTTGTTCAACCAGACGTTCGTGTAACGTTCTGTTTTTGTTTGTACGGAAGGTTGTTCTTTTTGTACAGACCGGACGACTTCTTGTTCTTGTTCTTGTTCTTGTTGACGGATTTCCTGTGCATACTCAAGGGCTTCTGCATGGGCAATGGAATCACGAACAAACTGTTCTCTTTGCTGTTCTTTAGCCACCTTGGAATTGTACATACTAAATCCTACCAATATGGCCCCAATCAACAGAACAGCCCAAACTGTATTTTTATTCATTATTTTCTATTTGTTTGATCTTCTCTTCCAACTCGCCCAGTTCGCGTTTAGCTTCTTCTATCTTGCGGCAAGTGTCTGCTATAATCTTATCTGCATTTTTAGATTTGGCAAAAAATCCCATGTTGTTTTCCCATACAGCAATCTCGGATTCCAGTTGACGGAAACGCTGTATGTATTTATCGCGCCCGCTGCGTGTTTCTGCAGAACGTCCTCTGCCACCGCGTTGTGAGCCCCTGGGTTCTGTGAAGACCGGATTCAAATGACCAAAATGTTTGTTGATCAAATTTCTAAATGCTTGATTGATTCTGTCTTTCTCTTTGATGGGTACAAAACCTATTTGCCTCCATCTGTTCTGGAAATCCTTTAACAAACTTTGCAAATCTTGAACTGTTTCCGGATGCAGTGCTTCCAATTCCTCAATAAGCCCTTCTTTAGCTTTTAAATTGTTTTCGTAAGAAGAGTCCAATTTTGAAAAGTGTTCAGACTTACGTGTGAAAAAGGCGTCGCACGCCGAGCGAAATCGTTTCCAAACAGCATCTGCATGTTTGCGTGGAACGGGACCAATTTCTTTCCATTGTTTCTGAAAATGGATGAGTTGATCTGTTGTTCTTCGCCAATCGTCACTCATATTAATGGCTTCTGCCTGTTCGCACAAGGCCGTTTTACGTTCCAGGTTGTTCTGCATTTCTTTTTTAAAGTCTGCATAGAACGTTCTTTTTTGCCCATAGAACTTGTCACAAGCTGCACGAAAGCGATCGTATACCCTTTGGTTCTCTTTTTTGGTAGCAAAGCCAATGGTTCTCCACTCGTTTTGCAAGGCCTCCAGTTCTTTGGCTTGTTTATTCCAATTTATACCCTCGTCATCTACCATTTGAGCAATGACTTCTGCTTTTTCGCAAAGGATCAGTTTTTGTTCCAGGTTTTTTCTCTGTTCTTTCTTCTGTTCTTCAAAATGTTGCTGATGCCTTACGTTAATGGCCGTAGTACTTGTTTTAAAACGTTCCCACATGGGTTCCCTAAGGTGACGGGCTATAGGACCTGTTTCTCTCCATTCTTCATGCAGTTTCTGAAGTTTGTGAAAAGCAGAAACAACATTGGGCTCTTCTACCAGTGCTTCTGCACGTTCGCACAGTTTTTCTTTAATTTCCAGATTGCGTTTAAAGTCCAGATCGCGCAATTCGTTGTTGATTTTTACATAGTCGTAAAACTTCTCAACGTAATGCTGGTATGTTTCCCATATATCTTTTGTCCTGGAAAGAGGCACAGGGCCTACTTCTTTCCAATGCAACTGAAGGGCACGAAATTCCGGGAACGTATGATTGATGTCTTCCTGTTTTTCTAAAAGCGTTTTAATACCTTCAATGATTGACAGCTTTTCCTCCAAATTCCTTTCCTTTTGCTGTTCTATGCTGCGCAGAAGATCTGCCCTCAACACTTTGTAGCGGGCATACAGCTTTTTAAAAGTAGTTTCGTCTGCACTTTCCTGTGCTTTTTCCTGTACTTCTTCTCCGGGCGTTACCGGTGGTTGGTCTTTTTTTAATAACTTATAAAAGCATGATTTAATAAGTTCTGCATTTTTATGCATCTCTGTTTTATCTTCTGCTTCTATGAGTTTTTCAAAAACAGAAAGGAGCTCAGGAATAGCCATAGCTGTATAGTCCTTACTTTCCATTGGTTTTGTTTCAGTATTCTGCTCGAGGGGTGCAGAAAGTTTCTTATCAGGATCCATCTTACTTAGAAAAGGAATTAGTGTTTATAGCTTGCAAATGTAATGAAAAACTATAATATATTGAATAATGATTACTTTTGCCACGTTATGAGAATTGATATAATTACAGTTCTTCCCTCTTTACTGGAAAGTCCGTTGTCTCATTCCATTATAAAAAGGGCCAGGGAGCAGTCTTTGGTGAACATACAGATACACGATCTGAGGCCTTACGGGAAAGGGAAATACAGACAAACAGACGATTACCCTTTTGGCGGAGGAGCAGGGATGGTCATGATGATTGAACCCATTTACCGCCTGATTGAAAAGTTAAAAAAAGAACGTAGTTATGATGAAATTATTTATACCACACCGGATGGGCTCCCTTTTACTCAAAAAGAAGCCAACCGTCTGTCTTGTCTAAGAAACATCATTCTCTTGTGTGGCCATTACAAAGGCATTGACCAAAGAATAAGAGACCATCTGATAACCCGCGAACTATCCATTGGAGATTATGTGCTTAGTGGAGGAGAGTTAGCTGCAGCAGTGGTCACCGATGCCGTTGTTAGGCTACTTCCCGGAGTTTTATCAGACGAAACCTCGGCCTTAACAGACACGTTTCAAGACAATTTGCTGGCTCCTCCCATCTATACGCGTCCCGCCGATTTTAGAGGTTGGAAGGTTCCGGAAGTACTGTTGAGCGGAGATCCGGCAAAAATTACGGAATGGGAAGAAAAAGAAAGCCTGAGCCGTACGGAGCGGCTCAGGCCTGATTTATTGGATCCCACTATGGGCTCTAGATAGGTCCTAAATTTCTTCTCATAGCAGCCAACATGGTGTTTTTTAACAAAGAAACTCGCGTCATGGGTCCCACCCCTCCCGGTACCGGAGTAATGTAACTGCAGCGTGGAGCTACTTCTTCAAAATCTACGTCACCCACCAATTTATACCCCGATTTTGTATTTTTATTTTCTACACGACTGATGCCCACGTCAACTACTACAGCTCCTTCTTTGACCATATCTGCCTTGACAAATAACGGTTGCCCCATGGCAGCCACCAATATATCTGCCCTGCGTGTGATTTCTTCTAAGTGTAAGGTTCTGGAATGGCATAAAGTTACCGTACAGTCTCCGCGGTACCCTTTTCTGGAAAGAAGGTTGGCCAAGGGTTTGCCTACAATGTTACTGCGTCCCAAAACTACACATTCCTTTCCTTGCAAAGGGATGTGAAAATAATCCAGAAGGTCCACAATTCCACCGGGAGTAGCGGCTACTAGAGACGGAAGTCCCATAACCATACGACCTACATTTAACGGATGGAAACCGTCTACATCTTTGTCGGGGTCAATGGTTTCTATAATTTCTTGTTCGTTCAGATGCTCCGGAAGCGGTAACTGAACTATAAGCCCGTCTACCCCATCATCCTCATTGATGGATTTAACACATTCAATAAGTCCTTCCTGGCTGATGGTAGCTGAAAGTTTGTAAACGATGGATTCCATACCTACCTGGCGACAATCGTTCTCTTTGCTTTTAACATACGAATGGCTTGCAGGATCGTCTCCCACAAGGATCGCAGCCAGGCGAGGTTTCCTGCCAAATTCCCGGCTCCAGCGGTCCACATCACTCATAATGTCTTTTTTAATGGCTTCTGCTGCCATTTTTCCGTCCAGTAATTTCATGATTATATTCCTCCTTTTCTCATAGATTGCATCATGGATGCTGCGCCACCTTTTCTTAGGTTTCTCATCATCCTGCGTGTTTCATTAAATTGTTTTATCAATCGATTAACTTCTGTGATGGACGTTCCGCTACCGGCAGCAATGCGTTTACGTCTGCTTCCGTTCAAAACAGACGGGTTGTCCCTCTCTTGTGGTGTCATGGACCCTATAATAGCTTCTATTTCCTTAAAGGCATCGTCCTCTATATCAACATCTTTCATGGCTTTAGATGCTCCCGGAATCATGGCAGCCAGGTCTTTGATGTTCCCCATTTTTTTAACTTGTTTAATCTGTTTAAGAAAATCATCAAAGTTAAAACTGTCTTGAGCCAGTTTCTTGCGAAGCTTTTTGCTTTCTTCCTCGTCAAATTGTTCCTGGGCTCTCTCTACCAGTGTCACTATGTCTCCCATACCCAGAATCCGGTCAGCTATACGTGCCGGGTGGAATACATCCAGGGCATCCATTTTTTCTCCTGTACCGGCAAATTTGATGGGTTTATCAACAACGGCACGTATAGACAAAGCCGCTCCCCCACGTGTATCGCCGTCCAGTTTACTAAGTACTACGCCGTCAAATTGTAGTTTCTCATGAAACGCAAGAGCCGTTTCTACCGCATCTTGTCCTGTCATAGAGTCTACAACAAATAATGTTTCTGTGGGATCTACGGCCTTCTTTATGGCGCTTATTTCCTCCATCATCACCCGGTCAATGGCCAGGCGGCCGGCCGTATCTATAATTACTAAATTGTAATTCTCTTCACGCGCTTTTTTTATGGCGTTTTTCGCAATTTGTACCGGGTCTTTACTCTCTTCCTCTGTATAAACCTCTGCTCCCACTTGTTTCCCAAGTACTCGCAACTGCTCAATGGCTGCCGGTCTATACACGTCTGCGGCTACCAACAAAGGCCGCATCCCTTTTTTCTTTTTCAAGAACAAAGCTAGTTTTGCAGAAAAGGTGGTTTTCCCCGACCCTTGCAAACCGGCAACAAGTACTATACCCGGCTCTCCTTTTATATTGATCCCTACAGCTTCGGTACCCATCAAATCAACAAGGCGGTCGTGGACTATCTTAGTCATCATTTGACCTGGCCTTACCGACCTGAGTACATCTTGTCCCAATGCATCTTCTTTTACCTGATCACAAAAATTTTTGGCTACCTTGTAGCTCACGTCTGCTTCTAGCAGGGCACGACGGACATCTTTCAAAGTTTCCGCCACATTAATCTCTGTGATTTTTCCTTCTCCTCTAAGTAGTTTGAACGAACGCTCCAACCTGTCTGTAAGATTTTCAAACATATATTTTATCAGTTATTTTATTAAAAAAGTAATGGTTTGGGCCCTTCACGAATGATGACCGGCTCGGGTCCGGTACAATCTATAATGGCAGAAGAGTCCAGTCCTCCCGATCCTCCGTCTATAACTACGTCTACCTGGTCTCCAAAACGGTCATAAATGAGTCCCGGATCGGATAGATAGCCGGGCTCTTCTTCATCCCACGGCAACGAAGTAGAAACGATAGGAACCCCTAGTTCTTTTAGAATAATTTGAAGTATGGGATTGTCTGGAACGCGTATGCCTACCGTTCGCTTTTTGCCTTTAAAAAGTTTGGGAATTTGACTGTTTCCCTGAAGCAAAAAAGTGAAGGGCCCCGGAAGGTTTTTTTTCATCATCCTAAACACGTGGTTGTTCAAGGGTCTGCAATAATTAGACAGCTGTGATAAATCATTGCATAAGAAAGACAATCGGGTAGAAGGAGTATAATATCCTTTGATTCTTTCCATATTTACAACGGCACCCAGGTGGTCAAGAGAACAGCCCATACCGTATACACTGTCGGTAGGGTAAATCACAATACCCCCTGCTTCAAGTGCAGATACCGCCATGTGAACCAGACGGTCCTGAGGATTATCCGGATGTATTTTTAGTAACATAATTATTTATAGATCCGGCGAATAATAAGCTTGTGCCAATTCTTTCTGGTTGTAACGCATACCCATAACCTGTCCATACGCTCCTGCAGAGCAGATAACCAAGAGGTCTCCACGCGATGTTTCTTTCATTTTCACAGCTTCATCAAACCTGTCTGCAGACTCGCATACAGGACCTACCACATCGTACGTCTTATTTTTAGAAGATTCCGAGGTAAGGTTATATATGGCATGACGGACGTTGTAGAGTGCAGGTCTAATCAAATCATTCATACCGGCATCTAAGATTACAAATTCTTTTTCTTTACCTTTTTTCACAAACAGCACTCTGGAAATCAGAAAACCACATTGTCCTACCAACGTTCTTCCCGGTTCAAAATGAACTTTTTGTCCTTTTCTTACTTCCAGGTTATGGTGGATGGTTTCAAAATACGTTTCAAAGGGGCTTATTAGGTTTTCTATAGGTTTTTCATAATCAATAGCCAAGCCTCCTCCCATATTTATATGTTCCACATTTATATTTTTCTGCTCAAACCATTTCTGAAAAGTGTTCATTTTCTTGCACAGTTTTTCAAACACGTCCATGTCTGTAATTTGAGAGCCTATGTGCATATGCAAGCCAAGGAATTTTACGTTTTCACACGAATTGATTACCTCAAGCGCTTCTGTAAGGTCTTTCCCTGAAATTCCAAATTTATCTTTTGCCCGCCCTGTGGTTATATGTTTGTTTGTTTTGGCATCTATATCGGGGTTAAGCCTAAGAGAAATGCCTGCTTTTTTCCCCATCTGTGCCGCCAAATCGTTGATTACCTTAATTTCCGGAACAGATTCGCAATTAAAAGAAAAGATATCGCCTTGCAGAGACATGCGAATCTCTTTGTCAGTTTTTCCTACTCCTGCATATATAATAGTATCGGGATCAAAACCAAGATCCAGGGCCAGCTGCACTTCATTACCGCTTACACAGTCGGCTCCCAGTCCGGCACGGTGGATAATCTCCAATATTTGTGGATTCGCATTGGCTTTCATGGCATAATGTGCATGATAGCCGTATTTCCTAATAAGCTTAGTATACAGCCGGAGGGTTTGATCCAGGATGTCCAGATCGTAAAAATAAAAGGGCGTTTCAAGACGTTTGAACGCGTTAATAAAACGTGCTAGTTGCATATTTAATTGAACATAATACCGGACAAACTTAACATTTTTTTGAATAAGTGCCTTCCATGCAATAAAAAAACCGAGGGTGCTGCAGCATCCTCGGTTTTTAGACTTAGTCTTTAACTAGGGTTTGTTGATTGTATCCTTAATCAACCCGACAAGACCTGTGATAATAGCAACCAAAAGAGTTCCTACTCCCAGGAATGCAAAAATAAATCCGGATTCAAAGTCAAGCAGACCCTGCCACATATCTTTGAGAATTGTTAAAATTACGTCCATATTTAATTCGAATTAAAGTTATTATACCTACTCTTTTTATTAAAAGGATTTTCGGATTACTCCCGGAACCTTCCAGTTATTTAGGTTGGTTTTTTTCCAAATAGAGGTTCTACCACAAAGGGCAAAATTGCACCTATCAGTACAAAAATCAAAGCCAACCACCAGTTGGATTCAGGGTCGTGAATGAGACCTTTAAGCATTGTAATAAAATCTACCATGGTATTTATTAGTTGTTAAATGGTTAAAAATTCAATGAACACTGACAAAGTTAAAAATCTTTTTTTAACTACCAAACACCGAACCATCAATTGTTATGCTCTTTTCGCAGTAAGTCTGTGACTGTTTTCACCGGATTAAAAGTGTCCATAGGTACTTCTACAAACACTGTATTCCATCGGCTCATGGCTCCATTCCACAATCCGGGAAGCTCCAAAGCCTTTAAATCTCTGCCTTCCAGCGTCTTGTAAGATACAAACCCGGTGTCTTCGTCTGCGTACTTTTGCAGAGGATATACGTGCCCATGTACATCTTTAATGGAACATACCAAATCAACCGGATTAAAATGGGTGGCATTGTATTTTTTTCCGTTCAATTGTACTTCTTCCAAAATTTGAAGCGAACTGCTTCCATCACGCTCCCTTATCCTAAATGGTCCGCCTCCGGGTTCATCGGTTATGGGTACCATACCACATACCCGCAGGGGTCTGTCCAAAACAGATAACAAATAAGAGGCGTAAGCCCGGCGGTTTTCCCTAGAAAACGGAGCATGGGTAATGCAAAAAGTGTCGGTCAGAAAACGGGAGATTTCTTGCAACAGTTCTTCTGTCACTACCTCTTGCTGCTGCTTTAGTATATTAATATAGGTATGCACCCGATCTTTGCAATGAACCAGATAGCCGGCCAGCACCTTTCTCCAATGAATAACAGGTTCCAGCAAGGCTTCCGGCACTACGTTGTCAATGTTACGGATAACAATCAGGTCTTCTTTGAGCCTGTTCAGGTTCTTAAGAAGTGCACCGTGCCCTCCCGGCCGGAAGAGCAAGGTACCGTCTTCTATACGGAACGGAACGTTATCCGGGGTAACTGCCAGGGTATCCGTAGAAGGGCTCTGGAGAGAAAACCCCACGTGAAAGGTAAGTCCAAACCGCTTTTCAACCGTACTCCTTACGTGTTTCCACAGCTCCTTAAACCGTTCCAGGTGTTCTTCAGATACGGTAAAATGAACGGAAACCGTTCCGTTTGGATTGGCCGTAGCCAGTGCAGCTTCTGTAAGATGTTCTTCAAAGGGGGTTTTTGGACCTTCGGGATATTTATGAAACGGAATGAGTCCTTTAGGTAAAAAGGCAAAATCCAGCCCGTTCCTGTCCAGCAAGATATCTAATATACCCAATGCGTGGGAGGTGTCAAATCCTTCTTCCTTTTCCAATAAAGGATAAAAAGCGAAACGGTGCAGTTCCTCAAAAAAAACTTGGGCATTCCCGGACAACCCTTCACGGCCTCGGCTTTTTAATACCTCCTTTGCCTTAAAAAGGTCTTTGAACATGCGACTGGCTGCTCCGGACGCCGGCACAAATGACGCCCTGGTTCCATTCCAGCCTTTGTAAATTTGTATGTACTTATTTTGTTCTTCCGGGCTAAGGCAGGTAATTCCATTTCCCGGTACGGCCGGGCCCAGGACCTCCAAAGGCGGGAAGCCCTGTTTGAAAAACACGAGTTGTTTTTCTATGTCTTCCATAGTTAATCCTTTGTTCCGGATGGTTTCTTTGTCTTTTACTGTAAACATATTTTTAAAGAGTACACAAATTCAGGCGTTTGTATTGTTCAGGGGTCCACTCTCGTCTGAAAATGTAGTTGTTTCTATGTTCTTCAAACCGCTCGGGGGCTTTTCGCAAGCGCTCGTCTTCTTCCATTATGGGAAAGCATTGTTTAAAAAGTAAATGCGCCGGCACATGGCATGCCGGTGGCAAATCTACTGTATATTCCAGCAAGTCTTTCCAATCAAAATGAGCGGCCAATGCCCGAACAACCGTTTGCGAAGCGTTTCTTTTTCCTTCTACTGAGTATCCTGCAATGTGTGGTGTGGCAATGTCTGTTGTTTTTAAGGTTTCCACGCAAATATCAGGTTCTCCCTGCCATACGTCTAGGACAATACCTCCAAGTCGTGTAACAGCGCTGCGCAAAGCACGCTCATCAACCACCCCTCCGCGTGAGGTGTTTATAAAACATGCCCCTTCCTGCATGTTTGCAAAAAAATCGCTGCCGGCCATACCTTGGGTAGAAGGATCTAGTGGAACGTGCAAGGTGACTACATCGGCATGTTTTAGCAAGTAGTTCAGTTCACAAAACCCTTGCGATCCTTCTGCCAAAGCTCTGGGAGGGTCATTCAGCAGAAGTTTCATTCCCAGTTGTTTTGCCAATCGGGTTACTTTGCTCCCCACGTTTCCCACTCCTATAATGCCCATACTCTTCCCGCACAAATCTATGCCTTTCAATGCTGCGCACATAACGAGCGAGGTAAATACATATTGCACTACAGCACCGGCATTGCATCCCGGAGCATTTACCACTTTAATACCGGCAGATGCACAATAATCCAAATCTATATGATCTGTACCAATGGCGGGAGAACCTATAAAAGAAACAGGGCTGCCTGTAAGCAAACAGGCAGAGCACCGGGTGCGTGTTCTTATCAAAAGAGCGTCTGCCTTGCGTACCCTTTCCGTCACAATCATGGGGTAAGGCAATCGTTCTATTTGAGCATGTTGCTGCGTAATGCCTTCCAAATAAGGGATTTGTTCATCAATAATAATATAGGGCCTTTTACGCATAGCTAACGGATGATGAGTTCTTTTACCAGGTCTTTAGATAACAGGGCGTTGAGTTCTCCTTTAAGAAAAGATTTTTGCATATCCAGCTGGCAACGCAAAACAGACGACTGTATGCATACGGTATAAACGCCGTTTTTGAAAGAACGTTGTACGCAACGGGCAGCGGCTGCTGACCCCACCAACTCATCCCATGCCTTATGAATGCGGAGTGTCTCCAGTCCTTCTGCCAGGCCTGTTTCTTTAAGCGTCTGCTCCAGAACATCTTTGAGCGATCTAGTCTTCTGTTTTTTCATGGGTAAATATCCCTTCTCTAACTCTAAAAATTTTTCGCGGGCCTCCTAACGCCTGAATGATTTCCTCTATCCTTACTTTGTTGCTGTCTGTCAGGAAAATTTGTCCAAACCCATCTTCTACAACCATGTGCAACAACCTAGAGACCCTTTGTGCATCCAGCTTGTCAAAAACGTCATCTAATAGCAAAAGCGGATCCAATCCTTTCATTTGTTTGATCAAAGAAAACTGTGCCAGTTTAAGAGCCAAAAGATACGTTTTTTGCTGACCTTGCGAGCCACAAATTTTCAACGGGTGTTCTCCCAGAGAAAAGCGAATATCATCGCGCTGAATGCCTACACTCGTATATTGCAAAATTTTATCTTTTTCTACATACTTATCCAAAAGCTCTTTCATGGGGGCACTGTTCAAGTCTGATTGGTAGCTCAAATCTATTTGCTCCTTATCTGAAGAAAGCAAGCGGTAATAACGGATCACGTGCGGATGCAGCAGACGGCACAACTGGCTGCGCCTGGCATGTATGGCATCTGCTCGTGAGGAAAGCGCAGCGTCCAGCGCTTTGAGCACATCGAGTGAGAGGGTATTCGATTTTAACAGCCTATTTCTTTGACTCAGCAACTTGTTATATTCCAATACGTTTTGCAGATAATCGGGTTCTGTTTGCGAAAGAAGAAAATTCATGTACCTGCGTCTTTCCTCCCCCGGGCCATATACAAGCGAAGTATCTTGCGGGGAAACCATAACTACAGGAATCAACCCTACGTGCAAAGAAAGCCTTGGGTACCGCTTCCCGTTTCTTTTGAACACTTTATCTCCCGTAAGCGGTACGGTACATGCAATTTTTTCTGTCACCCCCTTTCCCATATCGTATTTCCCAAACAGGGTGAATTCCCGGTTCTCGTGGCGTACCACATTACGGTCCGGAATCGATAAAAAGCTTTTACATACACTCAGGTAGTATATGGCATCCAGAAGGTTAGTCTTTCCTTCTCCGTTGTCACCGTACAACACATTGATCCCCGCAGAAAATTCCAATTGAGCGTTAGCAATGTTTTTAAAACCAGAGATCAACAACCGCGATAAATGCATACAGATTCCTTCTAATGGTGTGCAAAAATACTAAATTTTGCGTATATTTGCCGCCTCAAATCAAAGACCTATGTCAAAAAAGAAAAGCAGCTCTAAGCACAAGCAAAAGAAAGAAGAAACGGCCATTGTAGCCGAAGCCATCAGCAAATCGGAAGAGTTTCTGAATAAGTACAAAAACCATATCATGTATACGGTCATTGGCATCATTGCCTTGCTGTTACTTGGGTTTGGTTATATAAAGCTGATTCGTGATCCTAAGCGTGAAGAAGCGTTAGCTCAATTGTATCCTGCAGAACAATATTTTCGTATAGATTCGTTTGACCTGGCTTTAAACGGAGACGGAAACAACTTGGGTTTTAAAGACATTATCAGCGAATACAAAAAGTTGGCCGGTCCCGTAGTTTATTTTTATGCAGGTGTTTGTGAACTCCATTTGGAAAATTATGAAGAAGCTATTGAATACCTGAAAAAATACAAATCAGGGGATGAAATCATTCAGGCACGGGCCTATTGCAATATCGCAGATGCGTACGTAGGACTGGATGATTTGGACAATGGCATTTCCTGGTATTTGAAAGCAGCAGGTTATAAAGACAATGCCTATGCTGCAGGTTATTACAAAAAGGCAGCTCTCTTAATGGAAGAAAAGGGCGATTATCCGGGAGCCCTTGATCTATACCATACCATTAAGATAAAATACCCTTATACACTAGAGGGAATGGACATTGATAAATACATAATGCGTCTGGAAGTATTGATGCAGTAAATACAACCGCTTTGTTATGGGGAGGGCTTTTGAGTACAGGAAGGCAAGGAAAATGAAACGCTGGGGAAACATGTCACGTACCTTCACCCGGCTGGGAAAAGAATTAACCATGGCTGCCAAAGAGGGTGGTATTCATCCGGAAAACAACCCGCGTCTGCGTGCAGTTATTCAAACAGCACGTTCAGAGAACATGCCCAAGGATAATATAGAAAGAGCCATACGCAGGGCAGAAGAAAAAGACAAAGGAGATTACCGGGAAGTAGTTTACGAAGGATACGGTCCGCACGGCATAGCTGTACTTATAGAAACGGCTACAGACAATACTACCCGTACCGTAGCCAACATTCGTTCCTATTTCAACAAAAGCGGCGGAAGCCTTGGAACCTCTGGCAGTGTGGAGTTTATGTTCGATCACATGTGCGTATTTCGTATAAAAGAAGAACCGGATATGGATCTGGAAGAGCTGGAACTGGAGTTGATAGATTATGGGGGAGAGGAAGTTTTCAAAGATGAGGACAAAGAAGAGGAAATTGTCATTTACGGTGCTTTTGAATCTTACGGAACCCTTCAAAAATTTATTGAAGAAAGAAACCTGGAACTGGTAAGCGGAGGGTTTGATCGCATAGTAAACGGAGAGCTTAAAGAATTGGCTCCACCTGAAAAAGAAGAAGTAGAGGCCTTACTGGAAAGGATAGAAGAAGACGACGACGTTCAGAACGTTTACACCAATATGGCCTAGAACAAAACTAATCGGTTACAGTAAGCCTGTCGTCCAGCAGTCTGTTGTGGTATTGCTGCCTGAAGGCTTTAAGGAAGAGCTCATTATCGGGTTCTTGGAAGGAGAGAGAATCGCGTATATTTCTGCCAAAAGCAAAGTAACTGTACGGGTGATTCAGCCACTCCAATACCGTAGGCATAATATCAATTTGCTGTGTAGGATGTCCGTATTCTGCTCCTTCCGGAATAAGTGTTCCTGAAGGGTCGTAATACAATAAAGGTATGGCCATACTTTCTGAAGCCGTCTGATACAGGGGGTTAGTACGGGAAAAAATCCCGTGATCGGCTACCAACACAAACAAAGTATGTTCATACCAGCTGCTTTCGGCAGCCCGTTCAAAAAATTGTTTTAATGCATAATCTGCATACCCAATGCATGGGTGAACGGGATCTGTTCCTTCCGGAAATTGGCCCTCGTATTCTTTAGGTATCACAAAAGGGTGATGAGAAGAAAGAGTAAACAGGGCTGCCGCAAAAGGCTGTGGAAAAGAATCTAAAGTAGCGGCAAAAAATTGCAAAAAAGGCTCGTCCCAAATACCCCAGTACCCATCGTAAAAAGAGTTGTCACCAAACTCATTCATTCCGTAATACGCATCAAATCCAAAATGACGCGCCATTCCGTCCAGTCCCATAGATCCGTTGGGAGCCCCATGGAAAAATGCCGTAGTATAGTTTCTTTTTTTTAAGGCCTGGCCCAGTCCTTCTACCTTGTTAAGGGCATACGGCGTAAGGGCAAACGATTGTTCCGGGGAAGGAATGCTCCCCAGGATAGAGGGAATGGCATCTACAGATTTTCGTCCGTTTGCATAAGCCTTTGTACAAGAGAGCGAGTGCATAGCCAATACATCCAAAAAAGGCGTATAGGAGGGAGCTGTACCTTCGTTCAAGCTCCCTATGTACTCTTTGGAAAAACTTTCTAGAATAAGAATTACCACATTCCGCTCTACAGCCTCTGTATACGCTGTCTGCACCTCTTCTTTATGGACCTCTTTCCTGTGAACAGGAGTGTAAATGCGTTCCAAGTCTTCCTCTGAACGGAAATAGTCCAATCTTTCCAAAGCCGGTTTCCCAAAAGTGCGTATGATGCAAAACGGAGTGTTCAAAACCAACCCCGTCTGTAAGGGGTCTCTTACATAAGCCGTAGCGTTGCTGAGCGTAATGGGTCTGGTGGTTCTGTCTGTTCCACCTCGGATGGCAATGACGGCAAGGCCTGCTGTCAAGCCCCAAACAAATAGACGAGTCATAAAAAAACGAGCCGTAAACAACGGACGGACCGGAAGCTTTGAAGACTTGTAACCGGAACGTCCGTAACCAAACCAAAGGAACCCCGTAAGAACAAGCCACAGAACGACCATAAAAGCATGATCTGTTAAAGCGCGAAGTACAAGCGGTCCCAGATGTGTTTCGTTGGAAAACTCACGAAAAAAAGTAAAGTCCGTTCTTCTAAGAGTTGTGCGAAAAAACACAAAATCAAACAGTTGGACTAAAAAACCGGCTCCGTTCGTTACCATAAACAGAGCCTTTAAAAAACGCTGCCATCCTTTTGAATAAACAAACGGTAACGGTAAAAGAGCCAACAACAGGTAAGGTCCGTTCAGGTAAAATAAAGCAGCCAAGTCAAAGCGCAGGCCTCCTCGCAAGATCTCTTTCCACAAAGCAAGCGGTATTTCCAAAAACAAGTATTTGTTGTACCAATAAAATCCTATTCTGGTCAGAAAGAACAAGAACAGAACTAAGGCCATACGTTTTATCAAAATAAACAAATAGCGAATTGCGGTATGGTTTTTGGGGCTGTTTACTATTTTCATACGTAATTACTACAAATGTAAAGAATCTATTATTATATTAGACTTTTCAGATAAATTTCATACTTTTGCAGGATTAAAAATCAAATTATGATTACACATATCGAGCATATTGGCATTGCCGTAAAATCTCTTGAGACAGCCATAGCTTTTTATGAATCAAAGCTTGGTCTGAAATGTTATGCCATAGAAGAAGTCCCTGATCAGAAGGTTAAAACAGCGTTTTTTCAGGTAGGTCAAACAAAAATAGAATTGCTGGAAAGTACAGACCCTGAAGGCCCTGTTGGTAAGTTTCTGGAGAAAAGAGGAGAAGGGGTTCACCATATAGCTTTTGCTACAGAAGGACTTGCAGAAAAGCTGGAAAACCTGAAAAACAAAGGGGTTCGGCTTATTGATCAGACACCGCGTAAAGGTGCAGAAGGGTTGCAAATTGCTTTTCTTCACCCCAAAGACACCCTGGGGGTATTGACGGAATTGTGTGAAGATCCCAATAAGTAAATATTCAATATTCAATAAATTAAATACACTGTAATTAAAATGAGCAAGCAGTTGGAACAGGTCAAGGAGTTGATTCAACTCCGGGAAAAAGCCCGCCTTGGAGGGGGTCAAAAACGTATAGATGCACAGCATGCAAAAGGGAAATGTACAGCTCGTGAACGAATAACCATGCTTTTGGACGAGGGAAGTTTTGAGGAGTTTGATATGTTCGTTACACACAGAAGCACCAATTTTGGCATGCAAGAAAGAGTTATCCTTGGAGACGGAGTAGTCACCGGATACGGGACCATTGAAGGGCGGCTTGTTTATGTTTTCGCGCAGGACTTTACTGTATTTGGAGGTTCTCTCTCGGAAACCATGGCTATGAAAATCAATAAGATTATGGTACAAGCCATGAAAGTAGGAGCTCCTCTCATAGGCATTAACGATTCCGGTGGAGCACGTATCCAGGAAGGGGTGAACGCCCTGGCCGGTTACGGTGAAATTTTCCAAAACAACATTTTGGCATCGGGTGTAATTCCGCAAATTTCAGCACTTTTTGGTCCGTGTGCCGGAGGCGCTGTATACTCCCCTGCCTTGACAGACTTCACCATTATGATGAAAGGGTCAAGTTACATGTTTCTTACAGGTCCCAAAGTAGTGAAAACTGTGACCGGTGAAGACGTAACGCAGGAAGACCTGGGAGGTGCGCAAGTGCATGCCAGCAAAAGCGGTGTAGCGCATTTTGCCGTAGAAACAGAAGACGAAGGCATTGAGCTTATTCGTAACCTGCTCAGTTACCTGCCACAAAACAATATGGAAGAAGCACCTTATGTAGAGTGCTCCGATCCTATTGATCGTTTGGAAGATTCACTCAACCAGATTATTCCCGACAGTCCTAACAAACCTTACAACATGTACGATGTGATTCAGAACATTGTGGATCACGGTGACTTTTTAGAGGTACATAAAGATTATGCCACTAACATCATCACCGGTTTTGCAAGGTTTAACGGTTCTTCCGTTGGCATTGTTGCCAACCAACCGAGGGTACTTGCCGGAGTGCTTGATATTAATGCTTCACGCAAAGCCGCGCGTTTTGTACGCTTTTGCGATGCTTTCAACATTCCCATCATAACGTTGGTGGATGTTCCGGGATTTTTGCCGGGAACACAGCAAGAATACGGAGGGGTGATTTTGCACGGAGCTAAATTGCTGTATGCTTATGGCGAAGCTACTGTACCCAAGATCACAGTCATCTTAAGAAAAGCATACGGAGGAGCCTATATAGTAATGGGTTCCAAACACTTGGGAGGAGACCTCAATTACGCTTGGCCTTCTGCAGAGATTGCCGTTATGGGTCCCTCGGGTGCTATTGAAGTGTTGTATGGTAAAGAAATTGCCGGTACAGAAGATCCTGCTCTTTTTGTAGCAGAAAAAGAAAAAGAATACCGCGACAATTTTGCCAACCCATACAATGCTGCTCGTTTTGGATATATAGACGATGTGATTGAACCCAGAAATACACGCTTTAGGATCATACGGGCCTTGCAGCTGCTTTCTACTAAAAAGCAAGCCTTGCCACCCAAAAAGCATGACAACCTTCCCTTATAATTTACAACACAATGAAACATTATTTCAGATTCATACTTACCGGGTGGGTGTTGCTCATGGCAGTGGGGCTCTTTGGACAAAATCCCAACGAGCTCAGATTGAACGAGGTTCTGATTATCAATACAGAAGATTTTCAAGATGATTTTGGGGTACACAGTTCCTGGTTTGAGATATTCAATACAGGATACGGTACCGTAGATATTGGAGGCTGTTACCTGAGTAACGATCCCGAGAACCTAAAAAAATATACCATCCCGCGCGCAGACGTACAGACAAAGATCAAACCCAGACAGCATATCCTGTTCTGGGCAGACGGCAAACCTCAAAGAGGTTCGTTTCATGTGAACTTTACTCTGGAAGACTCCCAAGTACTTATATTTACCAGCGGCGACGGCACCACTGTCATAGACAAGGTAGAGTTGCCCAAAGATGCGGAACCCAACCTCTCTTACGGAAGGGTTGTAGACGGAGAAGGTTCGTACGGTCCCCATTCAGACAATGAAGGGTGGGAGTTTCTTCCCAATACCTCACCCAGTACCAACAACTTTTCTCTGGACGGCAAAACCCGCAGCGAATCGATGAAAGAGACAGATCCACACGGCTGGATCATGTCAGTTCTAGCTATGTCTGTAGTATTTCTTGCTCTCGTGCTACTGACCTATGTTTTTAAAGGTACGGGACGAATAGCCATTAACCTTACTCAGAAGAAAGCCGATGCCTTTCACAAAACAAAAAAGGTTTCTATGGCAGAAGCCTCGGGGGAAATCTTTGCTGCCATTGCCATGGCACTGCATATGTATGCAAAAGAAACCGAGATACACGATATTGAAACTACTATCCTGACCATTGAACAAGTAAGGAAAGATTACTCTCCCTGGAGTTCCAAAGGTCAGTCTATGAGAAGGACTCCCTCTGTAAGAAAGCAATAACACTGAAAAACAATCTACACTATGAAAGAATATAATTTGATCATTAACGGGAACAATTACACTGTTGTCATTAATGAACTGGAAGGCACTTTGGCAGAAGTGGAAGTTAACGGAACTCCTTTCCAGGTAACCTTTGATAAGCCTATAAAGACAAGTCCCATTTCACAAGTGGCCCGTACCCCGCGTACAGCAGCTCCTCCTGCAGCCAGAACTGCACCTGCAGGACAAGCAACCCCTTCCGGTGCTACTCATACTATAAACTCACCACTTCCCGGAGTAATCCTGGAAGTTAACGTGAAAGAAGGAGATACGGTAAAATCCGGTCAGAAGCTGGTAGTACTGGAAGCCATGAAAATGGAAAACAATATTGAAGCTGACAGAGATGGAGTCATTACTTCCATTAAAGTGAACAAAGGGGATTCCGTTCTGGAAGGTGCCCCACTGATAATCATGAATTAACTATGGATCAGATTATAAATAACCTGCAACAATTTTGGGAGTATACAGGATTTGCCAATACCACCTTTCAGCATATCCTTATGATATGTATTGGTATTGGATTCATTGCCATGGGTATAATTAAGGAGTGGGAACCGCTTCTGCTTATACCTATTGGGTTTGGAATGATCATTGGAAACATTCCGCTTTACGCGGGTCTAAGTGTTGGTATTTACGAAGAAGGTTCTGTACTTAATATCCTCCACCACGGAGTGCAAAACGGATGGTATCCTCCCCTCATTTTCCTGGGTATTGGAGCCATGACAGATTTTTCTTCCCTTATATCCAATCCCAAGCTACTTTTGATTGGAGCCGCAGCTCAATTTGGTATTTTTGCTGCTTATGCTGCCTCGCTCTTCCTGGGCTTTGAGCCGCATGCAGCCGGTGCTATTGGCATTATTGGCGGTGCAGACGGTCCTACAGCCATCTTCTTATCATCCAGGCTGGCTCCAGACCTTTTGGGAGCTATTGCTGTATCTGCGTATTCTTACATGGCGCTGGTACCGCTCATTCAGCCTCCCATCATGAAACTCTTTACAACAAAGAAAGAACGGCTCATACGCATGAAACCGGCGCGTGTTGTTTCCAGGGCAGAAAAAGTAATTTTCCCCATTGTAGGACTTTTGCTGACTGCTTTTATAGTTCCCTCGGGACTTCCCTTACTGGGGCTGCTCTTCTTTGGAAATTTACTGAAAGAAAGCGGAGTGACCAGACGCTTGGCAGAGACAGCCCGCGGTCCGCTCATTGATATTGTAACCATCCTGATTGGCCTGACCGTAGGATGTTCCACGCAAGCAGACAAATTCCTTCAAGTGGAATCTGTGAAAATTTTTGCTCTGGGAGCCATGTCATTTATTGTAGCAACAACAGCCGGCGTACTTTTTGTTAAGGTCATGAACTTGTTTCTGAAACCAGGAAACAAAATAAACCCGCTTATTGGAAACTCGGGCGTATCTGCTGTTCCTGACAGTGCCCGTGTATCTGAGCTTGTAGGCCTTCAATATGACCGCACCAACCACCTGCTTATGCATGCTATGGGCCCCAACGTGGCCGGAGTCATTGGCTCTGCAGTAGCTGCCGGAATTTTACTTGGATTCTTATCATAATAAAACACATATCCAATACAAACCTATGGAAAACAAACTGCAAGAACTGACAAACAAGCTGTACCAAGAAGGGTTGGCTAAAGGCAAAGAAGAATCGGAAGTTCTTATTGCAAAAGCCAAAGAAGAAGCCGAGGCTATTGTTATAGCCGCCAAAGAAGAAGCTGCCGGTATGGTAGAGCGTGCAGAGAAAGAAGCTGCAGAACATAAAGAGCAAGTGGAAAATGAAATTAGAATGGCATCCCGCCATACCCTTACTGCTCTAAAAAAGGAAATCGAAAACTTGGTTGTATGTAAAGCCTTGGAAGATCCTACAAAAAAAGCAATGGATGACGTTGCCTTTGTTCAGGACATTATAGAAACGCTTATTCGTGCGTTTAATCCGGAGGAAGCCTCCTCTATAGATTTGGAACTTGTATTGCCACAAGTAAAAAAAGAGGCTTTTTCAGATTTTTTAAAGTCCAGAACTTCAAGGCTATTGGAAAAGGAACTTAAGGTTACCTTTACTACCGGTATAGAAAACGGGTTTGTCATTGGCCCGGTAGACGGAGGCTTCCAAATCCGTTTTACAGATGCGGATTTTATGGCCCTGTTCAACACATACGTGAGCCCCGGGACCCAAAAATTGCTGTATGGCGAATAATTACGAATTTATTATTGCAGGACTACCACAGCTGGTATTGGATTTTCAATCCGGAAACTTTAATCTGAAAGCTCTTACCACATCCGTCAGGGAATTGTTGGATGAGAAAGACAACCGTTGGCTGGACTGGTTGGATAAAGGAATGGAGTCTCAATACCTAAATTCTCATTTTTACCGTGCTGTGCAAAAGTGCAGCAACGGTTTTATTAGAGAATACTTTTCTTTTGACAGGGACGTTAGGAACATCATTGCTGCCTATACGGCAAGAGAGTACAAACAGGGTATCAAAGACCACTTGGTGGGCAGCAATGAACTCACAGAGCAGCTTTCCGTTTCCAGAGCCGATGATTTTGACTTGGAATACATTTCGCCGTATGGAGGCCCGCTGCACAGGATCATGCAGCTAAAAGATCCGGTAGAACGAGAACAAAAAACAGACAGGCTCAGATGGGATAAAGCTTCTGAGCTAACCGTTTTCCATTACTTTACTATAGATGTTATACTTGCTTTTTTGCTAAAAGCCGGCATAGTAGCCCGTTGGGCCAAATTAGACAAAGAAACAGGAATGAAATTGTTTAGAGAGCTGGTCCATGAAGTAAAAAGCACTTACCAAGCAGATAAAAAATAATTATGCAAACACAAACCACCGGAAAAGTAAGAGGCATCATTGCCAATTTGGTTACCATTGAGGTTGACGGACCGGTTGCACAGAACGAAATTTGTTTTATCCATCTGGGAGACACACGTCTGATGGCAGAAGTCATCAAGGTTTCCGGAAAAAACGCCTCGGCTCAAGTATATGAAAGCACCCGAGGTCTACGTGTAGAAGATCACGTCACTTTTGCAGGCCATATGCTGGAAGTCCGGCTGGGACCGGGTCTGTTGTCCAACAATTACGACGGGCTTCAGAACAACCTGGCGACTATGGATGGTGTCTTTCTAAAAAAAGGCGATTATACAGAACCTATAGACAGAGAGGCTGTGTGGGATTTCAAACCTTTAGCAAAGGTCGGCGACAAAGTTACGGCCGGTGACTGGCTGGGTGAAGTCATGGAAAGCTGGCTACTCCACCGCATTATGGTGCCTTTTATTATGACAGAAACGTACACCGTAGAAACTGTTGTGGAAGAAGGTTCCTATACGGTTGATAAAACCATAGCCGTCCTGAAAGACAGCAAAGGAAAGACCTACCCTGTTACCATGGTACAAAAATGGCCTGTAAAACGAGCCATTACCGCTTACAAAGAAAAACCCAGACCGTTCAAGGTTATGGAAACAGGCGTTCGTACGATTGATACTTTTAATCCCATTGCCGAGGGAGGCACCGGCTTTATTCCCGGACCTTTTGGATCCGGAAAGACCGTTCTTCAGCACGCCATTGCTAAGCAAGCAGAAGCTGATATTATTGTAGTGGCGGCCTGTGGGGAACGTGCCAACGAAGTGGTGGAAATTTTTACAGAATTCCCCAAATTGATAGACAACCGCACAGGAAGGCATCTGATGGAACGTACTACCATCATATGTAACACCTCTAACATGCCGGTAGCCGCCCGTGAGGCTTCTGTGTATACCGCTATGACCATTTGTGAATATTACCGAGCTATGGGACACCGTGCCTTATTGCTGGCAGACTCTACGTCGCGTTGGGCACAGGCTCTAAGAGAGATGAGTAACCGAATGGAAGAACTCCCCGGACAAGATGCCTTCCCCATGGACCTTCCGGCCATCATTTCCAGTTTCTATGCACGCGCAGGAATTGTAGAACTGAATAACGGAGAATTAGGATCGGTTACTTTCATTGGAACGGTATCTCCTGCCGGGGGAAACTTGAAAGAACCCGTTACGGAATCTACCCAAAAAGCCACCCGTTGTTTCTATGCATTGTCGCAAAACAGAGCTGACAGAAAACGTTACCCTGCTATAGACCCCATGGACAGCTATTCCAAATACCTGGAATACCCCGAAGTTATATCGTATTTTGAGAAGAAAATGGGTCCGGAATGGATTGATAAAATTTGGGAAGGAAAAAACTTCGTAAGACGAGGTAAAGAAGCCTACGAACAAATCAACATCTTAGGAGACGACGGAGTCCCCCTAAGCTACCATATAAATTACTGGAAATCTGAGCTTATAGACTTTATTATTCTTCAGCAAGACGCTTTTGATTCCATTGATGCCTGTACCCCTATGGAACGTCAGGAATACATGTACACAAAAGTAATTGAGGTCTGTCGTAAGGATTTTACATTTGAAGACTTTGAAGACTGTTCTGATTTTTTCAAAAGAGTGATCAATGTTTTCCGCCAAATGAACTATTCTGAATTCCAATCGGAAGGTTTCAAACGCTACGAAATTGAAATTGAAGAACTCCTGACCCAAAAGGTTCAGGCTTAATACATAAAAATATGGCAAAAGCTTTTCAACGCATATACACACGTTTAGAAGGAATCACAAAAGCCACTGTTGTACTGAATGCCCGCCGCGTAATGAACGATGAATTGGCTACCGTAGACGGCCGCCTGTCTCAGGTAGTAAAGATTAGCGGAGACCAGGTTACCTTGCAGGTTTTTGGAGGAACAGAAGGCATTGCTACCAACTCCGAGGTGGTTTTCTGGGGCGAGGCTCCTTCGCTCAATGTAAGTGACCACCTGGCAGGACGTTTCTTTAATGCCTACGGCAAACCCATTGACGGCGGCCCCCATGTAGAAGGAGAACATCGGGAAATTGGAGGTCCCTCTGTAAACCCCTTCCGAAGGGCACAACCTTCCCAGATCATTCCTACAGGAATTGCCGGTATTGACCTGAATAACACGTTAGTATCCGGGCAAAAAATTCCGTTTTTCGCCGACCCCGATCAGCCTTACAACCAGGTAATGGCTACCGTGGCACTGAGAGCAGACGTAGATAAAATTATTCTGGGCGGCATGGGGCTTACCAACGACGATTATTTATTTTTTAGGCAATCTTTTGAGAATGCCGGAAAGTTATCCCGTATTATCAGTTTTGTGAATACTACAGACGACCCGCCCGTGGAGCGCCTGCTCATTCCCGATATGGCGCTCACGGCAGCCGAGTATTTTGCGGTGGATAAAAATGAAAAAGTATTGGTGTTGCTCACAGACATGACGCTTTATGCAGACGCGCTAAGTATTGTAAGCAACCGTATGGACCAAATACCGTCTAAAGATTCTATGCCCGGATCGCTCTATTCAGACTTGGCTAAGATCTACGAAAAGGCAGTACAATTGCCTTCCGGAGGTTCCATTACCATCATTGCCGTGACCACCCTTAGCGGAGGAGACATTACACATGCCATTCCCGACAACACCGGGTACATTACAGAAGGGCAGCTTTTCCTACGACACGACTCCGATACAGGAAAAGTAATTGTAGACCCCTTCCGCTCGCTTTCACGCCTTAAACAATTGGTTATTGGGAAACAAACAAGAGAAGACCATAACCACGTAATGAACACAGCCATTCGCCTGTACGCAGACGCTGCAGACGCCAAAACAAAACTTGAGAACGGTTTTGACCTGAGCGATTACGATTTACGTGCTTTGGATTTTGCAAAAGAGTATTCATTACAACTGTTATCCATTGATGTAAATATTAATGTAACAGAAATGTTGGAACGTACCTGGAAACTTTTTGCTAAGTACTTCACCATTGAAGAATTAAGCATCCGTGAAGACCTGGTTGAGAAATATTATGGCCATTAAATATCAGTTTAATAAAACTTCACTTACCGCCCTTGGAAAGCAACTGAAGATCAGGGAAAATGCACTTCCTACGTTAAAAAACAAGGAAAGTGCTCTGCGTATGGAAGTCAAGCGAGCCAGGCAGCGGTCAGATCAACTGCAGGAAGAGTTAGACAACACTTTGGCTTCTTACAGGGGTATGGCAGCTATGTGGAATGAATTTACACCAGGATTGATCCGTGTAAAAGACGTTCTACTGGATACGGTGAAAATTGCCGGTATAAAAACCCCCGCCTTAAAAGAAGTTCTTTTTGAAGTCAGCCCTTACTCCCTCTTTTCGCAACCGCAATGGTTTGCTCAAGGAGTTCATATCCTGAAAGAATTGGCTCAAATTGGTATTGAAAGTGAAATCTATTTAGAAAAGAGGAACTTGCTTGATCATGCCCGTAAAAAGACTACCCAAAAAGTGAACCTGTACGAAAAAGTACAGATTCCCGGGTACCAGGAAGCCATCCGCAAAATCAAGCGCTATCTGGAAGACGAAGAAACGCTATCTAAAGCCAGCCAGAAAATTGTTAAAAACCGTAAGCAGAAAGAGGAGGATATGTTATGATTACTCCAATGACCAAATACTCGTTTGTTTTGCTTAGTGGACAAACAGAAAATTTCTTAACCAAACTGCAAGAGCTGGGGGTAGTAGATATCAACCGCGAAGAAAAAGCTGTGGATCAACCTTCAAAAGAATTGGCAGACAAGCTTCTACAAACAAATCAAAGCATTGCCCGGCTGAAACAAATTGCAAAAGAGAAAGAAAGTAAAGACGTACAACCATACCGTGGCAACGGAGAAGTATTGCTGCAAGAAACAACGGCTCTTTTGAGTGAGCGGGAAACTTTAAAAGCCCGGCTGGCCACCTTACAAGATCAGGCGGAAGCTGCCCTTCCCTGGGGCATTTTTACCAAAGAAGAGGTAGATAAGATCAAAAACCTGGGATTCATCATGCATGCGTATACCATGCCTGAACGAAGGTTCAACCCCCAATGGGAAGCACAGTACCCCTTGTATGTGGTAAACCGTGTAGAAAATTACATCTATTTTCTAGTTCTGGAAGTACCGGGTACCGCCTATGATTTTCCGGGTAACGAAACTGTTTTCCCTGCTGTACCGTGGAATGAACTGCAGCAAGAAATTGACCAACAAACAGCAGCACTGGAAGAGTGCTTGCAAAGGCTGAGTATCCTCTCTGACCATACAAACGTATTGAGAAATTATGCCGGAGAATTGTCTGCACAATTAGACCTCTATCTGGCAGAAATGGGAGCAGACAAACAGGTAGAAGGTCACATAAGCCTGCTTACAGGCTTTGTTCCTTCTGACCGCACAGAAGCACTGGATGCGTATCTGGACCAGGAAGGATTGTACTCTATAAGCGTTCCTGCAGAAACAGAAGATAATCCGCCCATAAAATTAAAAAACAACTGGTTCTCCCGTCTGTTTGAACCCATTGGCAATATGTACATGCTGCCTGTTTATAACGAGCTGGACTTGACTCCGTTTTTTGCTCCTTTCTATATGCTCTTCTTTGGGTTTTGCCTGGGAGACATGGGGTATGGATTGCTGCTCATGCTGGTAGGCCTGATAGGAAGACGATTCGTTCCCAAATTTAGAGCATACCTTAACCTGATATTTTTTCTGGGGCTGGGTTCGCTCATCATGGCTTCCCTATCGGGTAGTTTCTTTGGAATGAGCTTTCTTGAACTCATTCCGGCTGCCGGAGAAAAACAGAGTTTCTTCTTCCAGTTCACAGACATGAACATGTTCTGGTTTGCTATACTCTTTGGCTTGTTCCAGATTATTTTTGCCCGTATTCTTACGGCTATCGATTCTATTGTTCGCAAAGGATGGCAACATGGGATGGCTCCTTTTGGCTGGGCTATACTCATTGTATGGGGTACCCTGGCCTATGCTTCTACCATGGTAGAAGGGTTGGTTTTACCCAAAGAAGCCTCCATAACCATGCTGGTAGTCAGTATTTCCCTGATTGTTCTGTTCTCAAAACCGGAGGGTCCTCTTCACAAACGACTGGGACCTGGTGTTTGGGCTATGTACGACATTACCGGAGTATTTGGGGACATGCTCTCTTACATACGCTTGTTTGGTCTGGGAGCTTCGGGAGGGATCCTGGGAATGGTTATCAACACCTTGGCTTTGAGTCTCTCCGGAATTCCTTACGTAGGATGGCTTTTGACCCTTGTATTGTTGCTCTTTGGCCATGCCCTTGTTTTGGGCCTGAGTGCGCTGGGAGCTTTTGTACACCCTATGCGTCTGACTTTTGTTGAATTTTACAAAAATGCCGGTTTTACCGGAGGCGGACGTGATTATAAACCTTTGAAATCAAATAACAACCAATAATTTTTAATATCAGTCACTTTATTATGAACACATTACCTTTAATTCTGGCTTACATTGGAATGGCAGTGATGCTGGGTCTCTCCGGCATAGGAAGCGCCATGGGGACTGTAATGGCAGGAAATGCCACCGTAGGAGCCATGAAAAAGAACCCCAGTATTTTTGGTTCAGCTATGATATTGAGCGCATTGCCCTCAACACAAGGCCTTTATGGCTTTGCTGCTTTCTTTCTGAACCTGGGTGCCATTGGCAGACTGGGAGACGCACTTACCCTCAATCAGGGGCTGGCTGTCTTTGCAGTAGGTCTTGCCATGGGTTTTGTAGGCCTTATTTCTGCTATTAAGCAAGCTCAGATTGCTGCAAACGGGATTGTAGAAATGAGCAACGGACATAACGTATTTGGTAACACGCTGGTTTTGGCTGTATTCCCGGAACTTTACGCCATCCTTGCCTTTGCCTCGTGCTTCCTGGCAATGCCCAGCTAAGCCATGAGCTTGATTACCTCCATTTCAGGAATAAGGGGTACCATAGGCGGACTGCCGGGGGTATCCCTTTCTCCGTTGGATATTGTCCGTTTTACCTCTGCATATGCCCAACTTATTAAAGAGCAAAGCAAAAGGGAACGCCATACCGTGGTAGTAGGCCGTGACGCCAGACTGTCCGGAGATATGGTAAGACAACTGGTGTGCGGTACACTGCAAGCATGCGGAATGGAGGTTATAGATTTAGGCTTGGCCAGCACGCCTACCACAGAAATGGCTGTGCTGTTTACCAAAGCCTCCGGAGGTATGGTAATAACCGCCAGTCACAACCCAAGGGATTGGAACGCTCTTAAAATGCTGGATGGTAGCGGTGAGTTTCTGAACGCACAGCAAGGAGAGCAAATACTGGAAACAATCCGAAACAGCTCTTTTACGTACGTTTCTGTAGATCAATTGGGAGCGTACTCCACAGCCGATTTTACAGACAAACATATAGAGGCCGTTATCAACCACCCGTTGGTCAATAAAGAAGCCATAAGGAAGGCAGGATTTAGTGCTGCTGTGGACGGCATAAACTCTGTAGGTGGCATCATCGTCCCCCGGCTTTTAGAATCTTTAGGAGTAGTTTGCCATAAAATCCATTGCCACCCTACTGGAGAGTTTGCACACAACCCGGAACCGCTACCGGAACACCTCAAGGATTTGTCTGCAGAGGTAGTTACTAAAAAAGCAGACCTTGGTATTTCTGTGGATCCCGATGTGGACCGCCTGGCTCTGGTATGTGAGGACGGAAGCATGTTTGGCGAAGAGTTTACCTTGGTGGCCTGTGCAGATTACGTACTGGGAAAACACGCCGCATCACATCCCGGGAAACCCCTGCATACCGTATCTAACTTATCCTCAACGCGTGCCTTGAAAGACGTTGCCGGGTGGCATAAAGGAACGTATTCTGCCTCGGCCGTTGGCGAAGCTCATGTGGTGGCAGAAATGAAACGTACTGCAAGCCTTATTGGAGGTGAAGGAAACGGCGGAGTCATTTTACCTTCTTTGCATTACGGAAGGGATGCCGTAATAGGTGTCGCCCTGTTTTTATCCCTTCTTGCAGAAAAAAAGACATCTGTTAGCAAGCTTAGAAACACGTATCCTACATACCACCTGAGCAAAAACAGGAAGGCATTAAAAGAAGACACCTCCCTGCCCGTTTTATTTGACCGGGTACAAGCTGCCTTTCCCGGAGCTAACGTTGACTTACGCGATGGATTGCGCTTAGATTTTGAAGAAGAAAGAACATGGGTAAGCCTGCGCAAGTCAAATACAGAACCCATTATGCGTATCTACAGCGAAGCTCCTTTGGCCTCTGAAGCCAACCAATTGGCCGGTAAAGTCATGAAATTGCTTTAGTTGTGTAATCTTACTGCCCGTATAATTTGTAGGGCAGAAAAAATTATGTACCTTTGCAGCCCGTTTGAAAGAAAAAATCAAAATTATTATACAATGAAACAAGGAATACACCCTGAAAACTACAGACTGGTAGCATTCAAAGATATGTCCAATGACCACACGTTCGTTACTCGTTCTTGTGTGAACACAAAAGAAACCATTACGCTGGAAGGAGTGGAATATCCTTTGTACAAGCTGGAAATTTCCAATACATCTCACCCTTTCTATACAGGTAAGATGAAACTGGTTGACACGGCCGGACGTGTAGACAAATTCAGGAGTCGTTATGGTGAACGAAAAAAATAACGGATCCCGGAATACAAAAAAAAGCTGTCCCCAAAAGGACGGCTTTTTTATTCGTAAAACGGTGCCGGCATACAGCAAACTTACGGCAACAGCAGACGGTTCACTTACCGTAACCGGTCCTTACAGAGAAACATATCATTCGTTGGCCGGAGCTGTTACAGAATCTGAATACGTTTACATAGCTTGCGGACTGCGTTTTTTTATAGAATCCGGTATAGCTGCGGGAACGTTACCCTCAGTCATTCACATTCTGGAAATGGGACTGGGCACGGGTCTTAACGCTTTTCTTGCCTGTAAGGAGGAACTCCCCAATACATCGGAAATTTTTTACCGTGCCGTTGAGAAATATCCGTTACTACCGGAAATAACAGACCGTCTGGGATACGCTAAAGATTCGGTAGAAAAAGCCCTGTTTCAGTCCATTCATTCCGGTCCTTGGGGTAGTCCTTACCCAATTACCGAAAGGTTTACTCTGTGCAAACTCCGGTGTGATTTTTTAACCTTCAAACCCACTCACATACCGGCCGTTCATGTAGTGTTTTACGATGCTTTTTCTCCTGCAGTGCAGCCCTTGCTATGGACAGAGTCTGCCTTGTTACAAATATTTCCTTACTTAGCTACCGGAGCGGTTCTCACTACATACAGCTGTACCGGCTCTTTCCGGAGGGTACTGGAGACACTGGGTTTTACAACAGAACGGCTCCCCGGAACGGGCAAAAAGCGCCAAATCCTGAGAGCCGTTCTCACCAGGTCTTGAAACCTGGATCTTCTTAGTTATTAGTAGTTCTCTTTCTTTTCTTCAAAATATGACTTGGAATGCAAGCATGCAGGACAAAGTTCAGGAGCCTTTTTACCCTTGGTAATGTAACCACAGTTGCGGCACTGCCACAAAATGTCTTGATCCCTTTCAAAGAATTTTCCTTCCTCTACCCTTGCCAACAATTGACGGTAACGTTTTTCATGTTCTACCTCAACAGAAGCAATGGCTAAAAAAGCAGCAGCTACTTTTGGAAATCCTTCTTCTGCAGCTGTTTTGGCAAACGCAGGATAGAGTTCTGCATGTTCTTCATACTCCCCTTCTGCTGCTGCCAATAAGTTTTCTTGGGTAGTTCCAATCACACCTGCCGGATAAGCAGCAGCGATTTCTACCATACCGCCTTCCAAAAATTTAAAAAAACGTTTGGCGTGTTCTTTTTCTTGCATAGCAGTTTCTTCAAATACGGCAGCAATTTGCTGGTAACCTTCTTTTTTGGCTACAGAAGCAAAATACGTATAACGGCTGCACGCTTGTGATTCTCCTGCAAAAGCAGCTAACAGATTTTTTTCAGTTTTTGTTCCTTTGATAGATTTCATAGTATTAAAATTGTTGTTGTAGCCCCACTAGGACTCGAACCTAGATCTGAAGTTTAGGAAACTTCCGTTCTATCCCTTGAACTATAGGGCCAAACCGATTGGCATCAGACAATTGTTTTCTCTATGATCTGACGACCGCGGTAAAAGCCACACTCGGGGCATACCCTATGATACATTACGGTTGATCCGCAATTGGAACAAGTAGCCAATGTAGGGGGTTTCAATTTATAATGCGTTCTGCGTTTATTTCTTCTTTGTTTAGAAATTTTGTTTTTTGGAAGTGCCATAGCTCAATCTCCTATATATTAATTTTTCATCAAATCTTTCAGTTGTCCAAAAGCACTATCTATTGCTTTATCTTCTGTTTTCTTTTTCCACAAAGCCATCATTTCCCGGTTACAACTTTCCTGGGAAGGATGAACACGTTGGATGGGTAATGCCAAACATACGTTGTCGTACACATACTGTGTAAGGTCAATTCTTCCCGAAAGCAAATCGGTACATTCTTTTCTTTCTTCACTATCCAGGTCTCCTGTAAAGGAAACAGGAATGTTTAGTCTGTCCAGACAGCGGTCACATAAAAGCTCCACAGAACCCGTAATGGTAACAGATATACTCACGGTATCTTCAAGGGCTTTGTTAATGTGAACATCAGTAGTAAGGTCTGCCTGCAATATATCTGCGTTTTCAAAGGCTGTGAAGAACGTATCATTCAACTGAAAAGTAAAATCATACGTTCCTTTTGAAAAGGCTTTTCCTTCAATAACCAACCTTGTATTTTTCTTGCGCTCCATTTGCTCAAAATGAGCCGACAAAGTTAAACAAATATTTTAGATAATCGTTGTTTTATTCTACTTTTGCACATCCTGACTATAGAAAATCTTATGCACAAAATAAACGAAACCATGTATAAAAACAGCAAGGGAGACTGGTCTCCGTCCCATTTTATAGCCTCTTCCGTTTCTGATATACAACAAAAAATTGGAGACGAACACGTAATTATGGGCATATCGGGAGGAGTGGACAGTACGGTTGCTGCCGTCCTGCTTCATAAAGCCATTGGAAAGCAATTGCACGGCATTTTCGTTGACAACGGCCTGCTGCGTAAAGATGAGTATACTTCTGTCCTGGAATCTTATCGGGAAATGGGGTTGAACGTTACAGGAGTCAATGCCTCGGCAAGTTTCCTTAAGGCACTTAAAGGAATCACAGACCCCGAAGCCAAACGCAAAGCCATTGGAAGTACTTTTATAGATGTTTTTGTGTCCGAGGCAGAAAAAATCCCCAATGCCGCCTGGTTGGCTCAGGGAACCATCTATCCCGACGTTGTGGAATCTGCACACGTTCCGGGGGGGAAAAAAATGGTCAAATCGCATCATAATGTGGGTGGTTTACCGGACCATGTACCCTTACAAATTGTGGAACCGTTACGGTTGCTTTTTAAAGAGCAGGTACGCCAAGTGGGTTTGGAATTGGGCATAAGCAAAGACATGATCTACAGGCATCCGTTCCCCGGTCCCGGACTGGCTATACGAGTTTTGGGAGAGGTAACCCAAAAAAAACTCCAAATGGTAAGACAGGCAGATGATATTTTTATACAATCCCTCAAGAAACACAACCTGTACTCCAAAGTATGGCAGGCAGGCGTTGTTTTATTACCTGTGAAAAGTGTGGGAGTTATGGCAGACGAACGCACCTATGCCTATACGCTGGCCTTACGCGCCGTCTCTTCTGTGGATGGTATGTCTGCCGATTGGATACACTTGCCCTATGAGTTTCTAATGAGTGTTTCTGACCAGATCATGAGCAAAGTAGGTGGAATCAACCGTGTAGTTTATGACATTTCCTCCAAACCGCCGGCTACCATTGAATGGGAGTAAGGCCGGACAAGGCCCTGTTAAACAAATCTGCATAGTACTCGGCTTTTTTCTCCAATGCCATGGGGTAAGCCCTGGAAGTAGAGGGCATTCTGTAGAGTTTCATGGGCCGTGTACCGTAATAAAACGTACTATACGCTCCCACTCCGGGAAGTGTTACTACCTGTTCAAACCCTTTTCCGGCAAGGACTTGCAGCAGGGTTTCTGCAGCCTTCAGCCCCGTGACTGCCACATGAGTGCATAAAGGAATTTTTGATAACAAACGAGCCAAATCCACAAGTTCTACCACTTGCAAGTATTTATCAGAGGCATTTCCTTTTTCTCTGATGATCTTGGCGGCTGTATCGTGAAGGGCAATTCCTTTTTCACTACAGAAATGGCGAATGGATTCTTTATTAAATTTCTTTCCTTCTATAAAATGATGGCGGTTGTTAAAGAAAATCAGGCCGATTATACGCCACATATCGTTCTGAAAATTTGGATAATAAAAGTCCATAGACCAACGGGTAATCCCGGGTGGAAAACTACCCATCATTAAAAGCCGGGCTCGTTCCGGTAAGAAAGGTTCCATTGGGTGGCTTTCAGGCACAGGTAAGAAGGTGTTCATACTGTACTAATATCGCGCTTTATTTTTAACTTTACGTCTTAACATACTTTTTTTTATGATGACAACACCAAAAAGTATTGCTGTACTGACAGGTAGTCTAAGAAAAGACTCCTACAGCCGGCAAATGGCAGAAATCATGGCCGCCATGGCACCGTCAACACTGGATTTGCGAATAATAGAAATTGGAAACCTGCCCTTATATAACGAAGATCTGGAAGGCAACGATATACAGCCGCCTGCAACTTGGGTACAATTCAGGGAAAGGATTGCCCGTGCAGACGGAGTACTTCTGGTAACGCCGGAGTACAACCGATCCACCACCGCTGCTTTGAAAAATGCCATTGACGTGGGATCCAGACCTTATGATAAAAACGTCTGGAGCAATAAACCGGCCGCTATTGTATCTGTATCTCAGGGAGCCATTGGAGGCTTTGGTGCCAACCACCACTTACGGCAAACACTCGTATGCTTAAATTGCCCCGTGCTTCCGTTACCGGAAATGTACATTGGCGGAGTGGCCGGCTTGTTCAATGAAAAAAGAGAACTCGTGGACGGCAACGGCGTGGACAAGCTCATTGGAAGGTTTTGGAGGTCTTATGAACGCTGGTTGGCCCGTTTTTAAAGAATTTAGAGCGACCTTAGCGCGGTAGTATTATACCCTATGTCAAACATTTTCTTTTTATACTTCAAATCGTAGGCATTATACCGGGTCATTTCCTTGTCTTCTATCACCAAATCTGCCATTTGCAGGTCTGCCGTTGCCCCTGCGTGAAACATCATAGAAATGCTGCGGTCTGCTATGTAACGGATAGATTTGTTATAGGTAAGGTCAGTTGAGGGCACGGGAAACAGGTTGATGGCGTATACACGTTTGCAGTAGTCACGGATGGGACTTACCGGTACGTTACGTACTACACCGCCATCTACGTAATGTTTTCCGTTTATTTCAACAGGAGGAAAAAGTACAGGAATGCTACACGAGGCTAGTACAGCCTTGGCAAGCGGACCGCTTTCAAACACTACTTCTTTGGCTGTTTCCAAACAGGTGGTTACAATCTTTGCAGGCACCTGCAACTCTTCAAAAGTATGCACCTTAAATGTTTCTTCAAAGATTTTACGTAATGGCTGGGAATCTATCAGGTATTCTCTGGAAAGCCGGTGACTCAAAAAGTCTTTCAATGTGAGGTGGTCAAACGCTTTTTGCATTTCCTCTATGGTAAAGCCCTGGGCATAATACACGGCTAAAATAGCACCCACACTCGTTCCCGAAACCATTTCAGGGACATGTCCCATTTCCAGCAGGCGCTTAAGGACTCCAAGGTGGTAATAGCCTTTGGCACCTCCACCGCCAAAGGCTATTCCTAATTGATGTTTTCGTTTTCCTATCATAATACTCCTTCTGATGTGCCGGTAGGAAGCACTGCCGAGGGATCTATACGCGAAGCTTCTTCCAGGTCTCCCACTTTTCTTGTCCGTGCAGCTTTTCCTTGTCCAAAGCGGATACTAAAGCTGATCCTTACCTTTTGGAGATGCACTCTCTGGTCTATTTTGTATTGTACTGCATTATCCGATGTAAGGACCAAATTGTTGTTAAAAGTACCAAAAATATCATTAACATTCAGGCTCAATGTAGCCTTGTTGTTCATAAAATTTTTCTTTATACCTCCATTTACAAAGTACATGGGAGCCACAACAAAATAACCGGCCGGCACCTTACCCTGATACAATCCCATAAGTTCTATTTTCCAATTTTTAGGCAATACCAGTGTGACCTGAGAATAAACATTGGTAAGCAGGCCGTTGTTGCTGTACGCATTGCTTTGGCCTTGTTCCGGCACTGCCGTATTCGATAAATAAATACACGTACCGTTTACCGTCAGGTACAACCATTTGGTGAGTGGCAGTTCACTAAGGGATAAAACCCCTCCGGCCATGCTTTGTGTTCCAAAGTTATCGTACAACAGGATTTTTGTACCCTCCTGGTCGTAATACGGATTTTGCATAATAAAGTCCTTTACGTGCGAGTATAATAAGGCCAGGTTGTAATGCGTCTTAAAGTTTACTCCCAATACCACTTGGTCAGACAGCTGCGGATCCAGGTTGGGATTCCCCACGATATAGGAATTGGCGTCTATGTATGCCCTAAAAGGATTCAACTGACTAAAAGACGGCCTGCCAATGCGGCTGGTGTAAGAGAGTGTGAATCGCCAGGAGGCCGAGGGGTTGTACCCGCCAAAAACCGTTGGAAACACATTGAAGTATTTTTTCTTAGTTACCTCTTGTGCTGATATCCAATGGCCATTGGCTCCCGTAAACTCTCCCCTTATTCCCAGTTTAAGCATCCATTTGTTTCCAAGCATCCTGCCCACAGAGGCATAAGCAGCAGCAATGTGTTCTGTATAAACAAACTCATTAGACAAATCCGGATTGGGAGTCCATTGTGTATCCAAAAAATCTTCTCGCAGCAGGTTGTTGTCCGTTTGCGTAGTTGCCCACTTGATTCCCGTTTCTATTATACCTGTTTTCCAGAAAGACTGTTGGTAATCCAACCTACCGGAAAACAAGTTGATGTATTGGTTGCTTTTTTGCCTAAAAATCTGGTCCATCCCAAAACCGTCTACAATGGTATTTTCCTGAGAGTTTTCAGAGAAAATATCGTAATAGGCGTAGTCTGCGTTAAAGGTGAGTTCCTGTGATTTTTGCTCGTTAAACAACCCCGTATAATTAATGTTGGAAGTGATGTTTCTAAAAGAACTCCCGTTACTGATCACACTCTTTGTTCTGTTGAGCAGCTG
This sequence comes from Bacteroidales bacterium, assembly GCA_012510445.1. Taxonomy (GTDB): domain Bacteria; phylum Bacteroidota; class Bacteroidia; order Bacteroidales; family UBA932; genus DMER64. The sequence goes on from JAAZIA010000025.1 coordinate 51,069, forward strand.
ATTATTCAAAAACATATCTGTATAGTTCTCGTTGCCGTAGTTATCCAGATCCTGATCCTGGAACATCGTGGTCACAATAAATCCTACCGTATGTTTCTTTGTAAGATAAACGTCGTTGGCCAGCTTAGCCGTATGGCTTACAGAAGAAGACAGCATGTCTGAATGCGAAAATTGCTCCATTTGTAGGCTTTCCCCAAAAGCAGTATGACTGGATAATTCTACTCCTGTATTGTCAACCCTTCCGCTGTAAGAGAACATGGTATTGGTTTTGTCTGTTCTTAGGTTTAGAGAAGTTCCCCCTCCTCCTTCCTGTTCGTAGGCTTTGTGCTTCATGCCTCCGTAAAAGGCATTGGCCGTACCGCTTAGTCCTTTCAGCAGGTTTTTCTTCATTTTAATATTGATAATGCCACCCGAACCTTCGGCATCATAACGAGCCGAGGGGTGTGCCATCAACTCTATCTTATCAATGGTAGTGCCGTCCGTGGCCCTAAGCAGAGCCTCCAGCTCTAAACCGCTCATGTAAGACGGCCGACCGTCTATCCAAACGCTTACCGGCTGTCCGTTAAGCTTCACATTTCCTTCCATATCTATGGTAACCCCGGGGGCTTTGCGTAAAACTTCCAGTGCGTTACTGCCTTCCGTAGAAACAGCCTCTGATACGTTCATCACTATTTTGTCAATTTTCTGCTCTATGAGCGGTACTTTTGCCGTAATCACAGCCGTAGTAAGTGTTTGAACGTCTTCTTCCATGGCTATAACACCGGCATCCCACTGCACTGTTTTTAGTTCAATGGCCATCGTATGTTCTTTATACCCTATAAAAGTAACGGACAGATGATAGTTGCCGTAGGGAATGCCTTCCAGAAGAAACGATCCGTCATCTCTTGCCGTACCGGCCGCCACTACATACTGCAAACTGTCTCTGACAGACAACGTGGCATAGGCCAGTGGATTCTCTGTTTCTTTATCCACTACAGTCCCCCTGACGGCAGCCGTATTGCTTCGTGCTGCCGAAAGGTTGACTGCCCCAAAAACAAGAATAATTCCTAATAGAAATCTTTTGTTCATTGTTTGTAATTTTTGTAATATCTTTCAATTTCTTCCATGGCAATGCCTAATGTACTTAACCTTCTAAAAAAGACCGGAAGTTCTTCGGTAAAGAAGCTCTCCTTTAATTTGGTTAAGATTTCTGTGCGGGCTCCCGGAGCCACAAAAAAGCCAATACCTCTTTTATTATAAATGATTTCCCTTTGCTGCAAATGTTCGTACGTTCTGGCTACTGTGTTGGGATTGACACCCAGCGTTGCACCCAGTTCTCTTACAGAAGGGATTCTGTCTTCTTCCTTCCATATCCCATGCAGGATTTTTTCACACACAGATTCTGCAATTTGCAAGTAAATGGCTTGATGGTCTTTAAATTCCATACAATTAATATTTAGTTGTTTTAATCAACCGATAGGTACCAAACCAGCAAGAAGCAACAACAAGTCCTCTTACCGTATGTGCTATAACAAGAAGGGTGCGAATCAAAGAATTTTGTATCGACCACAAACGAAGATCTCTCATTTCTGCAATCCGACCGGGAGCTATTTCCTGCGGAAGGTCTTTTAGCAGCGTTTCCACAAGACGCTCAATTACCTCTATCCCAATAGCTTTTATTACAATTCCCATTACAAAACTTACTAAAAAAACAACCCCCATGATTACCGCAAATGTTTTGGCCACTTTCTGCCGCTTGAATACCATATTACCCAAAACAAACAGGGACTGGATTACAAACAAATCAAAAAATGTTTTTACGGGAAAAAAACTCCAGCTGTTGGTCAACAGAAAACCGGAGGAACGTGAAGGGAATAACAGGTAAAACAACGTGTCCACCGCTAACAGGGATATCAGCATAGATAGGGTCACACAAAGATAACTGACCACAAACATACTGATCGTTTTTTCCAGAGCAGAGACCGGAAGCTGTACGTAATGCAGACCCTTCTTTTTATGATTTGCCGTTCCGTACAATTTAGAAGGAGCAAAAATAAGGGCAATAGCGGTCCAAAGAACCATAAGGGACAACCTGGAAAAAACACTGGGAGGAGAGGATGTCAACAAAGAAGCAAGCAGGTAGATTACGTAAGCTCCTGTCATGCTCAAAACGGTCAAACCAAAATTCCCAAAGTACTCGCGGCACTCTTTTCTAATAAGTGCACCAAAACGTTTTATAGTAAATACATTGTTCATCATCTTCCGTTTTTAAAATGTTCTTTAAACCATTCCTTGTGTTGTAAAGCAGCATTGAATAAAGTCTCTAGGTTTACTTTGGTATGAACACCGCCTGTATTGGCTTTAACTACTGAGTAACCCATGAGCGTTTCTTCTGAATACAGAGCTTCTGCCGGCACTTGGGGCTCGGTATGAAAGCAAAGTTTTTCAGTAATTTCTTCAATGGATGCATGCAGAAGTACTTGTTTTTGATCCAAAATAATGACCGGGTCAATCAAGTTTTCTAAATCTCTTACTTGGTGCGTAGAAATAATTACCACTTGTTCAGCGCTGATATGCCCGGCCACTATGCTGCGAAATACAGACTTAGAAGTAATATCCATACCGTTGCTGGGTTCATCCAACAGCAAAGCTTTTGTGTTGAGCGCAAGAGCATAAGAAATATGGGCTTTCTTTTGCTGTCCTGCAGAGAGGTCTCTGAACTTTTTACCCGGATCTACTTCAAACCGGTCCATCAGGCTAAGGAATTGTGTGTAATCAAAACCGCGGTAAAAAGGACCGTTGTGACGGACAAATTGGTTGACCGTTCCTGTTGGGCTTTCCGGATCTTCGGGCAAGTAGAATATATCCTGCAGAAATTCCGGTTGCCTGCTGTAGGGATGAAGTCCGTTTACACGGCAAGCTTCTTTTGTACTTTTCTGCAGCCCCGCCAGTAATTTAAGCAACGTAGTCTTCCCCACACCATTTTGTCCTAACAGCCCGTACACATTGCCTTGGATCAAAGAAAGCGACAAGTTTTGAAAGACGTTGTTCTTTGAATAGCTAAAAGCTAAATCTTTTATTTTTATCATCTTATAGTGTGTTAGTATATTAGTACACTGCAAAGGTAGTTATATTTATTTATCTTCCAAATCTTTTTTCATTTTTTGCTATCTTTGTTTAAAATTTGCACGATGCCTCTTATTCAGTTGTCCGGAATAGATGTAATTAAAGATTCCAATTTAATTTTAACGGATGTTGATCTAACCTTAGAAAAAGGTGATTTTATTTACTTGGTTGGACGCGTAGGAACGGGTAAGACTTCTCTTATTAAAACACTTATTGGAGAATTCCCTTTACAAAAGGGAGAAGCACAAGTGGCCGGTTTCGATTTGGTTACCTTAAAAAGAAGGCAAATTCCTTATTTAAGAAGAAAAATTGGAGTAGTCTTTCAAGACTTTCAATTGCTTCAGGATCGTTCTGTCTATGACAATCTGGAATTTGTCTTACGTTCCACCGGCTGGAAGAATAAAAAGGACATACAAATGCGTATAAAAGAAGCCCTGGAGAGTGTGAGTATGCTGCACAAAGGGCACAAGTTGCCTCACCAGATATCAGGCGGTGAACAACAAAGGGTAGCCATTGCCAGAGCCATTCTCAACAACCCTCAAATTATTCTGGCAGATGAACCTACCGGCAACCTGGATAGCGATACACAACAAGAAATCATGCAGCTTTTCATGGATATACACAGAGAACAACAACCTGCCATGATGGTAGTTACCCATAATTTAAATTTGTTGCAAAGGTATCCGGGTCGGATATTCAAATGCGAAGCCGGGTTATGCACAGAAATGGACAATAGGCTAGAGATTGACTTGTCTGGGTTTATGGAAGTATGAAAACAAAAAAAGAAGTAGCAGGAATCATAGATTGGTTTCAAACACATATGCCGGATCCCAAATCTGAACTTCATTATACAGACACGTACAGCCTAGTGGTTGCTGTTATTCTTTCTGCACAATGTACAGATAAGAGGGTAAATATAGTAACCCCTGCCCTTATGGAACGTTTTCCCACCATAGACTATATGGCCGCTGCTACTCCGGAAGAAGTATTTCCTTACATAAAATCGGTAACATATCCCAACAATAAAGCCCAACATCTTACGGGAATGGCCAGAACTTTAAAAGAACAATTTGGCGGAAAGATCCCCTCTACTCCGGAAGCACTTCAGAAATTGCCCGGAGTGGGAAGAAAGACGGCTCATGTAATTGCCTCTGTAGCCTTTAACCAACCAGTCATAGCCGTAGATACTCATGTATTTCGTATTTCCCGCAGGTTGGGGCTCTCGCGGGGAAACACTCCGCTTGCCGTAGAAAGAGATCTTAACCGCCATTTTCCTCCGCAGATGAGAGCAAAGGCTCATCACTGGCTTATCCTGCAGGGAAGATATGTCTGCACGGCTAGAAAACCCAAATGCACTTCTTGTGGTCTTTCCGGTTTTTGTGATTTCTACAAACAGGAGAGCTCACCATGATACTACCGCACGGAACGCCCGCTGCATGGACAGAAGCCGTGAATCATTTTTTAATGTACTTGCGTCTGGAGCGAGGCCTTTCCATAAACACACAAAAGGCCTACGTGCAAGACATTAAACGTTTTTTGAAACATCTGGACTTATCTTCTGTTCCCACACCGTCTGAAGTAAAAACTTCTGACCTGGAAACTTTCTTAGTTTCCATTACAGACATTGGACTGTCTGCACAAACTCAGGCACGTATTCTTTCCGGATTGAATGCTTTCTTTCGTTTTCTTGTTATAGACAAACGTATAGAAAGAAATCCTTGTACACCGGTAAGCGCTCCTAAAACAGGTAAACCTCTTCCCGTGGTTCTTTCTCTTAAAGAAATAGAACGCATACTCCATTCTGTTGACTTAAGTGTCCCCGAAGGACATAGAAACAAAGCCATTCTGGAAGTACTTTACGGTTGTGGATTGAGAGTCAGTGAACTTACAGGTTTAAAATATTCGCAGATTTTTCCGGACGAAGGTTTTGTTCGCATTCTTGGGAAAGGCCGCAAACAGAGAATTATACCCATTGGATCTCATGCACTTAAGGCACTAGACCAATACGTTCCCTGGAGAAATTCATTGTCGGTTTCCTCTGCTCATCAAGATTTTGTATTCCTAAACCGTTACGGCAGACCTTTAACTCGTAACATGATTTTTTTGATAGTTAAAGAACAAGCACGTGTGGCCGGTATAAAAAAAACAGTCTCGCCTCATACTTTTAGACATTCTTTTGCAACACATCTGATTGAAAACGGGGCCGATTTGCGTGTTGTACAGGAAATGTTGGGACACAGCAGCATCTTAACTACAGAAATATATACTCATTTGGACGCTTCTTTCTGGCAACAAACTGTACTTAAACATCATCCTCGTTTATGATAAAAACAGTATATTTGTTATATGATACGTCTTTTGCGCATTTTTTTGTTTTGCGGCTTGCTTTCGATCCCTTCTTTCCTGAGCGCCCAGGCCAAGCCTTCTACAGACCACGAGCTGTTTCTTACCGCTGTTGAACTGTACAAACAAGAACAATATCAAAATGCATATCAACTGTTTAACGGCTTTGGGAAAGAACTTCCTTCCTCCTTAAGACAATGGGTTGCTTCCTACAAACTCCTATGCGAAATGGCGCTGGAAGATCCCGCAGTAGAAAATAAGGTGGTCCATTGGGAACAAGAATACCCCTCGGCTCCCTTAAAACATACGGTCTTTTTTACGCTGGGAAATTACTTTTCAAACAAAGAGCAGTTCAAAGATGCACTTCAGGCTTATGAAAAGGTGAATGAAAAAAAGCTTTCTTCAACAGACAGGGCTTCTTTTTTATTTCGTATGGGATATGCTTGCATGCAGACAGGAAATGCAGACAGAGCCATGAACTACTTTACCCGAACAGAAGAAGCGCCCGGAAAAGAATCCTACAAATGGGGAGCCGTATACTACAAAGCCTACCTCTATTATGCGCAAAGTAACTTTGAGCAGGCCATACCCTTACTGGAGCGAGTGATGGAAGTTCCTCAATATGCAGAATTATCCAAAACCTACTTGCTGCAAGCCCTTTTCTATAGTAAGCAATATGAACAAGTTATTCTAACGGGAGTTCCTTTGTATCAACATGCAGACCGCGTTTTGCGAACTACCTTGGCCAAAACGTTGTCAGAAGCCTATTTTGCCCTGGACAGAGCAGAAGAAGCCCGTACTTTTTTTGACGATTATCTGGAAGAGGTAGCTTCTTTAACTATTACAGACAGGTATTATTCGGGCATTCTTTATTTCAAGTTGGAAGATTTTGCTTTGGCGGCAGACCAACTCTCCCTTGTGGGAGAAAGGAAAGACAGCCTGGGGCAAAATGCTCTCTATCATTTAGGTGAGGCTTATATAAAGCTGCACAACAAGGTAGATGCCAGAGAAGCTTTCAAAAAAGCCAGTGCCATGCATTACGATCCCCTTATAAAAGAAGATGCTTTCTTCAATTATGCCAAATTGTCTTTTGACCTAAACAGCGACGTTCAGGTACTGTCTGCCTACAGAAAAGAATATCCAAATTCACCTAAACTGGATGAAATTCAGAATTATATTGCTGCCAATTATTTTATAAACCAAGACTATGCCATGGCCGTCGAGGCACTGAGCGCCTTAAGAAACCCAACAAAAGAGAACTTGAGGGACCTTGAAAAGGCAGCCTACTTAAGAGGTATTCAACTGTACAAAACAGGCTCGTTCAGAGAAGCAGAAAGGTATTTTGAGCAAGCTAAAGAGCCTTATTGGGTAGCTGAATGTCAATACAGAAGCAACCAATACCAAAAAGCCATCCGTACTTGGACCCGGTTTATTAGAGAAAGCGGTTCGTTTGCTCATCCACAAGAGTACAGAACCAGTCATTACAACATAGCCTACGCTTATTTCAAGTCAAAAGAGTATGTGGCTGCAGAAGAATGGTTTCACAAATACCTAAGGCTGGGAAAAAGCGATATGAACCTGGTAGCAGATACTTATTTGCGGCTGGGAGACTGCTCGTTTGCTCAATACGCTCATGCACAAGCTACGGTTGAGTACCAAAACGCCCTCAATCACCGTACCGTTGCACCCGATTATGCTTTGTATCAAATAGCTATGGCCCAAGGAGTCTTAAACGAAGACTCTGAAAAGATTGTAACACTGGATCGTCTTATGAACGATTACCCCGGATCTGCTTTCTTTTCTGCTGCACTTTTTGAACAAGGACGCACTTTTGTTCAAACCAACCAATACAAAAAAGCGGAGGAGCGTTTTTCTACCATTTTATCTTTTGCTACACATAGTGCTTTTCATGCCAAAGCCTTGGTAGAACTGGGGCTCATAAGAATAAACATGAAAAGACCCAACGAGGCACTGGGCTATTACAAAGAAGTATTGAAACGTTTCCCCGATTCTCCCGACGCTGCCAATGCTATGGCAGGCATTGAAAATATATATTTAGCCCGTAACGATTCCAAAGGTTTTTTTGAGTACATGGAAAGCTTGGGTATTGACTCGGGCAAGAGCCCGGGAGAGAAGGAAATGATGGTATTCTCTTCTGCCGAGCAGCTGTACCTGAACCATACCCACGCAGCAGCTGTAACGGCCTTACTTAATTTCATTAAAGACTATCCGGAAAGCAGCAAAATTCCGGCAGCTCAATTTTATTTGGGAGAATGTTACATGAAGTTAGGCAAAATGCAGTTGGCAGCCGATGCGTACCTTGTGGTAATGACAAGTCCTTCAGGCTCTTTCACAGAGTTAGCCACCAAACATTACGCAGCCATTCAGTTTGATTTAGAGCAATATGCCAACGCTGTAGACGCGTATATGAGCCTAGGTGATATTGCACAAATTGACAACAATCGGTTAGAAGCACTCAAAGGCCTTATGTGGTCGTTTTACAAAAACAAACAATACAGAAATGCTATAGTTCAATCAAACAAGGTTTTAGAAAACAAGACTTTTGACAAAAATGTTCAAACAGACGCTACGTATATTATAGCCCAAAGCCACCTGGCGTTGGGTGAAAGAGAACAGGCCCTCACGCTACTGGAAGAGCTGTCAAAAGAAAGCCATACGGCAACCGGTGCCGAAGCCTTTTACTTGTTATGCAAAGACGCCTTTGATTTAGGAAATTTTGATACGGCAGAAACCATGATTTATAATTTTGCCGATTCAGACACACCGCAAGAATATTGGATAGCACGTGCTTTCATTTTGTTAGGAGATATTTTTGCTGAAAGGAACGAATGGGTACAAGCCAAAGCCACTTATGAAAGCATTCAAAAAGGGTATAAACCGGATAAGCCGGACGATATTGAACAGCTGGTTATGGTCCGTCTTAAAAAATGTGAAGAAGCATTGCCATGAAAAAAGGGTTGTTTATTGTGTTTTGCCTTACGGCGTTTTCTCTGGGTGCACAAAACCAGATCCATCCTGTAATTCGGGTAGAGCGGTTGTACGATGCAGACCTTATTGAAGTAAGTAAACCGGCTTTAGATACTGACATCCCGGATTCCCTTCGCACGTTTCACACGTTGTTTGAATACAGCATTTTTGACAAGCCTCTGCTTAATTTGTATGATTTCAGTCCGCTGCCACCGGCTCTGGTACGCCCCTCTACCGTAACAGGAAAACGCTACGGATATATAAATCTGGGAACCGGTTATCCATGGACTCCCAAGGCAGACCTCTTGTTTCAAGTGCCTTTAACTTCGGGCTGGCATGCAGGGTTGCAGGGACAACACCGCTCTTTGCACACAGAAGATACACGTACCACTACAAGGGGTGTTTTTTCGTTGGAACACAGAGGAAAGAAAAACACCTTTCGCTTGTACGTCCCGGGAACGTATTTATACAATACTTTTGCTCTGCAAGCAGATCTGCATTTCTTCCCTCCGCTTCAATACCAAGCCTTTTATAAGGTCGGAGGCGGAATTGAAACGTATGCCCTCAACAACAAACAGGGCACCTGGCATTATTACTGGAAGTCTGAATACATGCATGCCAAAAACAGAAGTGAAGGTCCGCCGGGTATTCTCCCCATAATCCGTGAAAACAGCCTGGAGGTAGAAGCTTTAACAGGTTACAACCTTTCCTACACATTCCAAATCAACCTGGGTGCTACGGCACACTTTGCAAGCAACCGATGGACTCCGGACAGTGCTTCTGTTTCCAGGGCAGTAGCTCACCTGTTCCCACACGTGATCTTAAGCAACGCCAGGTATAAGGTAGCGGCTGGTATCAAGGTGGGGTACTTGCTTACCCCAAACAACAACAAACTGGGTTTCTTCCCCTGGTTTGACACCCATCTGGTTATAGCAGAGGATTGGCTTACGTTGTTTGCCAAGACAGACGGATACCAACAGTTGAACACGTACAGCCAAAGAATGGAGGAAAACCCTTGGATAACGGCAAACAGACTATACGATGCTTACATTCCCTGGGATGTAAAAGCAGGTTTTACTGGAAGTCTGACAGATCGTTTCCACTATCAAATATATGGGGCTTACCGTTACACAAAAAACCAATTTTACTACGCTACACAACCATACTCTCCCGGTTTTCATAGCTTATACACCATTCACTATGCAGACGAAACCAGGTATTCGGCCGGAGCCTCTTTCTCTTTTCATTCCCGTCCGTTCTTGGCAGAAATTTCCGGGCAATGGCATAAATATTCCCTAAACACATTGCAGCCTCCCTGGCACAAACCGCAATGGGAAGCACGGGGGCAGCTAAGATACAATTGGAGAGAACGGATTGTGTTATCTGCCCATGCCTACTGGCGCGCTGCCTGTTATGCACCTGCCTGGAATGCAACGTGGGAAATAACTCATCCATATCCAACGTATGCGTACGAAACCCCACCGGTAATCACACTGCCTTCTTTTTTAAATTTGGGGGTACAGGCAGAGTACGTTCTAAGTAAGGGTTTTTCTATATACGTATTTGGGAATAATCTATTAAATAAAGAGGACTGGGTATTTCATCTGTATCCTAATCCCGGTCTAACTTTGGGTGGGGGTATAACCCTACGTTTCTGATTAGGATTTTTGCTAGTTTTTCTGTATCTTTGTTTGTTATTCAAAGATCGAAACAGTGAGTATAGAGAATCAGTATTCTGCAGAAAGCATCCAGGTTTTAGAAGGTCTGGAAGCTGTCAGGAAGCGCCCCTCCATGTATATTGGAGACATTGGCTCAAGAGGCTTACACCACCTAGTTTACGAGGTGGTTGACAATTCCATTGACGAGGCATTAGCCGGGTATTGCGATACCATAAAAGTAGTCATCAATGCTGACCAAAGCATTAACATTACAGACAACGGACGTGGTATTCCTACCGGCATGCATGAAAAGGAAAAAAGATCTGCTCTGGAAGTAGTTCTTACGGTACTGCACGCAGGCGGGAAGTTCTCCAAGGATTCTTACAAAGTGTCCGGAGGATTGCACGGAGTAGGACTTTCCTGTGTTAATGCTTTATCAAGCAAATTGATAGCGACCGTTTACCGCGAAGGTAAAGTTCACAAACAAGAATATGTTCGAGGCATTCCACAAGCTCCTGTAGAAATTATTGGTGAAACAGATATTACAGGAACAGATATCTACTTTGTTCCTGACAGGCAAATTTTCACTTTGGGAACCTTGTTCAGTTATGAAATCCTTTCTGCCCGTTTGAGGGAGCTTGCTTTCCTGAACAAAGGCGTGCGTCTGACCATCGAGGATCACAGGGTACACACTCCTGCAGACAGTCTTAAAGGTGACAAACCTTATACAGACGATAGCATTATGGATGATTCAGATGAAGATGAAGATGAAACCGATGCTGAGTTGTTCCGTACAGATACTTTTTATTCAGAAACAGGATTGTTAGATTTTGTAAAATTCCTTGACAAAAACAGGGTACCGCTAACAGAAACTCCTATATACCTGGAAACGAAGAAGACCAACATACCCATAGAAATTGCCATGCAATACAATACAGGGTATTCAGAAAACATCCACTCCTATGTAAATAACATCAATACTATTGAAGGAGGAACTCATTTAACAGGATTCCGCAGAGGGCTGACTACTACGTTAAAGAATTATGCAGAGAAGAGCGGTATGTTAAGTAAGCTCAAATTTGACATAGACCCTGCCGATTTCCGCGAAGGCCTTACCACCATCCTTTCTGTAAAGGTAAACGAACCTCAATTTGAAGGGCAAACAAAAACCAAGTTAGGAAATAGCGAGGTCATGGGTGCTGTATCACAAGCCGTCAGCCAGGCATTGGAAAACTACCTGGAAGAAAATCCAAAAGACGCCAAAAGCATCATAGATAAGGTAATTGTGGCCGCCACAGCACGCCATGCTGCCCGAAAAGCACGTGAACTGGTACAACGTAAAACAGTCATGTCCGGTGCCGGACTTCCTGGCAAACTAGCCGACTGCTCTAACCGCGATCCTGAACAATGTGAAATATTCCTTGTGGAAGGGGACTCTGCAGGAGGAACGGCAAAAAACGGAAGGGACAGGTCTTTTCAAGCCATCCTGCCCTTACGCGGTAAAATCTTAAACGTAGAAAAAGCTCAGGAGCACCGCGTTTTTGAAAACGAAGAGATCCGTAACATATACACAGCATTTGGAGTAACCCGAGGGACGGAAGAAGACAGCAAGGCGCTTAATATGAGCAAACTAAGGTACCATCGCGTAATTATCATGACAGACGCAGACGTAGACGGGAGCCATATAGATACTTTGTTACTGACTTTCTTTTTCCGCCACATGCCCGATTTAATCAAAGGCGGTCACGTTTACATTGCCTCGCCTCCGCTTTACCTGGTAAGGAGAGGAAGAGAAGAACGCTACTGTTGGACAGAAGAAGAAAGATTGGCTGCCATTGAACAATTGGGGAAAGGAAGGGATAGTTCCGTTACTGTCCAAAGGTATAAAGGGTTAGGAGAAATGGATGCAGAACAACTTTGGGATACTACCATGAATCCGGAAAGAAGAATTCTGCGTCAGATTACTATAGACAACGCTGCAGAAGCAGACAGAATCTTTTCTATGCTTATGGGCGATGAAGTTCCACCACGTAGGGAGTTTATTGAGCAACATGCCAAATATGCTAACATAGACGCTTGATTTATGGATATCTTTGATAGAATTAAAAAAGACGAAGGCGGTCCTCTGGGGCAATACAGAAAACAGGCGCAAGGGTATCATCTATTCCCAAAGCTGGAAGGCCCTATTGAACCGTACATGATGTTCAACGGGAAAAAAGTCTTGGCATGGACATTTAACAACTACTTGGGGCTTGCCAACCATCCGGAAGTAAGAAAGGCAGATACAGAAGCTGCCAAAAAATGGGGGCTGGCTTACCCCATGGGAGCCCGGATGATGAGCGGACATACCTCACTTCACGAACAGTTGGAAAAAGAATTGGCAGCTTTCGAGAAGAAAGAAGATGCCTACCTTTTCAATTACGGATACCAAGGAATGGTTTCTACCATTGATGCTCTGCTCAACCGCCGAGACGTTGCCGTTTACGATTCAGAGGCTCATGCCTGCATTATGGACGGATTGCGACTCCATATGGGAAAGCGGATTGTATACCCTCATAACAATCTGGAGAAATGTGATAAAGCCCTGGAGCGAGCCACACGCATTACTGAAAAAACAGGTGGTGGCATCTTGCTCATAACAGAAGGTGTCTATGGCATGACCGGAGCCATGGGCTTTTTAGATAAAATTGTATCCTTAAAGAAAAAGTACAATTTTCGCATTCTTATTGACGATGCTCACGGCTTTGGGGTTATGGGAGAGAACGGTCGCGGTGCTTCTGAACATTTTGGCATCATGGACGAAATTGACCTCTACTTTGGAGCATTTGCCAAATCCATGGCAGGGATCGGCGGATTTGTTTCCGGCCCGGCAGAAATCATCAACTACTTGCGCTACAACCTACGCTCTCAGATTTTTGCCAAAAGCCTGCCTATGGCTATGGTAGAAGGACTGCTCAAACGCCTGGACATGATACGAACTATGCCCGAGCTTAGGGAAAAACTGTGGCAAGTCACCGGAGCCCTTCAAGAAGGATTGCGAAAAAGCGGCTTTGATATTGGGCCTGCCGAGGCCTGCGTTACCCCGGTCTTTATGAAAGGAGGTCTGGCACAAGCCACCAACCTGCTCATTGACCTAAGGGAGAACCACCGTGTTTTCTGCTCCGTAGTCACCTACCCTGCAGTGGCCCGGGACATCATTATGTTTCGCCTGATTCCCACGGCCATGCACTCTTTGGAACACGTTGAATACACAGTCAACGCTTTTAGTGAAGTCCAAAAGAAACTCAAGGCAGGTGCCTATGAAGGTACAGAGCTCCAACACATGGCCATCACGTAACCACTGCATGGCATGGCATGGCATGGCATAACATAGCTACAACACAGCCATAACAAGCCACAACTTGGTCATCAGATAGTCATGAAAAAATCCTTTCAGAAAAAAGCCACATCCTTTCAAGGAAAAGTAGTCATTGTGACGGGTGCATCTTCCGGCATAGGTAAGGCATGCGCCCGTGCTTTTTTTAAGGCAGGCGCCCACGTAGTCCTCGCTGCTCGCTCCACCCACAAACTCCACGCCCTGGAAGCCCAACTGCTCGGTACCACAACTATGTCGCCGACACAAGTGCCAGATACCACCACATCAGTGCCGGACTCTGTCCCTCCCCTCACCACAGCAGCGTCGAACTCTGTCCCACTCGCCAACGCAGCAGCGCAGAACTCTGTTCCACTCGCCAACGCAGCAGCGCAGAACTCTGTTCCACTCACCAATGCAGCAGCGCCGGGCGGCACCCGCTCCGTTCTGAGCATAGCTGCAGACGTCACCCGGGAATCTGACTGCAAGCACCTGATAGAAACAACCTTAGAACACTTTGGGCAACTTGATGTTTTAGTATGCAACGCCGGTCTTTCCATGCGCGCCTTGTTCAAAGACTTGGATCTCTCTGTTCTTAAAGAACTGATGGATGTTAATTTCTGGGGTTGCGTTTACTGTACCAAGTACGCCTTGCCGGCCCTGCTGGAAAGCAAAGGATCGCTGGTAGGAGTTACTTCCATAGCCGGCTTTAAAGGATTGCCTGCCCGCACCGGATACTCGGCCTCTAAATTTGCCCTGAATGGTTTTCTAGATACACTGCGCACAGAACATTTATACGACGGATTGCATGTTATGACATTTGCTCCCGGCTTCACGTCTTCCAATGTCAGGGTAGCCGCACTTACAGCCAACGGAAGGCCTCAGGGAAAAACTCCTCGGCAAGAAGAAAAAATGATGTCTGCAGACCGGGTTGCCTACCACATGCTCAAAGGCATCCGACAAAGAAAAAATCAGGTAGTTCTAACTCCCCTGGGCAAGGTAACGGTCTGGGCCTCTAAATTTTTTCCCCGCCTTGTAACACGGCTCGAATACAAAATCATGGCCCAAGAACCGGACTCCCCCCTTCGCTCCCACCACACTTGAGTGCAACGACAAGTTAGAGTCAACGGCACTTTAGATTCAATCTAGCGCGCCAAGGTTTTTTGCAGATTTTGCAACTGCAAGATTAACAGCAAGATAACAAAGTGGCTTTGAAAAGTGGCGCGCTAGATTGAATCTAAAGTGCGCCAAAGTTGCCAGGCCGCTGGAGTGCGACGCACTAACTGGGTTTTAAGTAGTAAAGCTGGTTTTCTTTCTTGAATCGTGCTTCGCCTCCGCCGGTAATATTCAGCATGATTATGGCTTTGGGGTCTACGTTGCCTTGGCGGACGTTCTTGATCAAAGTGTGTGTTGCTACGGCTGCTGCGTGATGAATATCAATGCCTTCTAAGCGTTCAAATAAAGCACCCGCCTGCTCCAATTCTCTGTTGGTAGCAAAGTCCATAAAGCCATCCGAATCTATAAGTGCGTCGTATAGTCCACCGGCAATACCGTATGGAGGTTTTCTGTTGGCCAGTACTTTGGCTTTCACTGCTGCCGATTTAGCTCTGGCTTCTTCTTCGCCCATTACGTCCACATATCTGGAACGGGCTTCCCATGCTTTGACTATGGGGAGAAAAGGAGCGTTTTGGGAGGGAATCAGTCGCATCTTGTTATTGCCGAACCTTCCGTCTGCCTTAAGACGCAGGTTTGCTTCCCAAGCGGCAATGGCTCCCGTACCGCTGCCAATGGCTTGAAAGTACACATCGGGAATACGACCAATGAACGTGGCAGCAGAAAGTACGGTCGTTCCCATACCGTCCCGGCGAGCTACGTTTTTGGCTCCCCCCTCGGCAAAGTACTGCGTAGTATCTTCGCAGCAACGGTTGCTCATTTCTATAGCATCAAAATAATCGGTTCCGGGTGGCGAGCAAATCAAACGAACGCATGGGTCAAGTTCTTTATCAAACCATAACGCGTCCAGGTTATCGTGCGGCACAAACAAAAGAAGCGGGATTTTATTTTCCGAACAGACCATGGCAAAAGCTCGTGCCGTATTACCGGCAGAAGCCAATACTAACGTTCTTTTCTCACCGTCAGGAATACGTGCGCACACAGAAAAAGCTTCTGTTTCTTTGAATGAGCATGTTTTCATAAAGGCCCCTTTTTCCGGCCAATATCCGCTAAAGGTGATGTACAAATTTTCCAGACCTAAATGGGCTGCTAATTTTTTGCTTTTGTACGTGACGGGAGCAGAAGAGCCTTCTAAAGCTCTGTTTATGGGCAACCAGTCTGCAAACCGGTACAGTCCTTTTTTACTGTTACTAAAATCGGGTTGTTTATTTTGGTAAACTGCCCTTATTAAAGAGGGCTCTTCGTACTCCGGATCGAACAAAAGCCAGCCGGTATCTTCAAAAATGCGTCCCGTGGCTATGTTCTGCAAAACGTATCTGTTCATACACAAAGATAGGAAACTGCTACTTCATCTTAAAGTACATTTAGAGCAAAGGACTTGTTAACCTCGTAAGTTGTTCATAGGCTTTTTGACGGAAGGGTCTTTTTTCCCATTCCTTTGCTTTTATTAGACGTGAGTCTTTCAGATACGTATCAAACTGACGTTCTAACTCTGAACTCACCCCCGGATTGTACACAACGGCTCCTATTTCAAAATGGTGTTCCATACTCCTGATATCCAGATTAGCAGAACCAATGACACAACATCTGCCGTCAATACTTATGGTTTTGGAATGGATAAATCCCTTGGTGTATAAATAGAATTTCACTCCCGTATCCAACAAGTCGTTCACATAGGAAAGACTGGCATAATGTACAAAAAGTGTGTCTGCCACTTCCGGCAACATAATACGTACTTCTATCCCACCCAGCGCGGCAGTTTTTAATGCGTTCAGAATGGATTCGTTAGGTATAAAATAAGGGGTACTTATGCTTATGCGCTCCCGAGCTTCGGTAATAATGGTCAGGTACAGCTGCATGATATCTGCCCAATCGCTGTCCGGTCCCGAACTTACAATTTGCATAAAACAAGTCTCGGGAACGATATCTTCCGTTAGTTCGGGCAGCTTGTACCTATAGTGTTTTCTTCTGCGAAGGTTCTTATGGGTAATGAAATACCAGTCCATTAAGAAACTAGACTCCAGCTGTTTAACTGCCTCGCCACGTATGCGCATTTGCGTATCCCGCCACTCCAAACTGTCTCCTCCGTCGTAATACCTATCGGCAATATTTACTCCGCCCAAAAATCCTTCTTCACCATCTACAATTAACAGTTTTCTATGATTTCTGTAATTGATCATGGCACGCAATCGCGCAAAACGTACTTTACCAAAAGGTTCGATGTGCACCCCGGTTTTTTTCATTTCTTTGATATAAGAACCAGGTAGTTGCCAACTGCCAAAATCATCGTAAATAACACATACATCAACCCCTTTACGGGCTTTTTCCATAAGCAGGTTTTTCCATAGCGTACCTACAGCATCGTTTTCAATAATAAAAGACTGCAAATGAATATGGTGCTTAGCTTCCGAGGCCGATTGGTACATGGCATCCAAAGCATCCTTACCCGTATAATAGAGTTTCGTGCTGTTGTGTTCTGTAAGAATACTCTTGCTGTTGTTAAGCGAAAGGAGTACCAGCTTTTTATACGGCACCAGCTCGGGGTGAAGGGGTATTCCCGTATCGTTCAATTGTGCAATCTGACGTGCACTCCACTCTTTTTTTAGTTTTTCATCGTGCAACCCTTTGCGACTGTACATTTTAGTTCTACGAAAATCCCTTCCAAAATAGATGTACATAATAAGGCCTACATAGGGCAACAAAAGCATAAGGACTATCCAGGTAAGGGATTTTACCGGATTGTGTTTTTGAAAAACCAGATCGTAAATAAAATAAAGGGCCAGTCCCAGATAGAACAGGTAAAGCAGAAGAGTGAACCAGGAACTAAAATTAAATCCTATCATTTTTCTATTTTACTCCGGTAAATAACACCACTACGCCAGGGAAAAGTCTCTTATACGCAACGTCTTTGAAACCGGCATTTTTTATTTCACTACTTATTTGTGCGGGATGTGGAAATGCTTCTACAGAGTCCCTTAAGTATTCATACGCTTCTTTTTCTCCCGTACCCAGCCAACCCAATAACGGCATCACATATCGAATGTATATACGTTGAAGTACCATAAATCTGCGGGTACATACGCCATCTTGAATCGAAAACTCCATAATAAACAACCTCCCCCCATTTTCCAACACACGGTTCATCTGCTGCATCGCCCTTTCCCTGTCTTCAAAATTTCTTAGCCCGTAGGCAACCGTTACTGCCTGAAAGGAGCCGTCCGGCAAGGGAAGCGCCTCGGCAAGTCCCAGTATGAAGTGCGGTCTTTTTTTTGCCTGTCTTTTGTTTTGGGCAACGGCCAGCATGGCTGCGTTGGGGTCGACTCCGGTAACGCATGTTTTTTTAAGCCGAGCCAGACGCTCTGTAAGCGCACCTGTGCCGCAAGCGACATCTGCTATGGTATGGTGAGGTGTTTTCTTTACTTCCCTAACCAACTTCCTTAGCCACAGCCTGTTCAATCCCAGCGATATCAGATCATTGGTTCTTTCGTAGCGGGGTGCAACAGACTGAAAAACCCGAGTTTTCAGGTCATATTTTACGGATGTTCCCGTACGAGTAATCGTCAATGCGAATGTCTCCTTTTGTCACGTGCCCCAAAGTCATGACAGTTACCTTGTTGTCAAAGAGGAACTGAACAAGATCCTCGTCTTTTTCAATGGAAACCGTTACGACGGCAGCCGACCCGTGATTTTCTAAAAGAAATTGTTCTTCCGGAATTTCAGAATCTGTAGTAATATCAAAACCCAGCCCCGAGGGCAAAGCCACACGCAGTAGTGCTTCCAGCAACCCGGTTTCTGTTATCTCTTGTACACAAGAGACCAAATTTTTTCGCATGGCAGACAACATCACCTTATTCATACGGTATTCTTTGTCCAAATCTACATCACCGGAATGTACTTCTCCTACCAGATAGATCATATCGCCTTTATGATCCAACATGCTAAAAGCCTGATCGGGATCCGGTTTGTCTTCTCCTTGGCTTCTAAGTCTTGCCACTATTTGGTTTACCTTGTTCTGAAGCGTATTGTTAGTATCCATAAAACTAGTATTTACCAAACAAATATAGAAAGAATACGGAAATTTATCTTATATTTGCCCCGCAAAATGCCCAGGTGGTGGAATTGGTAGACACGCCACTTTGAGGGGGTGGTGCCGGTTACGGTGTGCAAGTTCGATTCTTGTCCTGGGCACCCTAATGAAATCCAAATTATTGAATATCAGTAATTTGGATTTTTCTTTTTGGTTTTATTCCGCAAATATTCCGCTAATTTTTAATACGAATGAAAAAAAACGCTCTCATTTGAAATAAAAAAAGCGCCGAAAATAACAATCCAACGCTTTCATTACTAGGTATCTCAAAAACAATCAATCCTTGATACAGCGAACAGAATAACCGCTCTGCTTGAAATTATAGTATCTGAATACAGAGCTGCTATTGTAATGCAGGGACCGCTGCAGAGCAGCAGTCGTATCGAACTCTGTAGAGCTCCACCAGTCGCCAACGTAAAGATAGCTACCAAAAGTACCATTCTCGTAAGGATACCCACCCGGAAGCGCTGAGAAGCCACTCTCGTTAGTTGCTCCAGTATTGGGAGATTTCCAATGAGCCGTACCCGTTTCTTTCATTTTTCCTCCGGCAATTTCATTTCCGCCTAAAAAGTTTGTCAGTTGTGTCCATTCTGCATCGTTGGGAAGGTGCCAACCGGCAGGGCAAGCAGTGCGGGCAGCAGGCCAGTTATACAATACACCGTACGTATTGTAATTTTCTGTTGCTTTTGCAGCGCTTACATTAGAGCCATAGTAATCGTACACATAGTAATATGCTGTAGTATTGGATCTTACTTCTGGTCCTGTCACTCTGGGTAGATAAGCCAAGTTCTCAGCCATCCATACCTGGTTGCCAATGGTCACTGTTTTATAAACGTTACCATCCCTGCTATCAGTAAAAGTAGTACTCTGTCCTTTTGTTAAAGCTGCCCATAAGATCCCATTCCCTTCCATGAATCCAATTTTTATAAAGTTTGGAGAAAGAATCTTTAAGTAAACTTCTATTATGGAAGTATCATCAAAGTCAGAGAACATTGTTATCCCACTGCCGTCTTTCCATATATAATAATGGAGCTTAAAATAATCACTGCCACCGTCATAAACATTCAACACCTCCATTTTGCCATGAGATATTATTTTTACTTTTGTTCCCTCAGCAATATTTTCTTCCAGTATTTGGGGCGGATCATTGCGGACGAAAGTTATACTACCTTCATCTGCAAAAATACTGCCTTCATCCAGAAAAAAAGTACCTTCTAATACCTCAAGCGCCCTCACTTGGTCTTCTGTTAACCCGTGTGGATTATTTATCTTTGTAAAGGTTATCCATTTTGGATCAAAATCATCTAAAACATATATTTTAAATTCATTGGGCAGAACATCAGCAAGTAAAAAACTCATACCGACATATCCGTCTTCCTCAATATCTTTTACATAGATGGTTAGATGTTTTCCATCTTCCCGTATTTGAAAATAAAAATCTGAACAAACTAGTACATGTTTAAAAAACAAAGTGTAAGATATTTGACCTTTCCCATGAACTGTTACGGATTGCTGACTTTGTCCATAAACATCTAATAGTATTTCAACGGGAGAATTGTATTTTTCAGAAAAATCAAAACCAAATGACATATCTTCATCATCATCACCCATATCATTAGATTCATAAATACCACTTAAAGTTTCTAAAACTGCCAATTGCTCTCTGGTATAGCCGGCTTTGTCAGGATACAGAAGGTTTACGATATTTATATCATCTTCAGACATACGAACTCGTTGTGAAGTGAATGGCTCACCATCTTTTTTAACTATTGTAGGATGGTTGTTCCTGCTAAAGGCATAAGAAGAATAAAGCATTATAGACTCAAAGTCAAACCCGGCTGTATTGGGATAAGAAGAGGTATATTCTTTGAAGTTGTGTAATTTGCCGGGCAAAACATTGTTCTCAAGTATAGTTACGTATTGATCCCTGCCTGCTTTACTATGCTCATGCAACAGACCTATAGCATGACCTATCTCGTGAATTACTGTCCCTTTTGTGCCCCAATCTGCAAGACGTATGGGTTGTTTCCCCCCTATCATACCTAAATAGGAGGAACAGCCATTTTTATCATAGATGAACTCAATATAATTGTGTTGCGTAGTCCTGGCAACAAAAGTTAAGTTTGTGTTGGACTCGTAGTATTCTATTGCCTGATGAACTCTTCCGGGATTGGGAAGATTCGGGTTAATGCTGTAGTAAACAGTATTGTCGGGCCAAAGACTACCCTCGGCAAAAGCCGCACCTTTGGTTGGCGATTGCAATAAAATATCACCTTGAAAAATATATTCATCATTGATTTTCTGACATGTTATTGTTTCTCCGCCTATGTCTAACTGAACTGTCTCTCCCATTACACCGGGATAAGCCTGCTCTGTATGTAGCAGGATCTTTTCTTCGTTATCCAAGAGATCTTCTATGCTGTCATTTGGTACACAACCAATCAGAAGACATCCAAACATCATTGTTATAAAAAATCTTACATACGTTTTCATATTCCCCGAATTAAATGAATAATAATACTCTTAATATATATAAAACCGCCATCATAAAGTACTATAACTTCGAACTCGGTCACTTTGGGTTAACAATCGGTAAGTTTGAGTTTGAATTCGGGACAAACAGAAAGCCCCTTGGATACCGTTAGGATCAGGTCATATTACGAAATAGCTACCTTTCTACCAGTTTTACAACTGTGGCATTACCGGAAACAAAAAGGCCCATGCTGATAACATCAGGTGATTTACCAGGAAGAAATTATGAGGTATTAGGCTTTGTAGAATCAGAAAAAGGTAAAATAGGCTTGGGATTTCTAAAGAAAAAGCGCTGGATTGTAATATCCAACGCTTTCCTTGCAAAATATCTTAACTCAACTCAATTCTTTACACAACGAACCGAGTGCCCGTTTGCTTTAAAACTCATGCTCATGCTTACGTTGGCAGAACCTGTGAAAAGGGCACGGTAATAGCCGTTACCTCCCTCACTAAGTGAAGTACTCCACCAATAAGTACCACTACCAATGTAGCTAAATGCCGACATGAAAGTACGGCATCCACCCGGAAGAGCAGAAAAGCCCGATTTGTTTTTGTATTCGGGGTAATCGCTATTGCCCGAAGCTCCTTCAACAGATGAAACATTCCAACCATTTGCATTCGCAATGGATTTGGCAATATTCAGGCGTACATCATCTCCGCTTACGGGATCTATGGAACCAGTATAATTGTACCCGTTATTGGCCAAATACGTTTCTAATTGTGTCCACTCTGCATCACTTGGCAAATGCCAACCTTCGGGGCAAATACCTTGTACTCCACTGGGATTGGCAATACTACTGGCTGCCTCTGCCATGGCTGCCGGCCAGTTATAGAGTGCACCGTACTTTTTGTAATTTTCGTGAGATTTGGCTGCTGCTACATCTGTACCTTCATAACCGTAAACGTAATAAAGAGGCTCAGTCTCGGAACCTGATGTCGGACGACTGACCGCCGGCAGGTACGCCAGATTCTCTGCCATCCACGTCTGGGAGCCAATGGTTACAGTTTTGTACACTCTTCCATCACGGTTGTCTTTAAACGTATTAGGAGCTTCTTGTGGAGTACATGAATATGCAAACACAAAAGCAAATAGGAAGAAAAAGATTTTTTTCATAAAAAATAGGGATTTAGTGAAAATAGTAAAAATGAAAATAATTTGTGGTTTCTTGCACACAAAAGTATTTAATGCATCTTTCAATTGCAAACTTTTCTTTACAATTTTCTTTGAATTTGGTTAGTTTTCCTTAAATTTGGTTAGTTTTGTCTTGAATTCTGTACGATCACCTTAAAAATGAAAATAGAAATCAGTAAAATACCTGCCTTTGTACATGCTTCATTTTTATTACCGCCATTTTATGCACTGTATTGCTCCTGCCAGGCTGTACAACGACAAACGCCTGTTCCTGGTAGAAAACCCAAATATTCCGCATCGTAAACGAATACCGTATAGGCGTAATCAAACAGATTACTAATCTTTAACACAACGGATAGATAACCCGAATCTCTTATAAGCGTCAACCCTGTATACGTCTCTCTCATCGTAGTCCAGGTATCGATACCAAGCGTAATTCTTCCTGTCTTCTGTAGAACTCCACCAGAGGCCGTCGTAACCAATGTGATAAAATAAACTGCTGTGAAGGTAGCCCCCCGGAAGAGCTGTAAAACCAGTTTCATTGGTAGCCCCTGTGTTTGGGCTTTTCCAATGTGCTGTTCCTTTCTCTTTCAATTTACCACCTGCATCATCATCAAGATACGTCACCAGTTGTTCCCACTCTGCATCACTGGGCAGGTGCCAGCCGTCAGGGCAAGCAGTGCTTGCTGCAAGCCAGTTATACAACACACCGTAAGTATTATAATTATTCTGGGCAAATAAGCAAGGTTCTCTGCCATCCTTGATATCGGTGAAGGTCTCACCCACTGCACTAGGTTTTTCCTGTGGTATATAAGAAACCAGCAATCACAAAATGTATTGGAACAAAATATAGCCTTTTCTTTTCAGTAAATCAAACAGTTACAAAGATGGGTTCCGGCCTCTATTTTTGAAATCATCAGCACTTTTTACCAATCTATTGCCATGTTACTAAAGCATAGAAAACTACAATAAGCCATATTGCAGCAAGTCCGGCCAATCCCAAGAGGATACCTGTTATCCATTCCATCCTATTATCAGTCTTTAATACAGCGGACAGAAAATCCGCAAATTTTATTGCCCGTGCCTTGCAGCACCTGCTCCATGTTATACAGTATGCGCCGAATATAAACAAATTCAGTGTTACTCTCTGTAGCGCTCCACCAATAGCCACAAATACCCAGGTTTTTAAAAGGGGTGTTTGGAGAACAATACCCACCCGGCAAAGCAGAAAAACGGGATTTGTTCCTATACGACGGATAATCGATATTTCCCACAGCACCTTCTTCACCTTCTTCTGATGATTCATTCCACCCGTATGTACTTGCCAGAGATTTGGCAACCTTGGTACGTCCACCACCTGTTGTTCCGTCGTAGTTGAAACCGTTGTCTGCCAGATAGTTTGTCAGTTGGTCCCACTCGTCGTCACTGGGAAGATGCCAGCCTTTGGGGCAAATACCTTCCTCTTTCATGAGGGCAGACCAATTGTACAACACACCATACTTTTTGTAGTTCCCTGTATTTTTTGCTTCTTTCACATCAGTACCTTCGTAACCGTACACGTAATAATAGGGTTCAGTCCAGGAACCATCTGTTGAATTACTTACAGAAGGCAGATAAGCCAGGTTTTCTGCCATCCATGTCTGCTCACCAATAGTGATTGTTTTGTAAACTCTGCAATCGCGACTATCTATACATATACAAGGAATCACATGTGGAGTACAGGAATACAGCAGCATTCCTGTACATAAAACCAAAATGAGTTTTTTCATGGCAATTAATATTTTTTATACTTGATATCAATCTTTTACACAACGTACTGAATATCCCATATCTTTACCTGAACCACTAGCGGATACATGTGGAGTATAGTACATTAGATATATACGCTCGGCTTCTGTCTCATCAGGCTTCTCTGTGGCGCTCCACCAATAACCACTTGCTTTACGTTCCAAGAAGTAATTAGATCCCGAAGAATAATTATAACGACGACCACCAGGAAGTCCCGAAAAACCAGACTTATTTCTGTTTTCAGGATAATCGGTATTTCCAATAACTCCCGGATTGTCTGAGTTGGACCAACCGGTAGTTGCCCCCATGGATTTGGCAATTTTGTCAGAAATTTTACTTCCCTTGATAAAGGGAGTGCCATCGTATCTATACCCATTATGAGACAAATACGTAAAAAGTTCAGTCCATTCGTCGTATTCAGGCAAATGCCACCCATTAGGACAGGCAATGAGTGCGGCTTGCCAATTGTATAAAACGCCATAGGTTAGGTAGTTTGTCGTAGTTTTAGCATCTGTCACATTCGGTTCTCCTTCATCCGGATAGCTGTACACATAAAACCGGGGACTATCCCTGCTTCCGTCATACCCTGCGTGGACTGCCGGCAAATACTTCAAGTTCTCGGCCATCCATATTTGATTGCTAATCTGTATTGTTTTATACTCATTGTTATCACGGTCATCGGTAAGCGAACCGTATTCAATATCTTTTGTTGTAAATATTTTTTGCTCTCCGTATGCTGTACCTTCAGAATTCGTGGCATAGGCTCGTGCGTAGTATGTTGTCATGAGGTCAAGACCTATGATGTTACTCGTATATGCTCCTGTCCCCGTACCATCTTCTGTTTTAGAGTCTGCTGTGGTGGGATCCTCTGATGTGCTCCAGCAAACGCCGCGTACTGATACTTCAGCCCCCCCATCATCCGTCACTTCGTAGGAACAAGAAGCAGTTGTAGTTGTAATGTCCGTAACATTTCCTGTGGTAACAGTAGGTGGTGTTTTTTGTTCTTCACTTGTTTTGAAAATTTTTTGCTCTCCGTAGGTAGTACCTTCGGAATTCGTAGCATAGGCTCGTACGTAATAAGTAGTGTTTAGGGTAAGATTTGTAATACTACTTGTATATTCACCCACACCTGTATCGTCTTCTGTTTTAGAGTCTGCTGTTGTGGGGTCCTCTGATGTGCTCCAGCAAACACCTTGGGCTGTAATTTCAGTTCCTCCGGTATCAGTCACTTCATAGGAGCAAGTGGCTGTAGTAGTTGTGATTTCTGTAATATCACCTGTAATCACCGTGGGAGTTGTCTTAGGTTTTTCCTGTGGTATACAAGAAATCAGCAATCCCGTAAATAAAAGGAAAACTGCTTTTTTCATACTACTTAGTTTTAAAATGATACACTAAAAACGTAATGGTACAAATGGGAAAAAGAGGAGCAAAGATTCGGAGATGAATCGGTAACAAATGTATTCTTTTTTTTCAATAAATCAAATAGTTACGATGGGTCAATCCCTTACACAACGTATAGAAAATCCGTAAGCCTTGTTGTCGGAGTCTCTTATTACGCTGCTGTAATCGTAACTCAGGCACCGGTACCAGGCATTAGAAGTATTGTACCCTGAAGAACTCCACCAATAGCCGTAGTAACCAATACTAAAGAATGCTCCACCGGTGATACGATCGCCACCCGGAAGAGCTGAAAAACCACTTTTATTTGTGGCTCCCGTATTTGGGTCATTCCAATATGTTTTTGCTTTCAATTTACCACCTACATTATCCTTAAGATATTCCTCAAATTGTGTCCAGTCATCATCACTGGGCAGACGCCAGCCTTTAGGACAGGCAGTAAGGGCTGCTGAAAAGTTGTAAAGCACACCATAAGTTTTGTAGTTGTTTGTAGCTTTTGCGTCTGCTACCTCCGTATCGTTGTAATCATATACATAATAGTGTGGCTCTGTCTCAGAGCCTATCGTAGGGCTACTGATTGTTTCATCCAAATAGGCCAAATTTTCAGCCATCCAAATCTGTTTGCCTATTTTTACCATTGTATATTCCGTACCGTCCCGGTCATCTATAAAAGACAAAACAGGGACTTCTTGAGGGGTGCAGGAATAGAGTAATGCACCCGTAAGTAAAGTGAAGACAGTTTTTTTCATACTATTGTTTTTTTCGTTCAATGTGTTGGTCTTTCCATTAGGATGTAAATGTAAATAATATTGCCATATGTTCTGAATAGAATGGAAAGAATTCCTCAAACCTTCGAACATTCACGACTTTGAGGAATTTTGCCTATCTTCGTTGCACAAATCATCAATTCCTATGCCCAACATTTTAAGAAAAAAAGAACTTCATAAGCTTCTAATTCTCAAGGATAAAAATTTAATAAAAGTTGTGACAGGCGTTCGTCGTGCCGGAAAATCCACTTTATTTTTACAGTTTCAAGAGTTACTGAAAAAAGAGACTCCGAATGTGTCACTTATTTCTATCAACATGGATTTACCGGAATTTCGTTTTCTTGCCGAACAGAACTGGAAAGAAATCTACACTTATATCAAAGGTTTGTTAAAAAAAGATGTGATGAATTATGTTTTCATTGATGAAATTCAGAACATCCCGGATTTTGAAAAATTGCTTGAAGGGCTGTTCGTCACATCAAATGTAGATTTGTATGTTACAGGTTCTAATGCATACCTGCTATCGAGTGAACTGGCTACCTTACTTACAGGAAGAGCGTTTGAGATTAATATTTTACCATTTTCATTTTCAGAGTATTTGGAATATACAGGTAAAATCTCAAATCCCGATCGCGCTTTTTCTGAATATTTGCGAATAGGTGGCTTCCCCGAGTCTGTTGGATTCATTGAGTCCGGTGAAAATTATGCTTACGAATATCTAAGAACCGTTTTTCAAAACATTTATGAAAATGACATACAAAAACGTCACAAAATATATTATGAAACTACATACAACGAAGTTGTCAATTTTTTAATTGATAGTGTGGGCTCAACTATTTCTGCAAGAAATATTGCAAAAACCTTAACAGCAAACGGTAAAAAGGTTGACAATAAAACGGTATCAAAATACATTAAAACACTCGTTGACTCATATCTTTTTTACAAAGTAAATCGATACGATATTAAGGGCAAACAACATTTAGCAACACAGGATAAATACTATTTGGTGGATTTAGGATTGCGCAATGCGTTACTTGGGAAAGAACTTACAGCAGATATAGGGCATTTGCTTGAAAATGTAATTTTCCTAGAATTACGACGTCGAGACTACCAAATTTGGGTTGGAAAAACAGATAATCTTGAAGTCGATTTTGTGGTTCGTGATAAAAATGGTTATACGCAGTATATTCAAGTAGCATATACGGTAAAAGAACGAACAACACTTGAGCGCGAGCTTGCACCATTTAATAAAATTTCCGATTTCAACGAGCGGTTGCTCATAACAATGGATCACGAAACAGGGAGTCATGACGGTGTAAGACAGATAAATGCAATAGATTGGCTATTGTCTTCTAAGTAACTTACCTTTACTTATGCGTCATTTTATTACCATAATTTTATGTGCGGCACTTCTTTTACCGGGATGTACTTCCCGAAAGAGCCTTTTGCAGCAAGGCGTGAGCCTGCAGCTGGCCTGTGAGCGAAAAGAGCATATTGCCGAGGTACATTACACCCTCTTTTTCAACCTGCCTGCAGAACTCCGGAAGCCTGTGGAAGCCCGGCAGACCATTACCTTCCGCCTGGAAAAGCCGAGGCAAATAATACTCGATTTCTCAGGAGAGGAATCCGATATCCATGCGGTAAACATTAACGGGCAGCCCATCTATCCGGAAGGAAAATTGTCCCTGCTAAACGAACATCTGGTATTTGAGCGCACCCATTTCCAGCGGGGAGAGAACTACATAGAGATTGCATTTTGTGCGGGAGACCAATCGCTCAACAGAAACGAAGATTTCCTATACACATTGCTTGTTCCGGACCGGGCACGTACCTTGTTCCCCTGTTTTGACCAACCCAACCTAAAGGCTGTTTATACGCTCTCGCTGGAAGTGCCGACCCACTGGCAGGCCGTATCCAATACCCCTGTGGAACACGAAACCGTTTGGAACGAGGTTAAAACGGTTGCATTTGGGACTACCGAACCGCTGAGCACGTACCTGTTCTCTTTTGTTGCCGGCGATTTTCAAAAAGAAACGGAATGCCGCAACGGAAGGTGCATTGCTATGTACCACCGGGAAACGGATCCTGACAAAATTGCCCAGGCACCTATTCTGTTTGACCAAGTTTTTGCATCGCTGCAATGGATGGAAGAGTACACCGGCATTCCCTACCCTTTTGCCAAATACGATTTCATCATCTTGCCGGGGTTCCAGTACGGAGGCATGGAGCACACAGGAGCTACACTCTACAACGACAAACGCCTGTTCCTGGGAGCGCATCCCACCACAGCCGAAGAACTGGGCCGCATGTCACTCATTGCACACGAAACAGCGCACATGTGGTTTGGTGACTACGTGACCATGGAATGGTTCGACGAAGTCTGGCTCAAGGAGGTCTTTGCCAACTACTTTGCCGCCCTTATGACGCAACCGCAATTCCCGCAGGTGAACCACCGGCTCAACAACCTCCACACGTTTTTTGCCTCGGCTTACAGCATAGACAGAACACAAGGTACGCACCCCATTGCACAGCCGCTGGACAACCTGGCCCTTGCAGGACTTATTTACGGGAACATTATCTACAACAAAGCTCCAGTAATGATGGACAGGCTGGCCGAACAAATGGGGGCCGAGGCGTTCCGGGAAGGGTTGTGCCGCTACCTGCAAATGTATGCCTACGGAAACGCCACGTGGGATCAGCTGATTGCCATTCTGGACAGCCTAACACCGCATAACCTGGCTGACTGGAGCCGTGTGTGGGTACATGAGGCCGGCATGCCGCACATTTCAGCTACGGTAGCTGATGGAATCCTCACGATATCGCAAAGAGACCCTTTGGGCCGAGGCCTGCTGTGGCCGCAACCGGTAACGGTTACCCTTACCAACGGCCAACAACGGGAAACGGTCACCTTGCACATGGAACAGCCTGTGGAACAAACACCTGTAGAGTTATCGAATACAGAAGTGTACATCCTGCCCAATACAGACGGCAAAGCCTACGGCGTATTCCTGCCGGACAGCTTGAGTCTGGAATACATCCTACACCATTTGACAGACATACAGGATGAAGTGGAACGCATGTCGCTGCTGATGACACTGTATGAAAACACGTATATCGGTCGGGTGTCCCCGGAACGATTCATAGAAACACTTCTGGATTTTCTACCGCAAGAAACAAACGCGTTGATCCAAAACCGTGCACTCTCCTATTTGAACCGTATGTACGTACTCCACGGACACCGCACAAACGGGCAAACAGAACGGTTTTTGTACCAAGCGGCCACAGACCCACAACTGGATAAAGAGTACCGCCTGCTGGCCTTTCGTACGCTCCTGAATGTATTCACGCAGGAGTCCATTACCTCGACCCTGTATGATTTATGGGACGCCCACCCCACGACCTTTGCTTACCTGCCTGTGGGCGAGACGGAATTTACCCGGCTGGCCTGCGAACTGATGGTACGGCTGCCGGAAAAGGCGGAGGAAATCCGCGCGCGGCAACGCGCCCGCCTTACCAACCCCGATCGACGTAAAGCATTTGAGTTCATTTCCCAAGGATGCAATCCCAACCCCGATTCCAGAGATGCTTTTTTCCAATCTTTGTTGCTGGCTGAAAACCGCCACACAGAACCGTGGGTGGTTACGGCTATAGAATACCTGAACCATTTTCTGTATCGGGAGCACGCCATCCAATACATACTTCCTGCATTGGAGCACCTGGAAGAGATCCGGCAAACGGGAGACATCTTTTTCCCCACGCAATGGCTGAATGCCTGTCTGGCAACCCACAACAGCCTGCAAGCAGCCGCTACGATACAGTCTTTTCTAGATGCGCACCCACAATACAGCCCCTTGCTGCGCAACAAAATCTTGCAAGCTGCCGACCATCTGCCTCAGGAGGCTACTTCCGCATTTTAGCAAACGACAGGATAAGTCCCAGTACTATGGAAAGCGACGCGGCAAACAAGACGCGGTACGTACCGGGCAAAAGAAATGTAACGGTGTGTGCCGGAATCCAGAACACGGGAATAGTGACTCCTACAATTTCTTTGATGAATTTGCTCCAGTCAATGGAATCGACAACACTTCCCACAGAGGGTTTTTCCCCTTGGTACCGTTTGTCTATATAGACATCTGTTACGCGGTGCGCCGCCATAAAGACAGCCCCAAACGTCAAGTTCATGAAGGCCGATATGAGCAAAGCCCTACGAAATTTAAAGAAATATTGTACGGCTACGGGGCAGGAATCGCTGCATCCTCCAATGAGGCCTTGTGCCACAGCGTTGTCCACACCGCCTGAAAACACACTAAACATCAGCACAATCATCATCCCCAGGATACCCCATACCAACATTTTAGGCAGTACGCCTTTGACCATCACCCATTCCTTATGTACAATGCGGGCTGCCAAAAATTCTCCCATCATGGAAAGGATGGCAAATTTCACAAAACCCATCAGGTACGGGAAACGATCCGTAGCGTAAACAAAAGCCAGATGTGTGGGCTTAATAACCAGAAAGGCCGCAATTGCCGCCAACAGGCCCACCCAAAGAACAGTACTGTATTTTTTCATAACCGCAAAGATAGCAATCTTAAGGATTCCTTATCTTTGTAATATGAAACTCGTATTTTTAGATGCCGCCATGATGGGTGGCGATATAGATTTGACTCCGCTCAAGGCTTTTGGAGAGCTTACCATATACAACAAAACACAAGCCTCAGAAGTAATCGAGCGCATAGCACACGCAGACGTTGTGATTGTTAACAAAGTAAAGCTGGGCAAAGCTCAGATGGATGCGGCCAAGCACCTGAAACTGATTTGTGTGGCCGCTACGGGAATGGATCCCATAGACCTGGCCTATGCCGCCGAACTCGCCATTCCTGTAAAGAACGTAGCCGGGTATTCTACAGACAGCGTGGCACAAACGGCTTTTCTTCACTTTCTTTCCGTTACGCAACAAGGACCGTATTTTAACGCGTATGCCCATTCGCAGGACTACCCCGCCAGCGGTGTGCCTACCCATTTTGGTGGCAAGTACTTTCATGAACTTCATGGAAAGCGTCTGGGAATTATAGGGTTAGGTGCCATTGGACACAAAGTGGCCTCTATAGCGCAAGCCTTTGGAATGGAAGTGGTCCACTACTCTACAAGCGGTACAGACCGCTCGGACGGCCTGTACAAACACCTGGAACTGGAAGAATTGCTAAAGACAAGCGACCTGGTGAGCATCCACGCTCCGCTCAACGACAAAACGCGTGGCCTGATTGGAAAAGCCGAGCTGGATAAGATGAAAGCCTCGGCCTATCTATTCAACCTGGGCCGAGGCGCCATTGTAGACGAATGTGCCCTGGCAGACGCTCTCAACGAAGGCCGACTAGCCGGTGCGGGCATAGATGTGTTCAGCACAGAACCGCTCCCGGCAGACCATTGTTACTACAAAGTAGAAGACAAAACCAAGCTGTTTTTGACTCCGCATATTGGCTGGGCCTCTGTGGAAGCCCGCCGGCGCTTGGTAGCCATGATAGGAGAGAACATCCGTCAATATATAGCTTCCCGTTAAGGCTGCTTTCTTTGTATAACAACCACTCCGTGCCTGCCTTTCTCGCCATAGGTTTCTATGGCCGCAGCATCTTTAAAGATTTTGATGTTGTCAATGTCTTTGGGGTCAATTTCTTCCAGAGAGGTGACTTCCTTGCCGTCCACAATATAAAGAGCCTTACGGGGAAGGTCTTTCTCACCTGGTACAACAATGGTGGAAAGTTCTTTATTTGTTTGTGACTCGTCCCCTACAGACTCAAATTTAACGGGTAACGTATACGTAACACGTGCGGGTTTCCCATTGGTAACGGGAGCTTTTTCCCATTTGGGAGCCGTTTTTAGTACACGAATCACTTCGTTATCCAGCGCCGGTGAAATTCCCCTAAGAATTTTTATATCGGAAACAGTTCCTTCCTCCGTTATGATGAAAGAGGCGATTACCGTACCCGAGGCTTTTTCTTTACGTGCCTCTTCCGGATAAGTAACATTTTTCATAACCCATGCCTGAAAAGCCTGTTCTCCTTTTCCGTTGGCAAATACGGCAGATTCCAATCCAAGGTCTTTAGGATCAGTCGACTGCTTAACCTGGGAGTTATCTACTTTTTCTTTACGGAGAGAGAAATTCAAGGGAAAGTTGTATCTGACATGTACTCTTTTGCCTTTTGATATCCCGGGACATTCCCATTTTGGAGATGACTCAAGAACGCGAATGGCTTCTGCATCCAGAAGGGGATCTACACTCCTGAGTATTTCAACATTTGTAACATTTCCTTCATTGTTTAAAATAAAAGAGGCCACTACCCTTCCCTGAATACCTTTTTTATGAGCTTCCTCCGGATATTTTATATGTTCAAATACCCAGCGGGTAAATGCGTCCTCCCCTTCCCCGTTGGTGAACAAAGGTTTGGTATCAAGTATGGCCAGGGGAACCAGCGTATCCTGGTTAATTTCCTGAACAATCTCTGCTACAGGTACGGCTGCCAGAGATTCAGGTGAAATTTTTATATCTTTGACAGAGGATATCTCGGAGAACGTACCCGAGATTTCAGGCGTTGCAAAGGCCGTTACGGCTATGAACGCGAGAGGCAGAGCGTATATGCACTTTGCAAACGCCCATTTACTTGATTTCTTTTTCCACATCATAGTAATTCTTTTTTTAAGCTTGCTGTGATTAAAGCTGTTGACCATGGAGTAGCATCTTGTGCCAACAGCTTTTTTTATTAATAATAATTGGTACTGTTTTGCATTTACACCGGCTTTTAAGACATGGTCATCGGCTTGGAATTCGTGGACCTGTTGCATGGATTGCTTAAATAGCCAGGCCGCCGGATTGAACCATTGAAAGAGAATGAGCAGATCTATCAACACCAGGTCCCAAGAATGTCTTTCACGTACGTGAGACAATTCGTGAATAAGGATAGTTTTCCCGTCTTCCATCATATCTTGCTCGGAAACTACTATGTAACGCATCCAACTGAAAGGAACCATCCGGTCAGTATGAACAATAAGCTTGACCTTCTTACTTGTGTCTGTCAACTTACGGCATTCATCAAGCAGGTTTTCAAAGGCTACAGCCTTTCCGTTGTCTTTATTTTTATTGATTACAAAGAGTAGTCTGACATACGAAATAACGTAAAAAATAAAACTGACCAAAACACCGGTGACGTATATCAAAAGAAACCCTTGCACCATACGTACTACGGTACCCGAATGCTCAGATGGGGCCAACACCCCTAACATTGTGCCTTCCGGAATAACAACCGCCTGTCCTTGCGCTTGCTGCCTTCCAAACCAAGCCAAGGGATCAAAAGACCCCGGAATGCAAAATGGAAAAATCAGGGAAAGCGGAATGATGAGCAACCATACTATCCTGTTGAACTTGTGGAAAGTTTCCCTCGCTAAAAAAAGCCGGTTGAACAGGTAGAAAACCAGCAGAAAAATACCGGTTTGCAATACATATGTTACTAACGCACCCATATCAGCTATTTTTGCGCTCCACCTCAGCTATGAGCTTCTTCAGATCGCTTAACGAAATAGCCTCTTCTTCAATAAGCGAAGATACCGCGCTAAAAGCAGAACTGCTGTAATATTTTCGGATGACTCCTTTCAGTGAAGATTTACTAAAATCTTCACGACTTATAACAGGGAAATACTGATGGGAATTACCAAAGGCCTTATGGTCCAGAAAACCTTTTTCCTCCAGACCACGCACAATGGTAGATAAGGTATTAAAGTGCGGTCTGGGAGGGTTGTAACATGCTAGCAGTTCCCTTACAAAAAGGGGGCCCATATCCCAGAAAAAGGACATGATTTCTTCTTCTCTTGCAGTGAGTTTCATAATAAAATATTGTTTACACTGCAAATGTAACTAAATATTTTAGTTATGCAACTATTTTTTATAGTTAATCGATATACAACTTCCCGTTCAGGTGATCTACCTCGTGCTGGAAGATAACGGCTGTATAGCCTTCTACCGTGTCGCGCAACAGCTTCCAAGAGTTCCGGTCCCGGTAAGATACTACTACATGCGTAGAGCGTAGTACGGTATCGCGGCGGCCGGGTACGGACAAGCACCCTTCCCAGCCCCATTTTTCTTCCGGACTGTAATATTCAATGGTGGGGTTTATATAGAATTCAAACGGATGCCCTTCTTTATCAAACCGTTGTACAGCTATCACCTGCTTACCAATGCCTACCTGAGGGGCAGCAATCCCCACCCCCGCATGGGCTGAATCCAACACGGTAGCCAGCATCCTCTCTGTAAGCAACGTGTACTCCCTTCCCCGGGTTGCTCTTTTAGAGAGACGCTCTGCTTTTTGATGTAAGAAGCGCAGTTCTTTCTTGTTCAGGTTCGTATATATATGCATAACGTCCCCCTCCTTCCCTTTCTTTATAATACGTTTCTGTTCTACCCAGGTAAAACTGTTCCCATAACATATGGCCAGCAGAGCAATTCCTGCGAACAAAGCAGCCACAGCATACAGACGAAACCCAAATTGTGGAAAACGTGCTTTCTTTAATATTTTTTCTTCTTCTTTTTCTGAAAGCAATCTTCTTTTCTTTGGATCTTGATTTTTGTTTCTAGCTTTTTTCATCATGATAAGGTTATTTACATACAACAACAGGAATGTCTGACCATTGAGTGGTATACTGCGGAGTACACCATTGCCTGTTCATTCGAATGCCTTCTGCAGACTCTGTAGCCAGTGCCAACATTCCGCGACCGAACCCGGCATTGATTTCATCCATAACCCGCATAAGGCGGATGTGCTTTTTTCTGTCTACAGGATCGTATAAATGCAATTGAACAGCTTCCCGGGGTACTATGCTGCAAAAAATCACACCGGCTTTTTTATAGCCGTACCCTTTACGGAACATAAAAGACAGTTCTTTCAACACTGCCCGGTTCATCTCTAATGCACTGGAAGTGGCTACCGGAAAAGTGATCAAACGGCTTTCTGTCTGTTGCGGTACATTTGTTTTGTAACAATTGGTCAACAAGAAAACTACAGCCTGTCGGCAGGCACTTTCTTGTTTACGTAATTTTTCACCGGCCATAGAAGCGAAAAGAGATACTTGTTCTACTAGTTTTTCATAATCAAAGATTTCTTTGGCAAAACTACGGGAAATACATATTTGTTTTTTTGGCGGTATGTGATCGAAAAAATCAATACACGGTTCCCCTTGCAACTCTTTCCAAGTTCTGAATCCGGTAATGCTCATTTTCTTTTTAACCCATTCTGCCGGCAAACAAGTAAAATCAGCTGCCGTTCGTACGCTGTGTGCATGAAGCAAAGCAGCATACCTGCGCCCAATACCCCAGACGTCTTCAACGGGAGTCTCTCGCAAGATACGTTCTCTGTCTTCCCGTCTGTACAGGTAATACCCTCCTTTTAACTCCGGACGATTTTTACAATACGCAGAAGCTATTTTGGTCAGCGTTTTAGTAGGAGCTACTCCAACAGATACCGGAACTCCTGTGTTTTTCAAGCATAAAGCCGAGGCTTTCTTGGCAAAATCCTCTAAATCTGTATGTTCCAATCCACGAAGGTCTAGAAAAGCCTCATCAATGGAATACATTTCAATGGCGGGGACGAGTGAGCGTAACGTGGCATGAACGCGTTTAGACATATCACCATACAAAGCATAGTTAGAAGACAAAACAACTACGTTGTATTTGTTGACAATGTCTCTTACCTGATACAGCGGTACGCCCATGGCAATACCTAAAGCTTTGGCTCGGTTGCTGCGCGACACAACGCAACCGTCGTTATTAGAGAGTACCACAACAGGGCGGTCGTTTAATCCGGGATTAAAAACCCTTTCGCAACTGACAAAAAAGTTGTTACAATCTGCCAATGCATACATGGTCAAAGCTTTTTAATCACGTAACGGACTACACCCCATACTGTAAAATTATTTTCAGGATGTACTCGGATGGGTTTGTATTCTTTATTACCGGGGACCAACAGAATGTGGTCTTTGTGTTTCTCTACGTGCTTAAGGGTAAATTCACCGTCTATAAAACAAATAGCAATGCAACCGTTATAGGGTTCCACAGATTTGTCCACCACCAGAATATCTCCGTCGCCAATTCCGTCGTTGATCATGCTGTTACCACTTACCCGGGCATAGAATGTAGAAGCAGGGTTCTTTACAATCTCTTCCGTTATGTTGAGCCTCATATCAGAGAAGTCCTCTGCAGGAGACGGAAAACCACACTGAACACCCTCTACCATAGGCAATGCCATCTCATTCTCTGATGGCAAAAACAGAGATATGGTCGTTTTTTTCATGATGGTAAAAAGATGGTGACCCCGACAGGATTCAAACCTGTAACCTTTTGATCCGTAGTCAAATGCTCTATTCAGTTAAGCTACGGGGCCAATCTGTATTAAGCTTCTGCTGCTGCGGGCTTATCCAATATAACCCTTCTTTCTTTAATTCGAGCTTTTTTGCCGGTGAGTTTACGCAGATAGAAAATACGTGCACGGCGTACTTTACCGTATTTATTGATTTCTATAGAATCTATGAAAGGTGACTGAACGGGAAATATTCGTTCTACGCCTACTCCGTTTGAAATCTTGCGTACGGTAAATGTTTCCGTTGCTCCGGATCCCCTGCGTTGGATGCATACTCCGCGAAACCTCTGCAGACGTTCCTTACTCTCATCCCTGATTATATAAGTAACGGTGATGGTGTCACCCGATTTAAAATTGGGGAGCTTTTTACTTTCTCCTGCAAATGCTTGTTCTGCTACTTTTATTAAGTCCATTTTCGTACGTATCTTGTTAATTTTGGGCTTGCAAAGGTAGCCTTTTTTTCTTGTTACCCAAATTTTTTTATCAAATTTTGTATAGGGCCCCACCAATATTATCGTGCAGGCTTCCGGTCACCGAAGACAAGCAAGAGGGAATATCACTTATGTAAAGTACCCCCAGAAATGCAAATATAAGGGCTTCTTTAAAATGTATGGTAAGGCTGTTTGGAATATGGTACGTAACCTGCGATGCAACGGCAACCATACGTTCTATCAGGTAGCGATTGCATGCGCCTCCACCGGTCACGAGCACCCGTGCACCCGGAGTAACGTGACTGGCCGTTTGCACGGCTACGTGTTCACAGTACGTGGCCAACGCATCTTCCGGCGTAAGTCCAAAAGAATCTATCAACGGAATTACCTCCTCTTCTACCCATTCTCTACCCAGCGATTTAGGACCTTCTTTTTTGTAAAACGGAAGTGCATTCAATGCATATAATACGGTTGGATGTACTTTCCCGCTGCGTGCCCTCAATCCATCTTTATCATACTCTTCTCCAAAACGGCGTGCATAATGGTTCAAAACATAATTGACAGCAGTAATGTCGTATGCCTTTCGGGTACCGTCCGGCTGTTCCGAAGAGATGTTTGAAAAACCTCCCAGGTTCAGGCAAAAATCGTACTCCGGAAACAAATACCTGTCTCCCACCGGAACCAAGGGGGCTCCTTGTCCGTGAAGTGCTACGTCTGTAGTCCTGAAATCACAAACCACAGGGATTCCTCCTTCTGCTGCAATCCCGGCACCGCTGCCAATTTGTGAAGTAAACCGCACAGCGGGCTGGTGAAAAATGGTATGGCCGTGAGAAGCCACCAGCTGTGGACTTACCTTGTATTTTTGTGTAAACCACTTAACTTGTGTTCCCAAGTACAACCCATAATCTGAATGTAACCGAGCAAATGCTTCTGCCGTCATGGATTGGGCAGATCCCAGTGCTTTTTTTAACTCTTCCGGATACGACACCGTATCTGCATGAAGAATTTTGTAGGACCATTTCCCGTTTTGTAACGTGAAATGAACCATGCACAAATCCAGTCCGTCAAGAGAAGTTCCGGACATGAGCCCCAAGGCTTGTATTCCTTTTTCCAAATCAATTACCATAAAAACGAAGAATTATACGCTGTAATGTTTCCTTTGTTATCTGTAACGGTAACAACTACGTTGTGCAGGGTACCTCTTGTAATTCTTTCCGGTTCCAAAAGACATGTAACACGGGATCGTTTGGCATCGTAATTACCCAGTATCCATTGGCCGTCAATGGTTACCACATACGAATCTATACCCGATTCATTGTCCTTTATAGTAAAGAAGAGGCTTCTGCGACCACGCAAATCAGCCTCATGGGCAAACGAAGCACTTACAGAAGGAGCCAGGGTATCCAGTGCTATTCTGAACCTCCCAAAAGCTTGGGATCTAAACGTCACCATACCTTGGTAATGCCCCCCTCCGGTAGAACGCCATAAACGCGGATCGGCTTCCTGCATGTGCGCATCTCTACCATTGTCTGATTGCCTAACTACAAACACTTTATTATACAGTTCTTCCGGTATATCTTCGGGCATTTCCATCTGTACTTCTATGGGATGATGCAAGGGTTCCTCTACCGTGTGCAAAATCCATTCGCGTTCATCCACACGCGTTGCTCGGAACAAAATGTCTTTATACAATGCGTATTCCGGCATACTAATAGCAAGACCTTCTGCTACAAAACTATTGCTCCTATCCCAACCAAAAACTTCAAAATATTCCTGAGCGGCCACGGCTGTACTACTTGCTTCTGCACCGTACGTCTTCCTGTCTACCAATGCCTCTAACGCTCCTTTATGACGGAGTGTAAAAGTCCTTGTACTTCTGTTGCCTGCCGCATCGCTCACTACTATGCGTAATTTGTGATCCAGCGTGTCTGAAAAGGAAAACAAACCTCTCGAAGGCGCATAGATACGGTCTGTATCTGCCAGTCTGTTTCCAGGTTCAATCCAGGTCTTCAGTAAACTTCTTCCTTTTTGTGCCCTTTCCGGATAGTGAGTTAAAGATAAAATATAACGAACCTTGTCCAAAGGCAGGTCTTTATTTCTGTACCTGTAAACAAGTACATCATCTAAAAAAACTTCCCACGTTTCTATCCCCATACGAGACCACGTATGGTTCATTCTGTCAATGGCATCTACAGCCACAAAAAAAGTATCGGGAACATGGGTTGCCGTTCTATTTACCCTCCCGTCAAAAGCAGCAATCAATCGGGCCTGCGGTACGTTGTGTTCACCGGTGCTGTATCCGTAAAGTTGGACCGCTCTGAACTCCGGAGGCAACGTATCTTCAAATTCGTAAATTTTATGTTGCAATAAGTTTGCGGTTATCCAAGACGGGCCTCCTTCAGGATCTTTATACCGTAATTCAAAATGAAGATGCGGTCCGGCAGAATTTCCCGTATTTCCGGCTTTGCCTATTTCCTGTCCTTTGCATACAGGGAACAATTCCGGCGGGCAATTCAGAGAAAGTTGAAAATTTTCTCTTTTGTACTGTTCTTCTTTTACGTAGGCTGCTATTTCCTTTGAAAAGGTATCCAGGTGGCCATAAAGAGAAATTGTTCCATTAGTATGAGTAACATACAATGCATGGCCATACCCCCCGGGTGAAACGGTAATCCGGGAAATGTATCCGTCTGCTACGGCATACACCGGTGCTCCCACAACACCTCCTACCCTAAAATCGTACCCCGTATGAAGATGTGTAGCCCTAAATTCACCCATACTTCCACTTAAGGCAAGCGGTTCTATGGCTAAGGGCTTCCCGTAATATACTGTCCAATCGTATTGGTTGCTCTGTCCGTAAGCACAGAAAAAGAAAAAGAAAGATGCTGTTAGAAAAACAGCCAAGACCCGGTTATTTTTTTTCATTGTTGCGAAAACATTCTTTTCATCCTCTCAAAGAAATTTCTTTCTTCTTTGGCAGGATTGGGAACAAAGTTAGGAGAATCCTTAAGTTTAGCCAACAATGCCTTTTCGTCTTTATTTAGTTTTTTGGGAATCCAGACTTGAATAAACACAAGCAGGTCACCGGTACTGTAACCATTGATATCGGGCAATCCTTTACCCCTTAACCTTAGTATGCGTCCGCTTTGGGTCCCCGGATCAATCTTAATTTTCACACGCCCGTCAATGGTGGGAATTTCTGCATGGTCTCCAAGAGCGGCTTGTGTAACAGATACAAACAAGCTATATATGAGATCTTGTCCATCGCGCTGCAATTCAGGATGAGGTTCTTCTTCAATAACTACCAACAGATTGCCACTTACACCGCCTCGTTTGGGAGCATTTCCTTTTCCGGTAATAGTAAGTTGCATGCCTTCCTCTACCCCTTTAGGTATTGAGAACGATATTTCTTCTGCTTGTTTTACTACCCCATCTCCTTTACAGGCACTGCAAGGATTGGTAATGATTTTTCCCTCTCCATTACAAGCAGGACACGGGCTGCTGCTTTGCATCTGACCCAAAAACGTTTGTGTAATACGTGTAAACATTCCTGTTCCGTTACAAGTAGGACACGTTTTCATATCAGACTTGCTCACGGCTCCTTTTCCTCCGCAAGAGCTGCAAGCTACCAGCTTGTTGATTTTTATGGTCTTATCTACACCATGTGCGATTTCTTTCAGCGTGAGTTTAACGCGAATACGGATATCAGATCCGCGTCGCACGCCACGTCGCGCTCCCGTACGGCTTCCAAAGGGACTTCCAAAAGGGCTGCCTCCAAAAGCCTCGCCAAAAATATCTCCAAACCGTGAAAAAATATCATCCATGGTAAACCCGCCTGCAAACCCTCCCGGCCCGCCGGCTCCCATACCATCTACTCCGGCATGACCAAATTGATCGTACCTGGATTTTTTAGAAGGATCGCTTAGCACATCATATGCTTCTGCTGCTTCCTTGAATTTTTCCTCTGCTGCTTTGTCCCCGGGGTTTTTATCGGGGTGATACTGCAAGGCTTTCTTCCGGTACGCTTTTTTTACTTCATCTGCCGAGGCGGTTCTATCTACACCCAGCACCTCATAATAATCTCTTTTTGCCATAACTTTTCTTATTCGCCTACTACTACGTTAGCGAACCTGATTACTTTTCCGTTCAGCGTATAACCTTCCAGCACCACCTCTATAATTTCCCCTTTCTTTTTCTTCCCTTCAACCGCTGTTTTAGCTACTGCACAGTGAAAATCTGTGTCCAGTTCTCTTCCTTCTGCTTCTATAATTTTCAATCCTTTAGTCTGCAAATACGAGAACAATTTGTTATAAATAAGTTGGATTCCTTCTACAGAATGTGGATCTGCGTTTTCCAACTGCCGGAGCGTTTTAAGGGCACGCTGACAATCGTCCAGTACAGGCAGTATACCTGTTATTACGTCTTCTGAAGCCGTCAAAATCAAATCCAGTCGCTCTTTTGCCGTGCGCTTGCGGTAATTGTCAAATTCTGCCTGAAGCCGCAGCAACCTGTCGGTTGTCTGATCTAGTTTTTCCTGAAGGTCTTCTTCTGTAATAGGTACATCAGGCCCGTCTGAGGCCTGATGTACTTTCTTCTCTGTTGCCTGCATATTACTTGATTTCTTCAAATTCAGCGTCTTTAATTTCTCCTTCATCAGAAGAAACGTCCGGACCGGCACCTCCAGCAGCACTTTGATCAAATCCGGGCTGTTGCGCTCCTTCTGCACCTTGAGTAGCCTTGTACATTTCTTCCGAGGCAGCATGCCAAGCCTTATTAAGGGCTTCCAACGCACCGTCTATAGCCGTTACATCTTGCGATTTATGCGCATTTTTCAGGTTTTCTAAAGCTTCCTGAATGGGGGCCTTTTTGTCTTCCGGCAACTTGTCTCCATACTCCTTCAACTGTTTTTCCGTTTGGAAGATCATGCCGTCGGCTTCGTTGATCTTGTCTGCACGCTCTCTTTCTTTTTGATCAGCCTCTTCATTGGCCTTGGCCTCGTCTCGCATCCTCTTGATTTCCTCTTCTGTAAGTCCGGAAGAAGCTTCAATACGGATGTGTTGTTCTTTACCCGTTCCTTTGTCTTTTGCCGATACGTTTAAAATACCGTTGGCATCTATATCAAAAGACACTTCAATTTGGGGAACACCGCGAGGTGCCGGAGCAATACCGTCTAAGTGGAAACGACCAATGGTTTTGTTATCCCGAGCCATAGGCCTTTCGCCTTGTAATACATGAATTTCTACAGAAGGCTGGTTATCGCTGGCCGTTGAAAAGACTTGCGATTTTTTTGTAGGAATGGTGGTATTGGATTCAATGAGTTTGGTCATTACACCGCCGAGGGTTTCGATACCCAAGCTGAGCGGAGTAACATCCAGCAGTAACACATCTTTTACGTCGCCTGACAACACACCTCCTTGAATGGCAGCACCCGTAGCCACCACCTCGTCCGGATTAACACCTTTGTTGGGGGTTCTTCCAAAAAACTGCTCTACCAGTTGCTGAATGGCCGGAATACGCGTGGATCCGCCTACAAGGATTACGTCATCTATCTCTGACGGTTTTAACCCAGCATCTGTAAGGGCTTTTTGCAAAGGTCCTTTTGTGCGTTCTACAAGACCGTCTATCAGGCTCTCAAATTTAGCCCTGGTCAATGACTTCACTAGGTGCTTGGGCATGCCGTCCACAGGCATAATGTAAGGCAAGTTGATTTCTGTAGCGTTTTGGCTGGACAGTTCAATTTTAGCCTTTTCTGCCGCTTCTTTCAAGCGTTGCAGCGCCATAGGGTCTTTACGAAGATCCAGGCCGCTGTTTTCTTGAGCAAATTCTTCTGCCAGCCAGTCAATAACGGTCTGGTCAAAATCATCGCCTCCCAAATGGGTGTCTCCGTTGGTAGATTTCACTTCAAACACACCGTCGCCCAACTCCAAAATGGAAATGTCAAACGTACCTCCTCCCAGGTCAAACACAGCAATCTTCATGTCTTTATGCATCTTGTCCAGTCCGTATGCCAACGAGGCAGCCGTAGGCTCGTTGATGATACGACGTACCTTAAGTCCGGCAATTTCACCGGCTTCTTTGGTAGCCTGACGCTGTGAGTCACTAAAATAAGCCGGAACTGTGATAACTGCTTCCGTTACTTCTTGACCTAAAAAGTCTTCCGCTGTCTTTTTCATTTTCTGCAATACCATGGCAGAAAGTTCTTGCGGAGTATATAAACGGTTATCAATTTTTACACGAGGTGTATTGTTTTCTCCTTTTTCAACGGCATAAGAAACCCGGTCACGTTCCAATGCTACTTTATCAAAGGTTTCTCCCATAAAGCGCTTGATGGAATAAACGGTTTTTTGCGGGTTTGTAATTGCCTGACGTTTTGCGGGGTCCCCAATTTTACGTTCTCCGTTATCTGCAAATGCCACAATGGAAGGCGTAGTACGTTTTCCTTCCGAATTGATGATCACAACGGGTTCGTTCCCTTCCATAACGGCAACACACGAATTGGTGGTTCCCAGGTCTATACCAATAATTTTTCCCATAATTTAATATTTATCTTTTTAATAATTACGTATTACTGCCTTCTGATGGGCAATTGTTATGCCAAATGGTAATTCCTGACAGGTTGGCAGTTTATGGGAATGTTTATCTTTGTTGCTATGTCATATATACCTTCTTTGGACAAACGTATTTTGTACGAAGACAACCATTTGATCGCTGTAAACAAACGTTCGGGAGAAATCATTCAGGGGGATAAAACAGGGGATGAGCCTCTTAGTGAGGCGATAAAACGCTTTCTGAAGGTCCGGGACAATAAGCCGGGGAACGTTTATCTGGGCGTAGTCCATCGTTTGGACCGTCCGGTAAGCGGTGTCAGCCTGTTTGCCAAAACTTCCAAAGCACTCTCCCGTATGAATCGTCTGTTTAAAGAAGGAAATATTCGAAAGACATACCTGGCTCTGGTAGAAAACAGCCCTGTCATTCCTGCAGCTGAGTTGATCCATTACCTTACCAAAAATGAAAAGCAAAATAAGTCATATGCCCGGAACACTCCGGCAGAAGGAGCAAAAAAGGCCGTTATGTACTATACGTATCTAAAAAAAACAGACAGATACCACCTGCTTGAAATAGCGCTCATTACGGGACGTCATCATCAAATTCGTTGTCAGCTGGCCACCATGGGCATGCCCATTAAAGGAGATCTAAAATACGGGGCTCGCCATGCCAATAAGGACGGAAGCGTTTCTTTGCATGCACATCGCATGGAATTTATCCATCCCGTACACAATACCCCTGTTGTTATAGAAGCTGCGCCTGTTTTTTTTAAAGGTGATTTATAATGTCGGTGGCCGTAAAGCTTGCCGTTTGGGCTACACCATCGCCTACAATGCCGGCTGCAAGATC
Source organism: Bacteroidales bacterium (assembly GCA_012510445.1). Lineage (GTDB taxonomy): Bacteria > Bacteroidota > Bacteroidia > Bacteroidales > UBA932 > DMER64. The sequence continues at coordinate 95,615 of JAAZIA010000025.1, forward strand.
ACCTGCCCGGCCGTGAAGAAAAACACCGATCGCAGCAGCTCTGTAGGAAGGAACTCCTTGAGCCAACAAGCTTAAAATAATGCCTGTAAGTACATCACCGCTGCCGGCCGTGGCCATTCCCGGATTTCCCGTAGTATTGAACATATTCGGTTTCTTTCCTTCAGTTATTAACGTATACCTGCCTTTAAGGACTATAATTACCTTCCACTTTTTTGCCAACGTTACGGCCTGGATGATTCTGTTGTAGGAACACGTTGCTTTTTGCAGGCCCAAAGCCACTGCCAAGCGATCAAATTCTCCGCTGTGAGGAGTCAGTACGGTTCCTTCCGGTAGGAGGTCCATCAGGAAGGGATGTTCAGACAACATGTAAAGGGCATCGGCATCCAGCACACAAGGCGTTTGGGACGATTTTTCTTTTAACAAAACTAACAAGCGTTTGAGTAAAGCGACCGTTACCGGATCCCTACCCCAGCCCGGTCCAATCCCTAAGGCTGCATATTTTTGCGTACCTTCTTTCAACCCTTTAGGCAGATCTCCGGCTATGTGTACGCGGCTGTCCACAGAAAGCATGGCCTCGGGCAACGCCGTATAAAAAGGACACTCGCCACATTCCGGCACATGGACGGTCAACAAGCCGGTTCCCATACGCATACAGGCACGGGCTGCCATCAAGGCAGCTCCCATTTTTCCTCGGCTGCCTGCCAACAACAAAGCGTGTCCGTAATCGTATTTATGTGAAAAAGGAGATCGTTTGGGAGGAAATTCCAACGCTTCCTCGGCTCCTTCTATAGTAACAAAAGGAAGCTTTATGCCCGAGTATTCCATTGCACCCATACCAATATCCAAGACTTCCCACTCTCCTACATACAGATGGTTTTCAGGTAAGAAAAAAGCCAGTTTGGGGAATTGAAAAGCCAATGTAGCCTCTGCCTTTACCACAGGCCCCCATGGCTTGACATCAGCGCCCAACCTTCCCTCGCCGGGCAATCCCGAGGGGACATCTATGGCATACACCCTGCCTTGCCATGCGTTTATGCGCTCCACAACGTAGGCATAGGCTCCTTCTAAAGGCCTGGAAAGACCGGAACCAAATAGCCCGTCTATCAGAAGGGTCTCTTTAGGCAGCTGTGCCAGAGCACTCTCCCATTCCTTTTTCCAATGAGCATGGGCAAAAGTAGCAGGAAAGTCCCAAAGCGTTACCTTACTGCCTTTCTCTTGTAATAACGCAGCAACGGAACGGGCATCGGCTCCGTTGTTTCCGGGACCGGCTACCACCCACACTTCTGCAGGAGTTTGTTCCTTGGCAAGCAGTGCCTTTACAAATGCTGCAGCCGCCCGTTCAATCAAGTCTTTTTCCTCGACCCCATAGGCTTCCATATACAGCTTATCAATAGCCCTGATATCCTTTGCGTTGTATATTCTCACGTTATACTAAAAATCCGTTCATATTCTTTCCTGCAGCCAATCCCTCTCTTATAAAAGTTGAGGAAACCGTGACGAGCGGAGCTTGTAACAAGGTAATGCTTGCTGCATACGGGCTGTATTTGACATACCATTCTTCACTGTCAATCCCGTACCTTGGATACACGTACAAGGCAAATTCCCTTACTAAATTTTCCCACTCATACCATTGTTCAATATCCCTTAACTGGTCTGCCCCTATAACCAGAACAAGTTGTACATTGGGATGCATACGGCTAAAATGACGTAACGTTCTAATGGTGTAAAGCGGCTTAGGCAAAGTGAATTCTATATCTGAAACCTGAACTTGAAATCTTCTGGCTTCCAGTACATTGCGAATGTGTTGTAAACGTTTGGCAGGTGGGTCATCTGCAGGTATTATCCCTTCTTTCAGGGGGTTTAGAGGCGAAAGGACAATCTGTACTTCATCCAGGTCTGTATAAGAAACCAAGTAGTTCACAATGGCCAGATGGCCAATGTGAAACGGATTGAAAGATCCAAAATATAAACCGCACGTTTTCATAGAGGTGCGTACGTTTTTGTTACTGTATAAAAGCCGCTACTATTTCCGTTGCTCTGGCCAGCGTATCTCCCAGGCGATCGTTAATCAGCAATACGTCAAAGTCTTGCGCATCCTGCATTTCTATAGAGGCTTTGGCCAAACGTTCTTCGATAGCCTGTAAGGTGTCTGTTCCTCGGGCAATCAGGCGTTCTTTCAACACTTCTAAAGAAGGCGGTGCAATAAAAACGGAAAGAGCTCTTTTTCCAAAGAATTTCTTCAAGTTGATGCCTCCTTTTACATCCACATCAAAAACAGCCACTTTGTTTCCGTTCCAGATCCGCTCCAATTCCAAATTGAGTGTTCCGTAATAATTACCTTTGTACACTTCTTCCCATTCCACAAAAGCCTCCTGTTCTATTAACGTCAGAAACTCTTCTTTTGTTATAAAATAATACTCCTTTCCGTTTTTTTCAACTCCCCTTCGCGGTCTGGTAGTTGCTGTAATGGAAAAATCCAACCTGGGAAAAGTTTCCATCAAATGGTTTACTACCGTAGTTTTTCCCGACCCTGAAGGAGCCGAAAAAATGAGGGCTTTCTTATTTTTCATACAAATCTTTCACGTTTTTGATATTTGCCAATTCCACAAGAAAAGAAGCTATTTCTTGAATGCTGTCTTCCATAAAGCGTTTTCCTTTTTCTGCCGTAGAGAGCTTTGGATTGCCTACGCCTGTATCTTCAGATGCATACACCCACCGTCTGGAAATCCATGCCCAGCGCTCTCTGAACGCTTTGATGGCAAAACGGTTTTCTTTTCCATCGCCTGCCTTATCCAGCGGTAATACCAGCTGAGGACGCAGGTACATCATAGAAGAAGTCTCCATTTCATCTGCATGATCACCCGGATTGTCAAAATACTCCCTTACCGGACGCACACGCCACCAGTTGACCATACAAATGATCATATTAGGATGACGAACTTCCAACTCTCTTATGGCGTTCTGAAACGCATTGCCTCCATGGCCGTTCAGAATGACTAATTTGTTGACGTTGTGGCGCATAAGTACGGTCACTATGTCTTCTAGAATCCTTTGTTGTGTAGAAGGGTTCATATGCATACAAAAAGGAATGTCCATCTGACCCGAATTTACACCATATGCTATTTCCGGCAATACCAATGCTTTTACGTTACGCTCCCATGCCAAGGCTGCACTCCGCTTGGCCACTTCTGTTGCCATAAACGTGTCTGAACCGTAGGGCAAGTGATAATTATGAGCTTCTGTTGCCCCCCAGGGCAAGAGAGCCAATTGGTATTTTGTTTCTTTAATGGTGTGCCAGTTGGTCTCTTCCAGTATATAGGATTTCATGCTGAATTAAGGTTTATCTGCCCCAAATATACATCAAAAGTCTTATCTTTGTTAATAAACTATTATTATGATATCATATAAAGAATTGGGTCTGGTAAACTCCAGAGA
>JAAZIA010000026.1 GCA_012510445.1 Bacteroidales bacterium
AACCGATACCGAGCCTTTACAAGACCTTTTTGATAAAACAAAATTCAATAATGTCAATGAACTTAATGGTTCTTGTGAACCGTTATTATTTAATTTTTAAACTTTTTTAATCGTCCATATTTTAAGTGGACACTAGTGATAGAACATGATAAATAAAGAATACATTTCATTAGAGTGGATAACCAATATTGCGAAAGCGAACAAAAGAACCGACAAAATATTAGTTGAAAAAGTTATCCGTGCTTTGTACTGAAATAGAGAAATATGTCAATCCGCAACAAATAAGGGATTGGGTTATTTCAAATCCATTGAACAGCAAGCATAATAAATTGAAAAAATCCAATCCTCAAGCATTCTTTTATTGGTATAAAATATTTGAAATAAAAACAAGAGCAGCCGCTCTATAGAATCTTACGCTCTATAGAATCTTAAGTTTCCGCTCCCCTGACGGCAAAACTTCCATCGTTATGTTATGAGCATCCGGGGGGAGCATCGGCTCTATGCGCTTGGGCCATTCAATCAGACAGAGGGTGTTGGGGGTATAGAAGTATTCCTCGGCTCCCATGTCCACCGCCTCTTCTATTTTTTTAATGCGGTAAAAATCAAAGTGATACACAGGCGTACCTTCTGCACTTTGGTATTCGTTAACCAGAGCAAACGACGGACTGTTCACCACATCCTTAACCCCTAGTACCCGGCATAACTCCTTAATGAACGTGGTTTTCCCCACGCCCATCGGACCGTAAAAAGCCAGTACCCCTTCCTTACCCGTAAACTCCAGCAGCTCTCCGGCTGCCTGCCGTATATTCTCCAAGGAAAAAGTCAATTCCATACCACAAAAATAGGTAAACTATTACGTTCAACGTTGTTTTTCGTTAATTCCGTCATTACGTTGACCGAATTTGCATGAATTCCGTCATTATGTTGACCGTTTTACCTTTAATTGAGTGAGTTGAGTATAGGTTTAGGTTAAGTAGGCTTCTTTATACTTTGTTGTTTAAAGTTTCCATAATTTCTTTAAAATTTTCCAAACCTGCCTCTAAGTTTTCAATAATTTCCGAAGCTAAAATATCCGGGTCGGGTAGATTATCAAGATCAGTAAGGCTTTTATCCTTTATCCAAAATATATCCAAGCTGGTTTTGTCTCTATCCAGAATCTCTTCATAGTTATATTTTCTCCATCTGCCATCGGGGTTCTCTTCACTCCAAGTTTCTTTTCGGTTATAGATGTTCTCAGAATTATAAAGCTTTACAAATTCTTCGAGATGCGCTGTGGTTAGTGGTTTCTGTTTCAATGTGTGATGTACATTGGTTCGGTAGTCATAAAACCAGACCTCCTTTGTCCAAGGCTCTTTACTTGCTGGTTTGTTATTAAAGAAAAGCACATTTGCCTTTACTCCTTGTGCATAAAATATACCGGAGGGAAGCCTCAAAATGGTGTGAAGCTCTGTGGTTTTCATCAACTGTTTACGCACCTCCTCACCTGCACCACCTTCAAAGAGTACATTGTCAGGCATCACAACTGCCGCCTGGCCTGTCACCTTTAGTTGTGATTTGATATGCTGCAAAAAATTGAGCTGTTTATTAGAAGTTGTTTCCCAGAAATCTTGCCGATTATAACTCAAATCCTCTCTTACCGTTTCACCTTCATCATTGGTGATGGTAATGCTGCTTTTCTTGCCAAAGGGGGGATTGGCCAATACATAATCATATCTGTTACCATCATCCGCTACAAGCGAGTCATTGGGGCTGATAAATGTCTTTCCATCAATCTCACCAATATTGTGCAAATACATATTCATCAGACACATCCTGCGAGTGTTGGCGACAATCTCATTGCCGTGAAAGGTTCTATTCTTTAAAAACTCTTTCTCCTCACGATCTAACGGATGGTTCTCTGCAATCCAGTCGTAGGCAGCCAGAAAGAAGCCTCCTGTTCCGCAGGCAGGATCTACAATTGTTTTCAGTGGCTTTGGTTGTACACATGCCACCATTGTTTTAATCAACGCCCTCGGGGTGAAATATTGTCCGGCTCCACTTTTTGTATCTTCCGCATTTTTTTGCAGCAACCCCTCATAAATTTTCCCCTTTACATCGGTACCCATCATATTCCAATCTTCCTGATTGATCATATCAATCACACGTAATAATTTGGCTGGATCCTGAATTTTATTCTGACTTTTAGTAAATATCTGTCCCAACATCCCTTTCTCAGTTGAAAGAGTACGCAAGAGTTGGCTGTAAAAAGATTCTAGTTCGGCTCCCCGTTTACTAGCTAGGGTCTCCCAATTGCACACCTCTCCATTTGGAGTTTCTTTTCCTTCGGTATCCCTCATTTTGGGAAATACCAATCCCTTGTTATAAGGCGGTTTGTTCAACTCATCTGCCATCTTCAAGAATAGCAAATAAGTGATCTGCTCCAGGTAGTCGCCATAACTTACACCATCATCGCGTAGTACATTGGCAAGATTCCATATTTTGGATATAATTGCTGTATCTGTCATTTTATATAATTGTCTTTTATCTGTTCTGATTCTTTTTCTCTGTTTTTATTTTCTCCAGTAAAACCGATGCCGGTTCATAATCGGGGTGCTGCTTGCACTGCTCTATCTCCTCGGGTGTAAGTAGCTTACCTTCAAAAGCCCTCTTCAAAATGCTTTGGCGTAATAATTCAGCTTTCAGCAGGCTCTCTTTTATACTCTTCTCCACAGCATCGTATACAGATAGGTGCAACTCAATCTCTTTAACAATTTGGTGCTGTTCAGGACGGGGTGGCAAAGATATTTTTATAGGTTTTAGTTCTCTAATGCCTGCCATATTTTGCATTCCTGACCCCCTTGAATCTTGTAAAATTTTAGATTGGAACATTTGGGACTTAAAAAACTTAATAAAGTATTTATGAGAAATTTTTTCTTCGTTGATTCTTATTCTCATTAATGCTTGATTAATTATACCTTTTTTAGCGTCTTTAGGTATACGAGCAATTCTTCCCATCGTTCCCGAGCAACTTACTATATAATCACCAGGTAAAGCTTCACAAGCTTTAAGTAAATTGTATCGTTCTTCATTTATAAAATAACGCAAGTTGTTAAATGTATTATTTATGGCATGTTGTTGTTCATAAACAGGATACCCATTCTCTACAAAGAAAGCTTTTTTAAGATCACCTCCGAAAGGACCTCTCTTTAAAGAATTTGTAATACTTTCAAATGTTTCATCACTCCAACTATCAAGATTGTTATTACTCCTCCATTCTTTCGTCAACTCCCCCTCAAACGCTTTTTTTAATACTGCTTGCCTATATATCTTTAATTTTTTATGAGCCTTCTTTAGTTCGTCAATTCCATTATCTAAACTACTGAAATGTTCTTCAATTTTTTTGACAATGGCGTGTTGAATAGGAAATGGAGGAAGAGGGAAGGGAAATATCTTTAATATTGTTTGGCTAATGTTTTTTTGTGTAGCTCCTTTTCCTAATGAATGAAGGAGTGGTCGTGAATAATATAAATAATGGAATAAATATTTGTTATATATACCAGAGTATTGTGTTTGTGTAAATGCTATTGCTTGGTTGGTTGTAACTTCTACTTTATTAATTCCTAGCTTTCCTATGCTCCCATACATAGCAACTAAAACACTATCTGGTTTAACAATTTTTGCAGAACTATTTTCCAAGCCTTTTTGAGTAATTTTTTTTTCTGAATTAAAGACACTCCCATCGTTTAAATCTCTGATTATAAGCCATGGTATGTTGCCATTGTAATAGCTTTTATTTGTTGACTTAGGTGTTCCGCCAGAACTCCATTTTGCAATCTCACCCAATTTGCACTCTACCCAGTCCTCTTTATATATCCTCTTTTTCATTATTTTAACTCTACGTTTATCAGCTACCTGCTATTTAAAACAAGCTCAACTGTTTATCATTCTCTTTCTTAGGATAAAACACACCTATAATGACAAAGGGGTTTACTGCTCTTCTCATATGCCATGGTTTGGTGGTGCCTAAGAAAAAATAGAGTTCTTTGTTGTTGATAAAATTAGTTTCATATTTTTCTCTTACTTTCCTTAGAGCTTCTTCCTCATTTCCATTGCTGCTTCGCAAGCAGTTCCAGTATAATTGACCAATCTCCCAATCTTCAATCATCAAGCGACATATTCTTCCGGCATCATCTTCAAATTCATATTTGAATTTATAGGGTATTTTAGGGAACATCTTTGAAGGATTTTCCGGGTTTTTATCAAATAAACTCATCTGTTGTTTTAATGCCTGCCATACAGGCTTCCATTCTCTGTCATCTTTTTCTATTATGAGTTTGCGGACTCTTTGTGGTTTAAAGGTTGCTAGCGATTTATAGTTTGGTGCCCGACTATCTTTTATCAAGGCCTCAATATTAGCATACACATTCTGCAAACAGTATTTTTTTCTAATATGCCAATTGCCGGTAGTATCTATTGTATCACCAATTTCTAAATCATTAAATTGATAATCAGCAGGAGAGTAACTTTCCGGTCTAAAATCATCTTTTCGTTTTTTTACATTTAATTCTATCCAAGTATATTTGGTCTGCTTTATTTTACCGTCTTTTTTTAGGCTATGTAAAAAACTTAAAGGCATAGGGTACAGTCTAATCCAACTCCCATCCTCTAAAACTCCGGCTGTACAGACTAGCTCGTCATATCTTCTTGATGGTAGTGGATAGGTGGTTACAGTAAGAAGGACTCTTTTGCGTATCACGGTTACAGATGTTTAACTTCATATTTAAATGAAGAGAGTTGTGAGACAGCTTCAGCCAAAGGTGTCCGATGACATTGGCTTTTGTCTTTTTCAAAACAGGTTAAAGCTACCCGTTTATGTTTTTCGATAAAGTCTAAAATCTGTTTTTGTTCGTTCAATGTCTCTTTAAGAACAGTCTTTTTATACTCTCCAAATAACGTATCATAGTCCTCTTGTGTTTTTAACTCTTTCCGCTTTGAAGAGACAATTCCAAGTTCAGGAATATGTATAAACATTATCCCAACGCCTTCACAAACCATTTTTAACTGAGATTTGTTAAAACCATACTTCATGCTAAAGGAGTTTTTTCGAACATCACACAGAACTTTCACGTCTCTTTTAATTAGCTTATTGATATATTGCTCTATAGTTACTCCCTCATATCCTATAGTGAAAAGAGCCTTTTCTGATGAGTGTGGTATTTCATCTGCTATTTTGCTTCTCTCTTTATAGCTCATTGACCGTTCTGTTACTTTGCTGTTAATAGCATAGTAGGGATAGTATTTATAGACATATCTGATTAAATATTCAGAGGATTTATAAAGGAATTTCTCTTTTAGCTCATTTAAAGCAGCTAGATCTTCTCTTTTTAATTCATTGGTATATGATATGTTAGTAACTCTTTTCCAATATTTTTCTTCTTCATCTAACAATCTGTACTTTTTCATTGTAGATAAATCTGCATTGGCTTGAAAAGAGATGCCTCCAAGCTTATGTGGGACAAAATAGAAACTGGGGTTCGTTTGCTGAAATGACAGAAGCATAAGTAGTCTCTGTAATTGAAGTTTCTCTAACTGATCATTAAATAACTCAAGAAGTGATAATATAACTTTACGTCTATAATACATTGTTTGTCTAAACTTTTTGTAAAAGTAATAAATAGCTATGCTGCCATCGCTTCATTCAGCTCTTCTATAATCCTATTCATTTCGTCACCAAAAAGCTGATACATTTTTCCTATACCTCCCTCTTCGTTGAACGGCACATAATTTAAATCGTCCACTTCAATGTGACAACTGCTTACCATATGGTCTTTAATCATACGAAGCCAATCCATTTGCTCCGGGGTAAACCGGTTGTGCTGCCCTGCATTTTGTTTAAATATCCATTTCTTAAAATTTTCATTTATGGTTTTATCGTAAGGTTTCAGCTCTTTATCTATCCCACATGCTTTACGAATGATAGAAACAAGTGTAGTTAATTCACTCTTAGGACGTTCTGCTGCAATGTTCTTATGATTGCTCTTTTCTAAAGTGACATAAGCATCCCAAACATAATTAGGGCTAAGAGTAGGTTTTTCCCTCTGCAACTTATCCATCACTTCTTTAAGCATTTTGTAGGTAATATATCTCCTGTTGTAGGGCTGATTGTAAAAAATACTCAATGCCTGAATCTCATCTTTGTTGCTCTCAATATATTGAGTGAACTCCAGGATGGTCTGCTCGGCCGTCTCTTGGGTAAAACTGTCCCATTCGCTTGTAGTTACTTCATCAATATTGATATGGTCAATAATCTGTTCATGTTGCAAGCGCACATTTTCAATAAAATCGCAGAACGTACCGGTAAAGGCTTTAGCCGCCTCAGCAATAAGCTCTTGCTGTGCCTTTTTCTTGACATCCTCTTCAAGATCCGGTGTGTGCTCCGAGGTTGGTATCTTTTCTATCTCGGGTTTTGCCTTCTTATAGATGCTATCTTCGTCGTAGGCTGCTATAAGCTCTTGGGTTATTTGCTTTAAGCTTTTTCCACCTGAATATTCTAGGAGCTGTTCTTGGTCTTTTTGTTTTATTTGTTTGTCGAGTCGGATCAATCGATTGGCCAGTGATAGGAACAGATCTTCGTCGGTGACACCCATCTTGACAGCTCCCAGCAGATCTTTCAAGGGAATAGAGTGCTTCCTTTCCAGGGGGCGGCTGTCCGTCTTTTTAGATTTTGTTACCCCTACAGCATCTACAACTACAAAGTGGGTTTTATCTACTGCGGTTCGCGATACTCTTTGCAGCGAATCTCTGGTAATGGTCCTGGTACCACGCCCCTTCATCTGCTCAAAGTAGTTTATACTTTTAACATCTCGCATAAAGAGTAGCACCTCCAAAGCTTGAATATCGGTTCCGGTAGCAATCATATCAACAGTAACAGCAATTCGTGGGTAATATGCGTTGCGGAAACGGTTAAGAAGTGATTTGGGATCCTCATCAATCTTGTACGTCACTTTTTTACAAAATTTATTCCCTTCGTTAAACTCCTCGCGTATAATTCTTATGATATCATCGGCATGGCTGTCTGTTTTGGCAAAAACCAACGTTTTAGGTACCTCATACTCACCGTTACTATCAACCCTATTGGGGAATATTTCTGTTTCAAGTGCTCTCTTAAACTCTTTTATAATTGTTCTGATCTGGCTGGTATTCACAACTTTTTTATCCAAATCATTTCTTTCATATTGAGTATCTTCGTCCTCTTGCTGCCAACGTTTCTCTCTTGTAAGCTTGTCGCGCCTATCCACATACCAGCCTGCCTTAACTGTAGAGCCTTTCCTTGATATTTGAGTCTCAATAGTGTAAACATCATAAGGTACGTTCACCCCATCAACTACCGATTCTTCATAGGTGTATTCACTTACAACATTCTGGTTAAAGAATCCGAAGGTACGTTTATCAGGAGTAGCCGTTATGCCAATAAGGAAGGCATCAAAATAATCTAACACCTGCTTCCATAGATTATAGATAGAACGATGACACTCATCTATAACAATAAAATCGAATAGTTCTATAGGTACATTAGGAGTATATTCAACAGGGACGGCCTTTCTGTCACTTAGCTGTTGCTGCAGCCAGCTGCTGCTTTCATTGGGGTTATCCTCTTCAGCACTTTCATCTAACTCCTCACCTTTGAGTATTGAGTAAAGGCGCTGGATGGTTGAGATACAGACTTGGCTGTCAGAGGCTATATAGTTGGATCTGAGTAGTTGAACATTATATAGTTCTTTGAATCTTCTATTGTCGTCGTTGGGTTGATAAATTTGAAATTCCTGTTCTGCCTGCTCACCCAGGTTCCTGGTATCCACTAAAAACAAGATACGCTTGGCATCTGCAAATTTTAAAAGCCTATAGATAAAGGTTGCAGCAGTATATGTTTTTCCGGCACCCGTCGCCATCTGGATAAGTGCTTTGGGTCGGTTGTTTTTAAAAGATGTTTCAAGTCTTTGAATAGCTCCAACTTGAGCCTTTCTTAATCCGGTAGGATTTAACTCCGGAATTCTTAGTAGCCTCTGCCGCAGACTTTCCTCTCTCTTTAACCACTCGGCAATAGTTTGAGGTTGATGAAAGCTGAAGATGTTGCGCCCCCGGGGCTTTGGGTCTCTGTAGTCTGTAAAACGTGTAACGGTTCCGGTACTTTCGTAAACAAATGAGAGGGGGTCTTTGTTTTGGTAATATTTTAATTTAGCAATTGCATAACTATATGACTGATCTTCTGCCGTAATAAGTCTATGCCCTTCATCTTCCCGCTTAGCTTCAATAATACCTACAGGTTTCCTATTTACAAACAGAAGGTAGTCTGCAAAACCAATGTCGGTTTGATACTCTCTGATAGCTACACCCTGAGCTGCAGATAAATCTGTTTCCTTTTTAGATTGGACAGCCCATCCTGCATTTTGGAGCATTTCATCAATTTTATCTCTTGCTATTTGCTCCGGATTTTGATTTCTTTTTCTAAGCATAGATCTTTTCTATCAAGTGTTAGCTAACTGCTGGCTTTTTATTTTGCCTATAACGCCTGACCAATTTGGTATAGTCGATTGTCTATGAAACTGTTTGTGAAACAATGGTATGCTTATGCTAATACGTAAAGTTAGTATTTATTTAAAAAAGTACAAAGCTTGGTGATGGTACTTTTCAAGGCAGCAACTTTAGTGCGTCACTTTCAAAATGATTATTGGTGCTACGAAGCAGCGCTTTAAAATGCGCCAAGTTCACACATACTCTCTCTCAGATGAGATGAGATGACGGTTCAAAGAGGGTGGTAAATAGCGGAAAACAGAAAAATGTCTTCAACTTACATATAAACAGACAATTACATCCGTTTACGAAATTTTTATTACTTACCACCCTCCCTTCAAATTGGCGAAAAACCGCAAAAACCTGCGAGAGTGGTAAGTAGTGGAAAATAGGAGGACACCTTTAACATGCAGACAAACAACACGTTATATGTATTTATAACATTTTTGTTACTTACCACCCTCCCTCACCCTCCCTAGAGCAACAACTTTAGTGCAACGCACTAAGCACTTAATTGTCTGTATTCTAGACAGTTGCTGAAAACGTCCCCCGGGGGGACGTTTTCAGTAAGCAACAGTTAATCAGCAACTTAACCCTCGAGTGCGACGCACTCAACACTCAACAAAACGCACTCAAAATGATTGGTGCTGCGAAGCAGCCTTTTATATGCGCCAAAAGCCTTTGGCGTACCACTTATTTATACTGCACCGCCTCGGCCAGGTGCTGCAACTGCAGAGCAGCGGAGCCGTCCAGGTCAGCGATGGTGCGGGCCAGGCGGAGGATGCGGTGGTGGGCGCGGGCAGAGAGATGCAGCCGTTCCAGGGCCTGCTTCAGGAAGGCTCGGCATGGAACATCCAGCGGGCAAAAGCGCGGCAGCAACGTTACGGGAATCCGGGCGTTGGTATGCACGCCTTCTAAGCCACGGAAGCGTTCCAGTTGCACAACCCGTGCCTGCTCTACCCGCGCACGGATGGCCTGCGAATCCTCGGCCTGTGCAACAAACCCCTCCCGGGGAATCAAATCTTCTACGTCTACAGGCCTGACCACCAAATGAATATCCATTCTGTCACGCAACGGCCCCGAGATTCTGTTCTGGTAGCGTCTGATCTGATACTCTGCGCATACACATTCACGGGAAGGATGTCCGTTAAAACCGCAGGGACACGGATTCATAGAAGCCACCAACATGAAACGCGCCGGATAATCCACTTTGTACCTAGCCCGAGACAGCCGTATGGTACCGTCTTCCAAGGGTTGCCGCAACACCTCCAGCGCCGTGGAGGGGAACTCGGGTAGTTCGTCTAAATACAGTACTCCGTTGTGCGCCAACGATATTTCTCCCGGCAAAGCGTGCGCTCCTCCACCGGTAAGAGAAACTACGGAAGCTGTATGGTGCGGCGCGCGGAACGGACGGGTACGCATTAGCCCCTGCTCTTTTCTGGGCAAGCCGGCCACAGACCAAATGCGCGTGGTTTCTATGGCTTCGGGCCGAGTCAAAGACGGAAGGATGCCCGGCAAGCACTTGGTCATAAACGTCTTGCCTGCTCCCGGAGGCCCTGTCATCAGCACGTTGTGCCCGCCGGCAGCCGCTACTTCCAAAGCCCTGCGTGCTTGAGCCTGCCCCCGAACCTGTGCAAAATCGGGGTACGCCTGCCCGGCGGAGGAAGCAGTCGAGGAACCAGGAGTAGGACTGAGCTTAAATCCGGCAGTGGGACGGGTCGAGGAATCGGCAGTGGGACGGGTCGGGAAATCGGCCGGATCATCCACCCGCAAAGGTTCCAAGCCCGGATACCCTTCCACCAGATCCAGTACCTGGGCCAGGTGCGTAACTCCATAGACGGCAATGCCTTCTACTACAGCGGCTTCCCGGGCAGAGTCCAGAGGAAAAACACACCGTTCAAAGCCTTCCTTCTTGGCGTGGAGGGCCATGGAGAGCGCGCCCCTCACCGGCCGGAGCGTTCCGTCCAGCGCCAGTTCGCCCATGCAGAGCGTGCCCTCTAAAAAACGGCTGTTGATTTGTCCCGAGGCGGCCAGAACGGCCAGTGCCAGCGGCAGGTCATAGGCCGAGCCTTCTTTACGGAGATCGGCAGGAGCCATGTTTATCACAATACGTTTACCGGGAATATTCATGCCTACGGACTGTACGGCTGTAGATATGCGTTGCTGAGATTCTCTTACGGCATTGTCCGGCAATCCTACTAAATGAAAATTTAAACCGGGAGAAACGTCCGCCTCGATAGTCACGGTCAATGCTTCAATACCATGTACCGCACTCCCATATGTCTTTACCAACATATTACAAAACAAATTATCTGTTGTGTGCGGAAAAAATTACGTTGTGCGAGAAAACCACATTCTGTGCAGGAACATCTACGCCTTGCACAAAAGCATCTTCTTGTGCAAGAAACTAGAACTTGTGCGAGAAAACTAGAACAACCCGTGCAGCCTTGCGTCAATTTTATCGATGACCTTGCTCAAGTCTTCCGGATTTTCTTCTACCTGAAGTTCATCTACTTCCAATATCATTTTGGGACCTTCGTACTTCTCTATCCATGCCTCGTACCGTTCGTTAAGACCTGTAAGGTAGTCTAGGCGGATGGAGCTTTCGTACTCGCGGCCTCGTTTCTGAATACGCTTTACAAGCGTGGGGACAGAGGCCCTAAGATAAATTAATAAATCCGGAGGCGGTATAAGGGATATCATAAGTTCGTACAGCCGTATGTAGTTGTCAAAGTCGCGTGTGGACATCAACCCCATGGCGTGCAGGTTGGTGGCAAAAATAGCGGCGTCTTCATAAATGGTACGATCCTGAATGACAGTAGCTCCTGTCTTTTGAATTTCTACAATGCCCGCCAAACGGCGGTTTAGGAAGAAAACCTGCAAGTTAAAAGACCAACGCTGCATATCTTCATAAAAATCGGTAAGGTAGGGATTATCGGCTACTTCTTCGTATTTTGGGACCCACCCGTAATGAGCAGAAAGAAGTCTTGTAAGGGTTGTTTTCCCACTGCCTATATTTCCTGCAACGGCTATATGCATTTTGCTATGTTTTTGTGGATAACAAATATATACAAAAAAATGTTGTTAGCTGGGGATATTTTACATAACTTTGTATGTATAGCCTAATAATTGTCTACTATTCAAACCTTATAGATCATGAAGAAAATTGTGAAAATCCTATTCCTCGGAGCAGTGTCCCTTGTTGTAGCATCTTGTGCAACCACAAGGATTCCGGCAGATTACTCCGGAATCGTATGCGGAACACCGGTTTTTGAGGTTCAGGAAAATCAAACGGTATCTGTTCAGTTCCAGGTAGAAATTCCTGCAAACTATTTTGAAAAAAGGATCACCTTTTGTTTAATGCCTTCCATTTTATATGCCAACGGTGAAGTACAAGAATTGCCAGATTATACAGTTCAAGGCTTTGCTGTGATGGACACCAACTATCCTGTAGTGGACTGGTCTGTGCGTCAAGTTCTCACTTATCACACCGTCATTCCTTACCATGAAGGGTTGGCTACAGCCACCCTTAAAACAGAAGCCTGGATAGAAAATTGCCTTACCCGGGAAGAAATGCGCAAACCGCTGTGCGATCACGTGGTTTACGTACCTCTGACCCCTGTTTTACCTGTTTACAAAGCTCATAGCGTTACTGAATCAAGTACCAGAGCATCACTCAAGGGCAAAGTGTTTTTCCCGGTAAACGGATACACGGTAACTTCTAACATTGCTACACAGCCTGAGATTACGCGTGTGCTCAATTCGCTAAAGCAATTGGCTACTCGTGATGATTTTAACATCGTGCGTATTGATGTAGAAGGGAATGCATCGCCGGAAGGAACGGCTCGTATTAACGATCCGCTGGCCAAAAGACGTGCAGAACATACTCGCAACTTCTTTGACAAAGCCCTGAAAGATCAAGGATACACCAAAGAAGTGCCAGCAAGTGCATGGACAGTAACAAGCACAGCGGGCATGGGATTCTGGAACGAGTTCTATACGGCTATGAAGGAATCTTCTGTTAGCAATAAAGAAGAGCTGGCAGACAAATTCCTGCGGTTAGCCTCTAACCCTGCAGAAGCAGAGCGTCAGATTCGTACAGAGATTGCAACCAATGCAGAAGTGAAAAACGTAATGCTTCCGCTATTGCGTTACGGATCCGTTTCTGTAAGCTTTGATCCCATCAAACTATCGGCAGAAGAAGTACGCGTGATTGCAGATGACCAACCGGAGTACTTAACACCCAACGATATCATTCAAGCAGCCATGGATCTGGAAAATGACAGAGTCATTAGCCTCTATAAGAGGGGTCTGGAGCGCTATCCGGAAGCTGTAGAACTATACATCAACTTGTCTTACCATCAAATCTTGGCAAACGACCTGGATGCCGCCTTACAAACACTCGAAGACGGAGCTTTGGTAGCTATTGAACAAGAGCAAAAAGACTTGATAGGGTTGCAACAAGCTTGTATTGCCATGAAACAAGGCGATTATGCAGCTGCTGAAACAGCTCTAAACAATGTTTCAGATAAAAACACCGTCCGTTACTACCGTGGTGTCTTGGCCATTTACCAAAACGATAACGATAAAGCTTTGGAACTGTTGGCCCCTACAAAAGACGTTAACTACGCTGTGGCTTTGCTGAACAAGAACCGTGTGAAAGATGCACAACAAGTGTTAGCCGGTTTGGATCAGAATGATCCTTACGTACTGTTCCTGCAAGGAGTGGCTTACGGACGCTTAAATGAAGCAGAGAAAGCAACCGAGTATAAGGAAAAAGCCATACGGCTTGATCCTGCATTGCATTATGTAGCTTACTAACTCATTTTACCTAAAACAGACAGAAGCCTCCTCTCGTAAGAGAGGGGGCTTACTCATTTGATTTAACAGATTATGTACTCCTCTGACGACCTAAAGCAAAAAGGCCAAAGACGGCTTTTGGTAAAAGAGCTTTCCCATAAGTATCCCTTTTCTTCTGAAGTTCTAAAAGCCGTGGAGCAAGTACCTCGTCATATGTTTGTAGAAAAAGAGCTGTCTCACCTGGCTTATAAAGACAAGCCTCTTTCCATAGGGTATGGACAAACCATTTCTCAACCCTATACCGTTGCCATGCAAACCCACCTGTTGGACTGCCGCAAGAGGGATAAAGTACTGGAAATTGGAACCGGCTGTGGTTACCAGGCAGCCATCCTTATGGCTATGGGTTTCTACGTCTACTCCATAGAACGGGTAAAGGAGTTGTATATTCTGGCACAAAAAAATCTGGCAGCCGCCGGTTTTGACCCATCTAATGTTATCTTTGGAGATGGTTTTTCAGGACTTCCTCAGTTTGCCCCTTTTCATGGCATACTTGTGGCATGTGGAGCACCGGAGGTACCCGAAAAATTAAAAAAACAACTGGCTGTTGGTGGAAAAATGGTAGTTCCGGTAGGTAAACACGTGCAACGTATGTTGCGCATCACAAGAACGGGAGAAAATGAGTACAGCACAGAGGATTTTGGACTCTACCAATTTGTCCCTATGCTGGAAGGGACCAAAAAGTAAAAAAAACTATGCACATAAAAACATTTTATTTTAATGCGTTACGCACCTGCTGTTATGTGGTTCATGATAAAGAAGGACATTGCATGATTATTGATCCGGGCTGTTTTGGGTCAAAAGAAGAACAACGCCTGGTTACTTATATAGAAGAGCACAAACTCACCCCACAGCTGGTGGTCAATACTCATGGCCACTTTGATCACCTGATGGGGCTTCCATTTGTAATGAAACAATACGGGATCCCATTATACATTCATCCCCTGGAAGAAGGAAATTTACAACGAGCTTCCCATCATGCTAAGCTTTTTGGATTCAGGATGTCTCAGCCGGAACTTGAGTACCATTCTTTAAGCGATGGAGACACACTTTCGTGCGGCATGCTGGAATTCCAAGTTATCCATACTCCGGGACACAGTCCGGGAAGTGTTTGCCTATACCGGGCACAAGACGCCGTTTTATTTACGGGAGACTTGTTGTTTGCCGGCAGCGTGGGACGTACCGATTTGCCGGGCGGCAATTACGACCATTTGATGGCTTCGCTTTCCGGAAAAATCCGTTCCCTACCCCCTGCCACTATGGTATATCCCGGTCATGGACCGGCCACTACGGTAGCCGAAGAATGTGCTCATAACCCCTACTTGCAACACTTGTACTAATTATGACAGATCCTTACATTCGGATAGAAGGAGCACGTGTCAACAACTTGAAGAACATCAATCTTTCCATCCCGCGCCATGCCCTTTGCGTGATCACGGGGTTGAGTGGAAGCGGTAAATCTTCGCTGGCTTTTGACACATTGCATGCAGAAGGACAAAGACGTTATTTGGAAACGCTTTCGTCTTATGCCCGCCAGTACCTGGGTGTGCTGCAACGTCCGGATGTAGATCACATATCGGGGCTTAGTCCCATCATTGCCATTGAGCAAAAGACAACCACCCGTAACCCGCGCTCTACTGTAGGTACCATAACCGAGATCTATGATTTTCTGCGCTTGTTGTTTGCCAGGGCTTCTATTGCCTACTCGCCCGTTACGGGAAAACCCATGATACGCTATACGGCAGAGCAAATGGTGTCACTCATTGCAGAACAATACCGGGGCAAAAGGTGTATCCTGCTGGCACCTATAGTACGTGGCCGCAAAGGCCATTACAGAGAACTTCTGGATCAGATCTTGAAAAAGGGTTTTTTAGAGGTGCGTATAGACGGGACCATTACACAAATTACCCACAACATGATGTTGGACAGGTACAAGTCTCATTTTATAGAGATTGTCATTGATAAATTGATTCCTCCCTCAAAAGAAGAGGGGAACCAGGCAGCCATGGCACGTTTGCGCGATTCTGTACAGACAGCATTACATCACGGCAGTGGATCTTTTGCTGTACTAAACCCGGAAACAGGGAAGCTGGACCATTTCAGCAAACACCTTATGTGTCCCGAAAGCGGTTTGTCGTTCCCGGAACCGGCTCCACACAGTTTCTCGTTCAACTCTCCCATGGGAGCCTGTCCTGCATGCAAAGGTTTGGGATTTACTACACGTATAGATTTGAATAAAATCATACCCAATCCCTCTTTATCCATTGCACAGGGAGGTTTTGAACCCATAGGGAAACAAAGAGATACTACCTTATTTAACCATCTGGAAGGCATTGCAAAAAAATACGGATTTTCCCTGAACACCCCCATAGAAGAGATTCCCAAAGAAGGTATGGACACCCTGCTTTATGGAAGCGAAGGTTTGATCTACGTTCGCACTTCTGAAGGCAAACATACCATCACTTTCCCGGGGCTCATTCAACGCATGGAGCAAATGAACGAACAGTCAGAAGGAAGGTTGGCGGCACAAGACAGGTACCTGGAAGAGGTGGAATGTGATTCTTGCCGAGGTACACGCCTGAATCCCACAGCCCTAAGCTTCCGCTTTGGAGACAAAAACATTGCCCAGTTGGCCGCCATGGATATTCTGCCACTTACAGAATGGCTGGAGGGAATTGAAGACCGTATTACTGAACGGCAACGAGCCATTGCCTCTGATATCCTTAAAGAACTTAAAAACAGGCTTACGTTTCTGTTGGACGTAGGACTTTCTTACCTCTCACTAGACAGAGGTACCCGTACCCTCAGTGGGGGAGAAAGCCAACGCATCCGCTTGGCCACTCAAATTGGCTCTACCCTGGTCAACGTTTTGTACATACTGGATGAACCCAGCATTGGCCTGCACCAGCGCGACAACAAAAAGCTTATTCACGCGCTTATGAAATTGCGCGATTCGGGAAATACCGTCATTGTAGTAGAACACGATCAGGAAACCATTGAACATGCAGACTGGTTGGTAGACCTGGGACCCGGAGCAGGCCGTCACGGAGGAGAGCTTTTGTTTTCCGGTCCCATTAAGGAATTTTTAAAAAAAGCTTACCGTAACAGCCTCACATGGCAATACCTTAAAGGGTTGCGCAACATTCCTATACCTGCAGAAAGGCATAAAGGAAACGGACATACGCTGCGTGTAACGGGGGCAAGTGGCAATAACTTAAAAAACATAACAGTAGATTTTCCGTTGGGTTGTTTTGTATGCATAACCGGAGTAAGCGGCAGTGGAAAATCTTCTCTGGTTAACGAAACGCTGGTACCTGTACTTACCCGTAAATTTTACCGCTCCAAAAAAACAGCCCTTCCCTACCAATCCATAACGGGCACAGAACATGTTGATAAAGTGGTAGAAGTAGATCAATCGCCTATTGGTAAAACACCACGCAGCAATCCGGCCACCTATACCCAGGTATTTGGAGAAATACGCAAGCTGTTTGCTGCTTCTCCCGATGCCAAAACGCGCGGGTTTAAAGCCTCACGTTTTTCCTTCAACATCCGCGGAGGCCGTTGTGAATCTTGCAAAGGTGCGGGAGTACAGGTGATTGAAATGAATTTCCTGCCCGACGTACACATCACCTGCCCCCAATGCAGAGGAAAAAGGTATAAAAGCGACACCCTGGCCGTACGTTACAAAGACAAAAACATCCATCAAGTCTTGAATATGTCTGTAAACGAGGCGGTAGATTTTTTTAAAAACATACCTTCCATTATTAAAAAAATAAAGACGCTACAAGATGTTGGCCTGGGATACATCAAGCTGGGTCAACCTTCTACCACATTAAGCGGCGGGGAATGTCAGCGGGTGAAGCTGGCTGCAGAGCTCTCCCGCACCTCTACCGGAAATACTTTGTATATTCTGGACGAGCCCACAACCGGTCTGCATTTTGAAGACGTAAAAGTATTGCTTGCGATCCTGCATCGGCTTACAGACAAGGGCAATACGGTGATCATCATCGAACACCATCCGGACATCATTGCTTCTGCAGATTACATCATAGACCTGGGCCCCGAAGGGGGCGAAGCCGGAGGAGAAGTAGTAGGTTACGGAACCCCGGAAGCTTTGTCTAACAACAAAGCTTCTTATACGGGACAGTTGCTTACAGAATGGTTAAAAGAAGAGAAAAATGAAAGTATTGCATGATTTAAATAAAGAACGCCACGGCAACAAGGCAGGCAACTACCTGGCAGCCATGGTTGACAACAGGCTTAAAAGCCTGGATTACGTATTGTATAACCCTCATCAGGTACAGTTTATTGATTATACACATCCCGACGGCAGAAGAACTTACATTCGTTCCCTTTCGTTTCTGTTACAAAAAGCCGTACAGCAAATTTTTCCCGAAGCGCAATTGCGTATATCCTACTCTGTAGGAAACTCTTTGTATTGCGACCTAGTTTTTCCCGACAACAGGGAAGAGACAACAGAAGATATGGAAAAGCTCTATGCAGCCATGATGCGTATGGTAGAAGAAAACCTTCCGTTCAGAAGAGAAAAAATCCCTACGGAGGAAGCTCAGAAAATCTTTCTGGCTAACGGATTTCCGCAGAAAGCTTTGTTGCAAAAAACAAGAGGCCATTTTTTTACCTCTGTATATTACCTGGGAGATACCTCAGATACTTTTTACGGACCGTTAGTTCCTTCTGCAGGATACCTTAAACTATTTGACCTATGTCTTTTCCACAAAGGATTTTTGTTGCAATACCCTCAACCGGACGATCCGCGACAGCTGGACGGGCCTCCCCGGTTGCACAAACTGGTAGAAGTGTTCGAAGAACATGTTCAGTGGGCTAATATTATGGGTGTAAAAGACATAGGCTCCTTAAACCAAACCATCCAGAAAGGACTCACCAAAGATTTGATCCTTACTGCAGAAGCCTTTCACAGCAGGCGGTATGCCGAAATTGCCGATAAAATTTATAGGCACAGAGACCGCCTTAAGCTGGTGTTGATTGCCGGTCCGTCCAGCAGCGGAAAAACCACCACCTCTAAACGAGTAGCCACACAACTGAAAGTGCTGGGCCTTAAGCCTTTGGTTTTAGAAATGGACAATTACTTTCTGAACAGGGAGCAGACCCCGCGTGATGAAAACGGAGAATATAACTTTGAAACCATTCGGGCCCTGGACGTGCCCTTCCTTAACCAACAGCTTGCCCAATTGCTTGCAGGCCAAGAGGTAGAAATCCCCTATTTTGATTTTTTTACCGGCGTACGTTCTTTTCGTGGAAAAAAGCTAAAATTGGGAGAAAACCAGATCCTCATCATGGAGGGTATTCATGCACTCAATCCTGCCCTAACGGAAAAGGTTCCTTCGGGTGTTACATTTAAGATTTACGCCTCGGCCCTTACCTCGTTGTCTATGGATGAGAACAACGGTATCTCCACAACCGATACCCGCATGATCCGCCGTATGGTTCGCGATGCGCAGTTCCGTGGCGTTACGGCAGAAGAGACCATCCTCCGTTGGCCCAGCATCAGCGCGGGCGAGCGTAAAAACATTTTCCCTTTTCAAGAGCAGGCAGACGTGTTGTTCAACTCGGCCTTGTTGTATGAACTGGCCGTTTTAAAAACCCATGCCGAGCCTCTTTTGCACAGGATTTTACCCATTTCACCTGCGTATCCTCAAGCGTTGCGGTTGCTAAAATTCCTCAGTTATTTTACCCCTATATTCCCTAAAGAGGAGCAGTACATTCCTTACGAATCGGTAGTGAGGGAGTTTATCGGCACCATTCGGCCGGATTAATCGGCTTGCCGTTGTGGAGCAGCTGAAAATAACTGTTGCCTTCCCCCAAGGGAGATAGCGATCCCAGTTTTTGTCCCGTAGCCACCCGGTCTCCTTCCTTAACCACCACGTCTACCATGTGGCAATAAATGGTGCTGAACTCACCGTGAGATATCAGTATCCTTATAAGGTAACTGTCTCGGTTGTCCATCCAAATGCTGGAAACCGTCCCATTAAATATAGACTTTACATCGCCCCCTTTAGGCCCGGAAAGCGTAACCCCGTTATTATCAAAAACAAAGCCCCATTTTGGGTCGGTTATTCGTCCAAAACGTTCTATAATAACGGCATTGGTAAGAGGCCAAGGCAGGTTTCCTTTGTTAGCAGAAAAATCTGCCGAAAGCGCTCGTGCCGCTTCTACGGCAGCCGGATCTCGTTCCAGATCTTTTTTTTCCAGAGCCGCCAAGGCTTTCTGAATTTCTTTGTCTAACTTTTTCTGTTCCTGAATGCGTTTTTGCAATTCCTGCCTAAGTTGCTTCTCGTTTTGCTGCAATCTTTTAATGCGACGATCCAGGGTTTTCTGATCCTCCTGTCTGCGGGTTATCTCCAGAGCCAGCTTGTCACGAGAAACCGAACGCTCTTGTTGTAAAGCAACCAACCGGGACTCTTCTCTAAGCAAGCTGTCGCGTGTGTCTCTGATCTTTTTCTCCTGAGCACGCATATGATCGCTGTAGCTCCGGAAATAACGCCACCTGCGGTACGCCTGTGCTGCCGATCGACTAGATAAGATATGCATGATCCACAACTTCTTATCTCGGTGCCTGTAAGCCTTAGACAGTAACTGTTCATAAGCAGTCAGCAACTCCCTATGCTGTTTGCGCAGTTGCCCAACAGCTTGTGTTTTTCCTGCTATATGGCTATTAAGCACAGCTAACTCTTCTTCCATCCCCGCAATGAGTTCTTTGCGACTTTCCAATAACCGTTGCCCCATCCGATACTGTGTAAGCTGTCCTTTAATAGTACCCGCCGTAGATTGAATGCGCTTTTCCAACGTAGCAATTTCTTCCTGCAACCCCTTATTGCGTAATTGCAAAGCACTCACGTCCTGGCTGGCGACCTTACCTGCTGCCAGCAGTAAAAATACTAAGAAGAGCCCTCTTCGCTTCATATGCTTCTGCGTGTTTTCTGCGCTGCTTGTGCTTGCGTTACTGTGCTGCTTATGCTTGCGTTACTGCGTTGCTTGTGCTTGCGTTACTGCGTTGCTTGTGCTTGCGTTACTGCGTTGCTTGTGCTTGCGTTACTGCGTTGCTTGTGCTTGCGTTACTGCGTTGCTTGTGCTTGCGTTACTGCGTTGCTTGTGC